>NZ_CP011789.1:2440000-2745000 GCF_001636055.1 Pseudomonas putida
GTGGCGCACGCGGTGGGCTTCCAGCTGACGCTGGTGCTGTACCTGATTCCGCTGATTGCCTGGTGGCTGGACATGAGCCTGGTCGAGGCATTCGTGGTGGACCTGGCGTTCATCGTGCTGGTGCCGTGCTACACCTTCGCCTACAACTGGGCGTTCGACCGCATATTCGGCCTGCCGACCTCGGCCATGGCAGTGGCCTGAGGCGTCAGGGCCGGCCAGCACCCGACAACAGGCCATCCTCGATCTGCCCCGACAGGTAGTACACCCCCGAAAGGGCACCGCTCTGGCGGTTTTCCATCAGCTCGCGCCATTCCTCGTTCAGCGCCACGTTGAGGATCACCCGCAGTTGCTCGACCATCTGCGGCTGTTCGCGGTCATGGGTCATCATGCCGAAACCGGCCACCGTCACCGAGATCATCGCCCCGGCGGCCTTGCCTACTGCGGCTGCCACTGCGCTGGCGATGCCGCGCGGGGCCAGGGTGGCGCCGAGTTTTTCGCTGGCGCGGGTGGCTACCGACGACAGCCCCACCTCGGTTTGCCCGGGAGCCTTGGCAGCCTGGTCGTGCAGGTGCTGGCGCAGCGCCTGCCAGGCGGGCTGCTGGTCCAGTGACTGGGCGCGCAGCAGTTGGTAGAGCGTCGCATCCCTGGCCGCGGGCGGGCCCAGGGCGATGGCCGCAAGCTGATTCAGACGCTGGCTGACCTGATCGGGCGGGGCGTTGTAGCGTTGGATGATTGTCGGCAACTGCTTGGCGAACAGTTCCAGGTACAGCGCGCTGGCGCGGTCGCGGATGCCTTCGGGGTTGATCTGCTCGGCGACCGGTTCGATCACCCGGTCGTGGTACTGCGCCTGCAGGTACAGCGCCAGGCGTTTTTCTGGCGGGTCACTGCCGTTGCCGCTGTTCATCTTGTACCAGGCAACCTTGAGGGTCAGCCACTGCTGGGTCCAGTAGCCGGTGAACCAGGGGATGAAGTCGCTTTCGGTGCGTTGCTGCACCTGTTCGCGCCAGACCCGCATCGAGCGACGGGCATAGTCGCTGGCCGAGCCGGTGGCGGCAACCGAGGCGCTAATCAGGTCCTGGTCGATCTGTTGCCAGAGGGCGGGGGTGAGCGTGGCCGGGGGCGGGGCGGGTGGGGAGCGTTTGCCGGCACAGCCAGCCAGGGCCAGCAGCAGGCACAGCAGCAAGAGGGGAATGCGCGGGTTCACGCGGGTAGCCTCCCTGGGTAGAGGCTGGATGAGGTCTTCTGATTATAGGAGCGGGAAGGGCCGCAGAGCGGCCCCTTTTTGCAGTGCGAAAGCCATGTTCAGCCCTCGCGTTTCAGATGCAGCAGCGGATACGGATCGCCCTGCCCATCGACTTCGCTGCGTCCGGTCTGGACGAAGCCCTGGCTGAGGTAGAAACCCACGGCCTGCGGGTTCTGTTCGTTGACATCGACCTCGCGTACGCCCAGTTCGGCGACGACGTCAGCCAACAGCGTCTTGCCGATGCCCTGGCCGCGGTAGATCGGATCGACGAAGAGCATCTCCAGCTTGCCCTCGTGTATCCCGGCGAAGCCGAGGATCTGCCCCTGTTCATCATACGCGGCGCGCAGCTGGACGAAGCCCAGGTACTGGTCGCGTACCAGCGGGCGCAGGCGTTCGATGTAGCCTTCGGGAAGAAAATCGTGCGTGGCCCGCACCGAGGCTTCCCACAGTTCGGTCAGTCGCTCGAACTGCTCTGCGCCGACTGGCGCGATGGTGTGTTGCATAAGACCTCCTGGCGTGTAATTGCCGGGCGCATGGTAAGGCGCCCGGCAAGCCTTGGCCAGCGAGGCCTCAGCTCGGCCAGCAGGACTGGCGGATCACGCTGCAGAAGTTGCCGGGATGGAAACCCGGTTCCTTGTCGGCGATGACATCGCCCTTGACGTTGCCGAAGGTGGTCTGCGGCTTGTGGCGGATGCCATCGTAGAAGGCCTGGATGATCGCTTCCTTGAACTGCTCGCCGCGAGGGTGGGCCTGGACCACGGCGTCGCGCTCGGTAGTGCTCAGCCCCTCGTGGTGCAGGCCGAGGACGTCGGTCTCGACACCGGCGGTCACCAGTGCGATCAGCGGGTGCATGAACTCGGGAATACCCGGTGTGGTGTGCAGGGCGATGGCGGTCCAGACCCGCTCGATGTCGCGTTCGGCGATGCCATGGCCCTTGAGGAAGTCGCGGGCGGCGTTGGCGCCGTCGACCTCGAAGCGGCAGCAGTCGCTGCTGTGCTGATGGGTCAGGCCCATATCGTGGAACATGCAGCCGCAGTACAGCAGTTCGCTGTCGAACTTCAGACCCAGGCGCTTGCCGGCCAGGGCGGCGAAGTAGAACACCCGGCTGGAGTGGTGGAACAGCAGCGGCGAGGCGGTGTCGCGGACCAGTTCGGTGATTTCACGGGCCATGGCGCTGTCAGGCACCTGGATACCGGCGATGGAGGTGGACATGGGTGACTCCTGGGGTGGTGTGGTGGTGGAGTCAGTGTGGCGGGGCGGGTGGCTGTCCTCAATTGACGTTATGCGCCATATCCTGCCATTGTCGGTCTGCGACAGACATGGCCTGCGCATGGGGTCGGCCGGGGTTTTATGCTGTCGCTACCCACCCTTTTGCGCGCCTACAGGATCTCCAGATGCCCTCGCTGACCCTCGCCATCCTTGCCATGCCCGGCGTCCAGTTGCTCGATGCCAGCGGCCCGCTCGATGTCTTCGCCGAGGCCAACCGCCAGGCCGGTCGCGAGGTCTATCGCCTGCGCCTGCTGGCCTGCGAACCCGGCCCACTGGTCAGTTCGTCCGGCGCACGCCTGCTGCCCGATGGCTGGATCGGCGACACCCACGAGCCCATCGACACCCTGCTGATCGCCGGTACGCCGCAGGCGGCCAGCCAGCACCTGCGCAGCGGCATCCTCGACTGGCTGCGTGGGCGCGCCGCCAGTTGTCGACGCTACGGATCAGTCTGTACTGGCGCCTTCGCCCTGGCGGCTGCCGGCCTGCTCGATGGCCGACGCATCACCACGCACTGGGCGGTCGCCGAGGCCTTGGCCGAGCGCTATCCCGAGGTGCAGGTGGACGCCGATGCGATCCAGGTCCATGACGGCAAGGTGCGCACTGCGGCGGGGGTGACGTCCGGGCTGGACCTGGCGTTGAGCCTGGTGGAGGAGGACCTGGGGCGAGAGCTCGCCAAGCAGGTGGCAGGGCAGTTGGTGATGTACTTCAAGCGTCCGGGCGGGCAATTGCAGTTCAGTCGCCAGGGCGCCTCGTCGCCGGTCGGGCGCTCGGTGCTTCAGGGGTTGCAGCGCTATGTGGCCGCCAATCCGGCCGAGGATCACAGCATCGCCAGCCTGGCGCAGCGGGCGGGTCTCAGCCCGCGGCACTTCGCCCGGCTGTTCCAGGCCGATGTGGGCATGACCCCGGCGGCCTGGGTGGAACTGGCACGGGTCAATGCCGCCCGTGAGCGCCTCGAGGGCGGACGCGAGCCGCCCAAGCAGGTGGCCGCCTTGTGTGGCTTCGCCAATGTCGACACCCTGCGCCGTGCCTTCGTGCGGCATGTTGGGGTCACCCCGGCGGACTACCGCAAACGTTACGCGCGCACGCTCTGATCGAGGTCGAGCTTGGCTTCGAGGCGATCCAGGTGCTGGTGCATCAACGCCAGCGCCGCGGTGCTGTCGCCATCTTCCACCGCGTCGATGATTGCCGCGTGCTCTTGCCAGGCGCAGTGCTCGCAGCAGGGCGACTCGTAGCGGGCGATGATCAGCGAGGTCATCGGCACCAGGCCATTGAGAAAGCGCGCCAAGGGGGCGTTATTGGCCATCTGCGCAAGCTTGAGGTGGAATTCGCCGCCCAGACGGATGGCCGTGCAGCGCTCGCCGCGTTCGTGGTGCAGGCGCTCGCGCTCGACCAGTTGGCGCAGTTGCCGGATCTGCCCCGGACGCGCGCGCTGGGTGGCCAGGCCGATCAGTGTGGTTTCAGCCAGGCGCCGTGCACTGAGCACCTGGCGCGCCTGCTGTGGATCGGGCGCGGCCAGGTGTGCGGTGTGGCTGGGGCGTTGCACCACTACCTGCTGGTCGGCCAGGCGCCCGAGCACCCGGCGGATCACTGTGCGGCTGACGCCGAAGGCATTGCCCAGCGCTTGCTCGGGCAGGGCGCTGCCAGGTGGCAGGCGCTGTTCGAGGATGGCGTCGAACAGGCGCGGGTAGATCTGTTCGGCTCCCAGGCGGCCTTCGCCGGTCTTGATCAACTGGGGCAGGCACGGGTCGGCGTGGGCGAAGGCGGTCATGATCGCTCTCCTGACGTCAAAGATGCGGGTCCGGATGGTCGTCCGGGATGTTCAGTTCGATGCCCATGCGCTGGCCCTCGGCGAGGATGTGCCGGCGCATCTGGGCGCTGGCCTGGGCGCTGTTGCGTGCGCGGATGGCGCGCACCACCGCCTCGTTCTCGTCGAGCCGTGCGGCCAGGTGTTCAGGGGAGTCGCGCAGCATGGCCGCGCTCTGCTTGAGCGCGTTGCTGGTCTGCTGCACCACGCTCTGGAAGATCGGGTTGGTGGTCAGCGCGAACAGCGCCTCGTGGAAGGCGATGTAGGCGGCTACGCCTGCCTCGCTGTCGCAGGCGTCAACGGCTTCGCGCAGGTCCATCAGGGTCAGGCGCAGCTGGCCGATGTCCTGGTTGCCCGCCGATTGCGCGACCAGCCCGGCGATGAAGGGCTCGAGGGTGTAGCGCAGCTCCAGCACATCGGCCAGGCTGGCAGCGCCGACGCCATCGGTGCTTTGTACCAGCGTGGCGTCGGCCTCCAGCACCAGCACACCTTTGCCAGGCATCGAACGCACCAGTCCGAGGGTTTCCAGTACGGTCACCGCTTCACGCAGGCTGGGGCGGCTGATGCCCAATTGTTCGGCCAGCTCGCGCTGGCCTGGCAGCATTTCGCCGCTGCGCCACTGGCCGCGGGCCAGGGCCTTGCGCAGCTTTTCCACCACGGAGTTGACGACGGTCGATGAGCTGATCACGGTTCGCTCCCTGATTGAAACCTGAGTCTTGGCGCCTGTGGGCCGGCGCTGAACGCCGGCCCTGGCACGGTCAGAATTCCTGCTGATGGGCCTGGCCCGGTTTGCGCGCTACCGGTGCGAAGCCGGGCTTGCCGGCCAGCACGTTGTTGGCGCGCTCCATGTCGATGTCCTTCTCCCAACGGGCGATGGCCACGGTGGCGACACAGTTGCCGATCAGGTTGGTCAGTGCCCGGCCGATGCCCATGAACCAGTCCACGGCCAGCACCAGCACCAGGCCGACCACCGGGATCGCCGGCACGGCGGTCAGGGTGGCGGCCAGGATCACCAGCGCCGAGCCCGGGATGCCGTGGGCGCCCTTGGAGGTGACCAGCGACACCAGCAGGATGGTCAGCAGGTCGGTCATGGCCAGTGGCGTGCCGGTGGCGTTGGCGATGAACACGATGGCCAGGGTGAGGTAGATCGAGAAACCGTCCAGGTTGAACGAGTAGCCGGTCGGAATCACCAGTCCCACGGTGGAACTGCCGATCCCCAGGTGTTCGAGCTTGCGCATCACCTGTGGCAGTACGGCGTCGGAGGAGGCGGTGCCGAGGACGATGGTCAGTTCCTCGCGCAGGTACTTGATGAACGGGATCAGCTTCAGGCCCGACACGCGCATTACCGTGCCCAGGATCAGCAGCACGAAGCCTGCACAGGTGATGTAGAACAGCGCCACCAGCCCGCCCAGATGCTGCAGCGATTCCAGGCCGTACTTGCTGGTGGTGAAGGCGATGGCGCCGAACACGCCGATCGGCGCCAGGCGCACGATCATGCCCATGATGCGGAAGATCACATGGCTGAGTTCGTTGATCAGGCGCGAGATGCCCGAGGCCGATTCGCCGACCAGGTTCAGTGCACTGCCGAACAGCACGGCGAACAGCAGGACCTGGAGGATGTTGTTGTCGGCGAAGGCACCGATCACCGAGGTCGGGATCAGCTCCATGAAGAACGCCGTGGCGCCGTGGATGTGCGCACCGCGATCGGCCAGGGCGCCGGCATCGGCGCTGGAGAGCTGGTCGAGGTGGATGTTGGCACCTTGACCAATGCCGGTGGAGAAGGCCAGCACCAGGCCGATGACCAGGGCGATGGTGGTGAGGATTTCGAAGTAGATCACCGACTTCAGGCCGATGCGTCCGACCTTCTTCAGGTCGCCCGCGCCGGAGATGCCGCTGACCACCACGCAGAACACGATGATGCCGATGAGCATCTTGATCAGCTTGATGAAGCCGTCACCGAGGGGTTTGAGCTGCAGGGAAACTTCGGGAAAGCTGAGACCGCAGATAACGCCCAGGGCGAGGCCCAGGACAACTTGGAGGAAGATCGAACGCGAGCACCATTTGAGCATGGGAGGGATCTCTGATTCGGTGTCCCTGCTTCGATGCACGCCAGGGGATGGCGGGCGAAAGAGCGCAGGACTTAATTATTGTGGTCTTACCGGTTTGTCCAGTGCGGGGTAAATGTAAGCGCGAATTTCCGAGCTTGGCAAGGGCTTTTGGACTTACCGGTCTGACCAGTTGCAGGCGAGTGCACTGCAGGCGCTCTGCGCAGGGTGTTGGAGGGGAAAAATAAATTTTGACGGGGCGGCGTCGCTGGATACCGGGCCGACGGGCGGCCCGATATCAGCGAATGGGGATTTTGAAGGGGTCAAGCTTGTGGTGCGAGGCTCTTGACCGACGCCAGTTCCGGGTGGGCGACCAGCTTGTCGATATGCAGTTCGTCGTCGTTCATCCAGGCTTCGGTCAGCACCCGGTAGTGCTCCATGTCGCGGCAGCGCATGCGCAGGCTGTAGTCGAAATGGCCGCTGATCAGTTGGCATTCATAGACCTGCGGGCAGGCCCGCACGGTGGCCTCGAAGGCGCGCTGGGCGGAACGTCCGCTCTGGTTGGACAAGGCCACCAGGACCAGCAGCGACAGGCCAGGCGACACCTGCTGCAGGTCGATGATCGCACCGTAGCCGCGGATCACACCTCGGCGCTCCAGCTTGCGCACCCGCTCAAGGCAAGGCCTGGGCGTCAGGTGCACGAGGGTCGAGAGCTTCTCGTAGGTGATCCTGCCGTGGTGGCGCAGCACATCGATGATCGCTTCATCGATGCGGTCCAGCGGCGGATTGGCGGGGGAGCGGGTGGCCTTGCTATCCATACGGCGTGACTTCACTTCAAACGGTTTGAGAGAAACTGTTGCAGGCGTGGGCTCTGCGGGTGGTCCAGGATGTCGGCACTGCCGTGCTCCTCCACCAGTCCCTGGTGCAGGAACAGCACCTGGCTGGACACCTGGCGGGCAAAGCCCATCTCGTGGGTGACCATGAGCATGGTACGTCCTTCCTCGGCGAGCGTCTGTATCACCTTGAGCACTTCGCCGACCAGCTCGGGGTCGAGTGCCGAGGTCGGTTCGTCGAACAGGATGATCTCCGGCTCCATGGCCAGTGCGCGGGCGATCGCCACCCGCTGCTGTTGGCCGCCGGAGAGGAAGGCAGGGTATTGCTCAGCGGCGCGCGCGGGCAGGCCGACCTTGTCCAGATAGGTGCGCGCTCGCGCCTGGGCCTCGGCGGCACTGATGCCCAGTACCTTGCGCGGCGCCAGGCAGATGTTTTCCAGCACGGTCAGGTGGCTCCACAGGTTGAAATGCTGGAACACCATCGCCAGGCGTGTGCGCAGGTTTTGCAGTTGTGCAGGTGGCGGCGTGCGGGTGCCGGGGCGGATCTGCAGGGTCTGGCCGTCGAGGGTGATGCTGCCGGCATCGGGCTGTTCGAGGAAGTTGATGCAGCGCAGGAAGGTGCTCTTGCCCGAGCCACTGGCGCCGATCAGGCTGATCACGTCGCCCTTGCGGGCTTGCAGCGATACGCCCTTGAGCACCTGGTGCTCGCCGTAATGCTTGTGCAGGCCGTCGACGCTGAGCTTGATCGCGCTCGCATGGGCCTGGGTGGAGGGCGCGTGTTCGAAGTTCAAAGGCAGTGCGGTGGCGGTCATGGGGTCAGCCTCGTACGGGATCAAGGAAGCGCATCCAGCGGCGCTCGGCGAGTCGGAACAAGCCGACCAGGGCGAAGGACAGCAACATGTACAGCAGCGCAGCCACGCCGAAAGCCTGGAAGGTCAGGAAGGTCGCGGCGTTGGCGTCGCGCGCCACCTTGAGGATGTCGGCGACGGTGGCGGTGAAGGCCAGCGAGGTGGCATGCAGCATGAGGATCAGCTCGTTGCTGTAGGCCGGCAGCGAGCGGCGCAGGGCCGCCGGCAGTACCAGGAACAGGTTCAGCTTCCAGCCGCGCAGGCCATAGGCCTGAGCCGCCTCCAGTTCGCCAGCGGGCAGGTTGCGGATCGCCCCGGCGAAAATCTCCACGGTGTAGGCGCAGGTGTTGAGCACGAACGCCAGCAGGGTGCAGTTGAGTGCGTTGCGCAAGAACTGGTCGAGCAGCGCGTGTTCGCGCACCACCTCCAGGCTGTAGAGGCCTGTGTAGCAGATCAGCAACTGGATATAGAGCGGTGTGCCGCGGAACACGAAGGTGTACACCTGCACCGGCACGCGCAGCCAGCTGTGGCGCGACACCCGCGCCAGCGCCAGGGGTAGCGAAAGTACGAACCCCAGGACCATGCTCGCCAGGAACAGCCACAGCGTCATGGCCAGGCCCGACAGACCACTGCCATCGTTGTACAGATAGGCGATGCCGTATTGCTGAAGGAGTTCGATCATCGTGCCAGCCCCCGCACGCCGGTGTTGTAGCGCCGCTCAAGGTGCTTGAACAGACGATTGGAAAGGGTGGTGATCAGCAGGTAGACCAACCCGGCCAGGCACAGGAAGAACAGCATGTCATTGGTGGTCTTGCCGGCGTTCTGCGCGGCCTTGACCAGGTCGGCCAGGCCGATGATCGACACCAGTGCAGTGGACTTGAGCAACACCAGCCAGTTGTTGCCAAGGCCTGGCAGGGCGAAACGCATCAGTTGTGGGAACAGCACCAGGCGAAAGCGCTGGGCACGGCTCAGGCCGTAGGCGGTGGCTGCCTCCAGTTGACCCGCTGGCACGCTGAGGATCGCGCCGCGAAAGTTCTCGGTGAAGTAGGCGCCGTAGATGAAGCCCAGGGTCAGCACGCCGGCGCCGAAGGGGTCGATCTCCACGTAGTCCCAACCCAGTGCTTCGGTGAGGTCGTTGAGCCAGATCTGCATGCTGTAGAACAGCAACAGGATCAGCACCAGGTCCGGGACGCTGCGGATCAGTGTGGTGTAGAGGGTGGCCGGGATACGCAGCAGCTTGGAGTGCGACAGCTTGGCGCTGGCGCCGACCAGGCCGAGCAGCAGGCTGAGCAGCAACGACAGGAATGCCAGCTTCAGGGTCATCCAGGTGCCTTGGGCCAGCAACGGGCCGAAGCCTTGCAGAGAAAGCAAGTCGTTCATGAGAGGGGTCTCGTGCGACGGGATGGCTTGGGGATCGAAGCTGTCTGCGCTGGCCGCTTCGCGGGCAAGTCGGGGCCAGCGCTGGCAGCGACGATCACTCGTTGTAGATGTCCAGGTCGCCCACGTACTTCTTCTGGATTTCGGCGTAGGTGCCATCGGCGTGGATCGCCGCGATACCCTTGTCGAGCAGGGCCTTGAGCTCTGGATCGGTCTTGCGCAGGCCCATGGCGATGTCCAGCGGCAGGCTTGGGTCCTTGATCGCCGGGCCGCTCTTGAAATCGGCGCCCTCAGGCTTGGAGAGGAAATTCAGCTGGGCTTCGAGGCGGTCGGTGACGGTAGCGTCGAGACGACCGTTCTGCAGGTCGGCGTAGTTCTGGTCCTGGGACTGGTAGGCCTTGACCTGCGCGCCGAGCGGGGTCAGCACGGCGCGGGCGTAGGCTTCCTGCAGCGAACCTTGCAGTACGCCGACCTGCTTGCCCTTGAGCGACTCGGGGGTGTCGCCGAAGGTGGCGGACTTACGCACCACCACCGAAGTGGGGCTGAGGAACAGACGGTCGGTGAAATCGATCTGCTTCAGGCGCGCGGGCGTGACCGCCATCGATGACATGATGGCGTCGAACTTGCGCGCACGCAGCGCCGGGATCATGCCGTCGAACTCGTTGTGCACCCAGGTGCACTTGACCTGCAGCTTGGCGCAGATGGCATTGCCCAGCTCGATGTCGAAGCCTTGCAGGCTGCCATCGGCGGCGACGGATTCGAAGGGTGGGTATTCGGGGAAGACGCCGAAGCGGATTTCGGTCCATTCCTTGGCCTGGACGGCAGTGGCACACAGCGAGAACAGCAGGACGCCGAAGCGTTTTCGCATGGAGAGCATAGGTGTGGTCCCTGGGTGTTGTTATTGGTTGTAGGGCGGCGCAAGTGCGTAGGTCTGTCCGTGACTCTGGGGTCGGGGTCAGGATGCGCGAGGCAGAGGGGTTTTTTGTGTCGTTTGTGCGGGTGCTGGAGACCGGATTCGGTCGTTAACGGCGGAGCGACGGCGGAATCCGCTGTCATGACATCGATTTACAGATGTGCGACAGCGGTTTTGGTGGGTGGGCCCGGAAATAGGGCGGGTGCGATCCTGGTCGTCGCTATTCGGTCGCCGCTATTCCAGGGTGCGTCCGGCCCGCCAGTAGCCCATCAGCGTCAGGCTGTCGCGTGCCAGGCCACGCTCTTTGATCAGGTAGCGGCGGATCTCCATCACCGTCGCTGACTCGCCGGCGATCCAGGCGTGAAAGGCGGCGGCCTGGTCGCTGGCCAGCTCCCAGAGGCGCTGGTCGATGTCGACCTCCTCGAGCTCGGCGTTGCGGGGCGCTGTCGCGTTCGGCAGCGTGGCAAGTTCGTGTATCGCGTGCAGCATGCCTTGGCCGTGATCGCAGGCCAGCACGTCGCGGGGCAGCCAGTGCACCCGGGTGGCCGGGCCATGGCGCAGATCAAGGCAGTCGAGTTCCAGGGGAACCTCGATAAAGGCTTCGACCGCCAGGTGCGGGCGGTTGTCGGCCAACTGTTCGAGCGCCCCGGCGATCGCCGGCAGCGCGGTCTCGTCGCCTACCAGCAGAATTTGCCGTGCCTCGCGTGGGGGCTTCCACTCATAACCGCCGGGGTCGCCGTCATAGGCGAGGTTCGGTGCAACCATCTGCAGCCGATCACCGGGACGCGCATGGGTCGCCCAGGCCGAGGCGGGGCCATTGATCCCATGCAGGACGAAATCCACCTCCACCTCCCGCTGCGCGCTTCGCAGGGCGCGCAGCGTGTAGGTGCGCATGGGGGGCGTCTGCTCCGGTGGCAGGTCGCGGCGTGCCTGCTGCCATTTCTCGTGCTGGGGGAGTCGTGGCGGCTGGCCGTCAGGGGAGGGGAAGAACAGCTTGATGCGCTGGTCCGGCGCCAGGGTGGTCATCTGCCCGATGTCTTCGCCGGTGAAGACGAAGCGACACAGCGAAGGGCTCAAAGGCACGATGGTCTTGAGTTCGACATCGAAGATCCGGTAGGCGCTGGCGCGATTCGGGCGTATCAGGCGCGACAGGAAGGAGGTCATCGGCAGCCTCTGCTGGCAAGGAGTCTTCTGAAGGAACGAGCGCCAGCGGCGGTGAATTAGACCCGGTAAATTTTGCCCGCCAGCGTACGTTCTAGCTTGGATAGAAGCCGCAGCATGGCTGGAACGGATAGAGGCGCAATGACCATTTCCCGACGAGGATTCATCGCAGGCCTGGCAGTGGCGGGGGCCGCGGGTACCGCCGCCTACTATGCGCACAAGGAGCTGACCCACGACCCTGAAGACGACATCGTCACCCCGGGCGAGGCCAGCGTCGAGCTTGCCGACCTTGCCGGGCAACTGCTGGCCGACCATTTGCGCGGTGTCTGGGATATCCGTTTCGAAGGCGCCGATGGTGGCCTTGAAGGCCTGCCGCGTGAGGGGGTCGAAGTGTTCTTCGACGTCGCCACCAAAGGCCGTGGCCTGCGCGGTTTCGTCGATACCGGCGAGCGCCTGCGGGCTGATGGGCCCGCCGCCTACCGGGTGCTGGGCGATCTGGTCGGCGCGTCGTCTGCCCAGGTGCGTTGGCGCCTGCTCAGTGAGAAAGGCGGGCCGGGCTATGAGTGCGTGGCCAGCCTCGACGAGGTGTGGGGCGAGTTCGCCAACGCCGGCAGCGGCACCCTCAGCGGCCGCTTGCAGCGCCTGGATCGGCCCTTGACCTTGCCGGTGGCGGACAGCCGTTTCGTTGCCGTCAAGCGCCTGTTCCCAGAGGCGCGTGAGCGCCTGCCCTATACCCCGGCCATGCAGGCCTGGGTCATCAGCCCCGAGCACCGTCTTTTCCACCAGCTCTGGCATGCGACCCGCGATCAGTGGCACAAGATTCCCGAAGACAAGCGCAATGCGTTGCGCGGCCTGGGCTGGCAGCCAGGGCCGCGGGACCGCGAACGCGATGCCCGCGGGCCGCGCAAGCACCGCAATGGTTCGGGCGTGGACTTTCTGTTCATGCACCGGCACATGCTCGATGCTGCACGCGCCCTGCAGGACCTGCCCTCCTGGCAGCGCTTTCCGCTGCCACAGCCCAATGTCGAGTTCGACCGGCAGGGTTTTGCCCGCTATTACGACAATCACGACGGCTGCTGCGTGCCGCCGCCCTGGCAAGCGCCGGGCGACGACGAGTATGGTCAGTGGGTGTCGGCGATCAAGGCCGGGGAGACCTTCTGCAGCAATTTCCAGGTCTGGGAATCGCAATACCAGGACCCGCAGTACCTGTCGAAGCTGAGCCTGGGCACCTTCGGCTCGGAAGTGGAGATGAACCTGCACGACTGGCTGCACATGTGCTGGGCCTCGGTCCCCCGGGACCCGTCCAACAGTGCACCGGTGCCCTTTGCGCGCGACCCGTCGGATTTCGCCGGTCGCTGGTTCGGCCGCGAGAACGACTTCCTGGGCGATCCGTTTTCCTCCCACGTACACCCGGTGTTCTGGGGTTTCCACGGCTGGATCGACGACCGGATCGAAGACTGGTATCGCGCCCATGAGCGCTATCACCCGGGCCAGGTGCGGCGTCTGAAGGTCAATGGCGTGAAGTGGTTCGCGCCGGGCCCTTGGGTGGAAGTCGCAGACCCTTGGCTGGGGCCGGACACGCATGGGTGCAGCACCACGCCGGGGATTCGTCCGGGCAAGACGGTGGAGATGGATGTCGAGGTGATGAAGCTTGCGCTGCGTATCACCTTCGGCGAAGAGGACGGCATCGCCGACCTGCTGCGGCGGGTGCCGCGTCGGCCTTGGTATGCGCGTAACCTGTCGATGAAAAATATTCTTTCCTGAGTAACACCGAGTCGTGCTTTTCGCGGGCAAGTCGCAGCGGCGGTTCGCCGCTGCGACTTGCCCGCGAAGAAGACAACCCGCGCCTTCTCAAAGCCTCCACCCTCCGCCCAACGCCTTGTACAGCGCCACGCTCCCCTGCAACCTGGCCAGGCGCAGTTGCGCCTGCTGGTCTTCAGCCAGGTACAGGGTGCGCTGGGTTTCCAGTACCGTCAGCAAGGTCTCGGCCCCCGAGGCATAGCGCTGTTCGGCCAGGCTGAAGGCGATGCGCGCCTGTTCCACTTCCTGATCCTGCCACTGGCGTTGCCGGTCGACGCCGTCGATCGCATTGAGCGCCTTCTCCACGTCGGCAAATCCCGCCACGATCTGGGCGCGATAATTTTCCAGCAATTCTTCCTGGCGCGCCTTGGCCTGGTCGCGTTCGGCGCCGCGTCGGCCTCGGTCGAAGATGGGCGCGGTGAGGGCGGTGGTGAGGGTATAGAAGGGGCTGTCGAGCACGTTGGCGAAGGTCCGGGCGCCACTGCCCAGGTCGGCGCCCAGTACCACGCGCGGCAGCATGGCAGCCCTGGCGACCTGCACGTCGGCGCTGGCCGCCGCCAGACGTGCCTCGGCGGCGGCGATGTCCGGGCGGCGACTGAGCAGTGCGCTGGGTACGCCGCTGCCGATGCCTGGCCAGTTCAGTGCACTGATCGACTCCTGGCTGGTACCCAAGCTCTGCACCGGATCACCGAGCAGGGTGGCGAGTGTGACGCGGTTGTCCTGCCACTGTTGCTCCAGCAACGGCACCTGGCGCTCCTGGGCGGCGACCAGGCCGCGTTGCTGGGCCAGTTCCAGGCGGGTCGCCGAACCGGAGCGTTCACGGGCTTCGACCAGGCGCAGGACATTGCGCGCGTTGTCCAGGTTGAGCCGGGCGATACGCCGTTGCTCTTGCAATGCCAGCCCTTGCAGGTAGCTGTCGGCGACAGCGCTGAACAAGGTGAGCTCGACCGTCTGGCGGTCGAATCGGCTGGCGTCGAGGTTGCGCAATGCACTGTCGCGGGCGGCGCGCAGGCCGCCCCAGAAATCGATTTCGTAACTGGCGCTCAGGCGCGTGGCGAAGGCGGTACTGGTGCGTTCGCTGCTGGTGGCGTCGAGCTGGTCGTTACCGTCGCCGCGCAGCAGGCGTTGGCGGCTGCCGTCCACCCCGAACTGCAGTTCGGGCAACAACGGCGCTCCGGCGATCACGGCGCGCGCCTGGGCCTGGCGCACCCGTGCGGCAGCGGCCGCCAGGTCGTGGCTGTTGCTGCGGGCGCGCTCGATCAGGCGATCCAGTTCGCGGCTGGCGAACGCCTGCCACCAGGCGCTGTCCGGCAGCGCCTGATGGGTGTCGGTGGTGCCTTGCCAGGAGGGCGGTGGCGTGATGTCGGCCTGCGGCGGCGGTGTGCTGTTGCAGGCGGCGAGGCAGAGGCTCAGGGTCAGCAGGCTGATGCGGCTTGGCAATGTCATGGGCTACACGCTGGTAAGGGCTTTGACCGGGTCGAGTCGGGCGGCTTTGCGCGCCGGCATGAAGCCGAACACGACACCGGTGATCACGGCGCAGGCAAAGGCGCCGAAGATGGCGGGCAGGGCGAAGGCCACGGCGATATCGGCCAGCAGCAGCGCACCGCCGATGGTCAAGGCCAGGGCGATGCCGGTCACGCCGCCGACCATCGACAGCATCACCGCCTCGGTGAGGAACTGGCGCAGGATGTCGCGCTGGCGAGCGCCGGTGGCCATGCGGATACCGATCTCGCGGGTACGTTCACGCACGGTCATGAGCATGATGTTCATCACCCCGATGCCGCCGACCAACAGCGAGATGGCGGCAATCGCGCCGAGCATCAGCGACAGGCTGTTCTGGGTGCGCGCCTCGGCCTGGATCAGCGCCGCGTCGTTGGTCAGGTCGAAATCCTGCTTGCCCTGGTGACGTTTGCGCATCAGGTGGGCGATGGCCGCTTCGGTCTCCGAGACCCGGCTGGAGTCGGCAGCGGTGATGATCACGTATTCGGGATCGTGCTTGCCGAACAGGCGCATGGAGGCGGCCGAGTAGGGCACCACGATGCGCTCGTCGCTGTCCTGGTTGCCGGAGCTTGCGCCTTTGGCCGCGAGCACGCCGACGATCTGGAAGGGCACGTTCTCGATCAGCAGGTACTGGCCCAGCGGATTGCTGCCGGGGGGCAGGAGCTTTTCCTTGACCTTCTGGCCGATCACCGCCACGGCGGCGCCGCTGCGCTCGTCGGCGTCGGTGAACAGGCTGCCTTCGACCACCGGCCAGTTGAGGATGTGCGGGAATTCGGTGTTGTTGCCCCCCACATAGAACGACTGGTTGTTGTTGCCGTGGCGAACCATCAGCTCCCCGCCGATCACCGGCATGATGCGCTGCACCTGGGGCAAGCCGGCGATGGCGGCAACGTCGTCGAGGGAGACCAGGCCCGCCGCTTCACGGGCGGTGGCGTGCTTGCCGCTCAGGTAGAGGATGTTGGAGCCGAAGGCGGCCATCTGCGCCATCACCTGGCGCTTGCTGCCTTCGCCGACGGCGAGCATCACCACCACCGAGGCCACGCCGATGACGATGCCGAGCAGGGTCAGGGCGGTGCGGAAGCGGTTGATCCACATGACCCGCCAGGCGGCCTGCAGCGATTCGACCAACTCGCCTTTCCAGGCGCCGCGCAGGCTGGCGCCGCGGTCCAGACGCTGGCGCAGATCATCCGCCTGCAAGCCAGGTGTGGGCGCAGCGGGCGAGCGATCGGCGGCCGAGTCGCTGATGATCGCACCGTCGCGGATCTCGATGATCCGCCGCGCCCGCGCCGCCACCTCACGGTCGTGGGTGATGAGGATGATCACGTGACCTTGGCTGGCCAGCTCGTCCAGCAGGGTCATGACCTCGGCGCCGCTGTGGCTGTCGAGGGCGCCGGTGGGTTCGTCGGCGAGAATGATGTGGCCGCCATTCATCAGTGCCCGGGCGATCGATACCCGTTGCTGCTGGCCCCCGGACAACTGGTGCGGGCGGTTGCCGGTGCGGCTGGCCAGGCCCAGGCGTTCGAGCAGCGCGGCGGCGCGAGCATGGCGTTCGGCTGCAGGGGTACCGGCGTAGATCGCCGGCATCTCGACGTTCTCCTGGGCCGAGCCTGAGGGAATCAGGTGATAGCCCTGGAACACGAAACCGAAGGCCTCGCGGCGCAGCCAGGCCAGTTCGTCGCTGTCGAGTTTGGCGACGTCACGGCCAGCGAAGCGATAGCTGCCTCGGGAGGGGCGGTCGAGGCAGCCCAGGATGTTCATCAGGGTGGATTTGCCGGACCCGGAGGCGCCGACGATGGCGACGAACTCGCCAGGCTGGATGCTCAGGCTGATACCACGCAGCACCTGGACCTCGGGCGAGTCGATGCCGCCGTAGACCTTGTGGATGTCATCGAGCTCGATCAGCGGTGCGTTCATTCAGCCTCCGCTGGCGCGTGGTGCGCCGATGACCAGTTGCTCGCCTTCGCTCAGGCCGTCGAGGATCTGTACCCGCAGGCGATCGCTCAGGCCGGTGCGTACCTGGCGCTGTTCGACCTTGCCGTTACGGTTCAGGACCTGCGCCAGGCGCATGCCCTCGGTGGGCGCGTCGTCCAGCGCCGCCAGCGGCGCGGTGAGCACTTGGCTGGCCTGGCCTGCGACGAAGAACACCTGGGTGGTCATCTCGGCCATCAGGGCGCCGTCAGGGTTTTCCACGTCGAGCAGTACCGTGTACTGCACCACCTTGCTGCCGGTGGTGCCGCTGCTGGCGCTGGCCGGGCTGCCGCCGCCCTGGCTGGTCTGGTCGAGCGGCTTGGGTGGGATCGGCAGGATCTGGCGCACGGTGCTGGTCCAGCGGCGTTTGCCACCGGCCAGTGTCGTGAAGTAGGCGGTCATGCCAGGCTTGACCTGGCCAATGTCGGCCTCCGAAACCTGGGCCCAGACGGTCATCGGCGACAGGCGGGCAATGCGCAGGATCAGCGGGGTCTGCTGCTGGGCGTTGAGGGTCTGGCCCTCGCGCGCGTCCACCGCCACCACGGTGCCGTCCATCGGTGCGTAGATCCGCGTATAGCCGAGTTCTGCCTCGTCGCTGCGCAGACTGGCCTGGGCCTGGCGGATCTGCGCCTGGTACATGTCGATGCGTGCCTGGGTCACCTTGAGCTGCGCCTGGGCCTGCTGGACATCCTCCTGACGGGTCGCGCCGGCCCTGGCCAGTTCGTGCTGGCGCTGAAACTGCTGTTGGGCCAGCAGGTACTGGGCACGCTGTTCGGCAAGCTGGGCCTTGAGGTTCTCGATCGAGTAGCGGCCGGCGTCCAGGCGCGCCTGTTGAGTGGAGGGGTCGATCTCCACCAGCAGTTGGCCCTTGCGCACTTCATCGCCGACTTCCACGTGCAGTTTGCGGATCTGCCCGGAGGCCTGGGCGCCGACATCCACGTAGCGACGGGGCTGCAGGGTGCCAAGGGCGGTGACGCTGCTTTCGATGTCGCCGCGGGTGACCTGCACGGTGCTGACCGGCAGAGTGCCGAACGGCAGGGCTTTCCAGGCTAGCAGGCTGCCCAGCGCGATCAGGCCCAGGCCGCCGAGAACGAGGCGGCGACGGAGTGTGGATGTACGTCTCATGCAGACTTCCAGCCAGGGATGAAGGGCGTGTCGCGCCTTTCAGGGCACGCACGGAGGTCACAGTTAGACGAACGCTGGGGAAACGGATTTAGCCGCAGGTGAGAGGGTGTGTTGCTGAGAATGGTTGTAATTTGTAAGATGACACGCTGATATCACTGATGTGTATTTTCAATCGCATTGACGTTGCCCAACGGGAGAGGCAAGGGCCGTGGTGGAACATTACTATCGCGAACTGGTGAGTTTCCTCTCCTCGCGTCTGGGCAGCCGGCACGCGGCAGAAGATGTTGCCCATGACGCCTGCCTGCGCCTGCTCGAGCGCGGCGGTCACCCGCCGATCGAGCGACCCCGTTCCTTCCTCTATCGCACTGCGCTGAACCTGGTGATCGACCGGCACCGACGTCAGTCGGTGCGTCAGTCCGAGCCGCTTGAAGTGCTGGACAGCGACGAGCGCTGGCACAGTCCGGCACCGTCCCAGTTGCTGCACCTCGATGAGCGCCTGGAGATGGTTCGGCGCGCACTGGACGAGTTGAGTGTGCCGTGCCGCGAGAGCTTCCTGCTGCGCAAGCTCGAGGGTCTGTCGCATCCGCAGATCGCCGAGCGCCTCGGGGTTTCGCAGAGCGTGGTGGAAAAGCACATCGTCAATGCCATGAAGCACTGTCGCTTGCGCATGCGTCAGTGGGAGCAGTGAAAGGCCGGTGAAACAGGGGTGAAAAATCCCTGTGCAGCGCCTTGATTTATCGTCGGTTCCCGACAACTATCAAGACAGAGACCCGTCATTGCCCGCACAGGCGCAGCAAGGCCAGGCAGTGTCTCTGACCACCTTGCCGCCAGGGTCCGGACCATGCCGAACAAGTCCATGCGTATCCTCATCGCCGACGAGCATCCCGCTCAGCGCCTGCAGCTGGAACGCATGCTCAATGGCCTGGGCTATTACCGGATCGCCCCGGTTGAAAACTTCGAAGACCTGCAGCGCCTGGTGCAGAGCGCGTTGCACCCGTTCCAGCTGTTGGTGGGCAATATCGAACTGGGCAGCCATGCCGGCGTCGATCTGGCCCGCTTCTGCCGCGTCAGCCCGCAGATCCAGCATGTGCTGCTGTACCACTCCCAGCATCTGAAAGTGCCGAACGTCGCGCAGAGCGAACGCCAGTCGGTCAGTGTCAGCCTGCCCAAGGTGCCCGATAGCGAGGCACTGGAATCGTTCATGGCGATCATCGACACCCCGCAGTTGCTGGGGCAGGTTGCGCTGCCGTCGGCGCTGGCTGGCGGCGCAGGCTGCTCCTGGCGGCGGATGAACTTCTCGCACACCGCCTTCAGCCGTTCCAGCTGAGACGCATCGGCTTTTGCTATCCTCTTGCCCTTTGCCGATCTGCGGAACCCAGAAATGACTGCCATCGATACCGCCCGCGCGCCTCGTTTCAGCCGCGGCGATCACCGTACCCTGGGCCTTGCGGCCCTTGGCGGCGCGCTGGAGATCTACGATTTCATCATCTTCGTGTTCTTCGCCCTGACCCTGAGCCAGCTGTTCTTCCCGCCACAGATGCCGGAGTGGCTGCGCCTGCTGCAGAGTTTCGGGATCTTCGTCACCGGCTACCTGGCACGCCCTCTGGGCGGCATCCTCATGGCGCACTTCGCCGACCACCTTGGGCGCAAGCGCGTGTTCAGCCTGAGCATCCTGATGATGGCCCTGCCGTGCCTGCTGATCGGAGTCATGCCGACCTATGCCGACATCGGCTACGCCGCTCCTCTGCTGCTGCTGGCCCTGCGTATCCTGCAGGGTGCTGCGGTCGGCGGCGAGGTGCCCAGCGCCTGGACCTTCGTGGCCGAGCACGCACCGCCTGGGCGTTGCGGCTACGCCCTGGGCTTCCTGCAGGCGGGGCTGACCTTCGGTTACCTGCTTGGCGCGCTGGTAGCCACCTTGCTGGCGCGGCTCTACACCCCACAGGAAATCCTCGACTTCGCCTGGCGCTATCCCTTCCTGCTCGGTGGGGTGTTCGGCGTGTTCGGTGTCTGGCTGCGCCGTTGGCTGAGCGAGACGCCAGTGTTTCTTGCCCTGCGTGAGCGGCAGGCGCCGCCCGTGGCATTTCCGCTGCGCATGGTGCTCACCGACCACCGCGCTTCGTTGATCCCGGCCGCGTTGCTGACGTGCGTGTTGACCTCTGCGGTGGTGGTGCTGGTGGTGATCACCCCGACGGTCATGCAGCAGCGCTTCGGGATCGATGCCGGGCATACCTTCGCGCTCAGCAGTGTGGGTATCGTCTTTCTCAATATCGGTTGCGTACTGGCGGGGCTGCTGGTCGACCGCATCGGCGCCTGGCGCGCGGTGACGATCTACAGCCTGTTGCTGCCGCTGGGGATCGGCGTGCTGTATGCCAGCCTGGTAGGGCAGTGGGGCTGGACCTGGGCGGCCTATGCGTTAGCCGGGTTGTCGTGTGGCGTGGTGGGGGTGGTGCCATCGGTGATGGTCGGGCTGTTCCCGGCGCAGATCCGGGTGTCGGGGATTTCCTTCACCTACAACCTGGCCTATGCCCTTTGGGCGAGCACCACGCCCTTGGCACTGATTGCGCTGATGCCGTGGAGCCCCTGGGTGTGCGTCGGGTTCTGCCTGATCATGGGCGTGGTCGGGGCCTTGACCAGTGTCTTCTACGCCCAGGCCACGCCCCTGTGTGCCGAGGAGCGTGCGGTCGGTTGTTGAGTGTGCAGGCGCGCGGCACGCGTCGGGGCGCCGAATCGGCGCCCCACAAGGAGGGTCAGGACTTGAAGCGCCCGACCAGGCCGTTCAACTCTTCCGATAGCTGCGACAGCCTGCCCGAGTCCGATTGCGCCGAGCTGGCCAGGCCTTCCACCAGCCTTGCCTCGTCGTAGATCTGCTGGATGTGCCGGTTGATCTCTTCGGCCACGCTGTGCTGCTCTTCGGCAGCCGCCGAGATCTGCAGGTTCTGATCGCGGATCTCGTTCACCGACAGCTGGATACCCTCGAAGCTGTCTCGCGCACGTGCGATCGACGACACGCTGGCCCGCGACAGGTCCAGGCAGCTTTCCATCTTCTGCGACACCTCCTGGGTCTTGTTGCCCAGGGTGTTGAGCAATTGGTCGATCTCGCCGGTGGAGTCGGCGGTACGCTTGGCCAGCGCCCGCACTTCATCGGCGACCACGGCGAAACCGCGGCCCTGGTCACCGGCACGGGCGGCCTCGATCGCTGCGTTCAGTGCCAGCAGGTTGGTTTGCTCGGCGATGGCGCGGATGGTGCCGAGTATCTGGTTGATGTTGCGGCTGCCTTCCTCGAGCTCGATCATCGCCTGCGACGACTCGCTCAGGCGGCTACCCAGGCGATTGACGTTGTCGGTGGTCAACTCGATCTGCTGCTTGCCCTCGGCGACGCGGTGATGGCCGTTCTCTGCGGCGTCGGCTGCGCTGCTGCAGGACCGCGCGACCTCGTTGGCGGTGGCGACCATCTCGTTGAAGGCGGTGGACACCAGTTCCACGGCTTCACGCTGGCGCCCTGCGGCTTCGTTCATGTTGCCGGCCAGTTCGCTGTTGGCCCGCGATGCCTCGTGCAGGTTGCCCGAGGCGGCGCCGATGTGCTGGATGAGTTGGCGGATCGCCGCGAGGAACTTGTTGAACCAGCCGGCCAGCTCGGCGGTTTCGTCCTTGCCCTGGATCACCAGGTCCTGGCGCAAATCGCCTTCGCCCTGGGCGATCTGCTGCAAGCCCGTGCTGACCTGGCCGATAGGCTTGACGATGACCCGCGAGAACGCGGCTGCAACCAGGGCGAAGACCAGTGCCAGCACCAGCACGATGACGGCGGTTAGGTAGGTCATGTGGGTGGCCGCGCCCATCACTTCGCTGTACTCGATCAGGCCGACGAAGCGCCAGCCCAGGTCAGGCGAGGTCCAGACATTGGCCATGTAGCGCACACCATCGATCACCACCTCGGTGGATCCTTGCTCGGTGGCTGCCAGTTGTGCGTAGGGCTCGCCAAGGTCCTTCAGTTGCTTGAAGCCATGGCTGGCATCACGTGGATCAACCAGTACGGTGCCGTTCTCGATCAGCATCACGTAGCCGCTCTTGCCCAGCTTGATGCTCTTGACCAGCTCGGTGAGGTTCTTCAGCGACACGCTGACCACGAACACCCCCTTGGGCTTGCCGCTGGCATCGTTGAGCGTACGCGCGGTGCCGACCAGGGCGACGTCGTCCTTGTCGTAGTAGTAGGCGGCGGTGCGCACGGTCTTGCCTGGGGTGGCCATGGCGGCCTTGTACCAGGGGCGTGCGCGTGGATCGTAGCTGGCCAGTTTCGGGTCATCCGGCCATTTGGCGTAGGTGCCGTCTTCGAGGCCGATGGAGATGATGGCGGCCGCAGGATGAGTGGCGCCGTAGCGGGCAAAGGCGTCGATGACCTGTTGGGTGGCTGCAGGCAGCGGGTGGCTGGCAGCGTAGGCAGAGGTGTAATCCTTGAGTGTACTCACTGATGTGTATACAGGATCCGTCGCCATTTGTTCTACGTTCTGCAGCGTGCCGTCGAAGAACTGCCGCATGTTGCCGTCGATCTGACGAATTTCACGGGTGCTGCCGTCGAGGAACTGATCCACCGCCTCTGCACGGATGTTCACCACGGAAATCACACCGACCAAGGCCACCGGGATGAAAGCCACTAATACGAACGCAAGCACCAGCTTATTTTTTATCTTCATCGGGACGAACCATTCGTGGGAGTGAAAAGCAGGGGGCCATTCGCACGCGGTGATGGCTAACTGCTATTTATCCTGTTTCGGCGCGTCGCGGTGAAATCTTTAGCGCATATTTCGTGTACAAAAAAATAAATGATTGTTTTGGATTCTCGGGCCTGCCCAGGGCGCGGAAACGAAAAACCCGGCGCGAGCGCCGGGTTGTAAGGGATTCATTGGCTTTCAAGCCTTGCGGACTTTCTCCACCCGGCTCTCCTCGAGCTCCTTGCAGGCCTTCTGGATCATCTGCTCGGTGATCGGAACCTCACGACCCTGGGCATCGATGATCGAGCCACACACCTGCGGCTTCGGGGGCTGGGCGTTTTTCACGGTGTCGCTGCTATGTTGCAAGCTCATTTCCTGTCTCCTCATCAGGTTGCAAGCTCAGGGTAACCACTCGCCGTGACTGACCTGTGACAGCTCCTTCGGTATCACGACAGGCACAGTGCAACAGAAAGTGCAGTAAAGCTCCAGTGACAGGTTAGATCGATAAGCTATAGCCACTGGCCCTACCGAACTGCGACCCCGCGGCGGTTGCAGGCGTTCCACTCGGGCAGATGAATGGTAGTCTGCAGGTTTCCCGCTCACCGGTCCGCGCCATGTCCGATCCGCTTTCCTCCCGCCAGCGCCGCGCCTTGGGGCTGGCCTGGCAATTCGTGCGTCCCTATCGCCGACAGGCCATGCTGGCCTTGCTGGCGCTGATCGTCACGGCAGCCATCACCCTGTCCATGGGCCAGGGTATTCGCCTGCTGGTGGATCAGGGTTTCATGACCGGTTCTGCGCACCAGCTCAACCAGACGATTGCGCTGTTCATGGTGCTGGTGCTGGCCTTGGCGGTCGGAACCTTCAGCCGCTTCTACCTGGTGTCGTGGATTGGCGAGCGTTGCGTCGCCGATATCCGCCGTGCGGTGTTCGATCACTTGATCAGCCTGCATCCGGGGTTCTTCGAGGATAACCGCAGCTCGGAGATCCAGTCGCGGCTGACGGCTGATACCACGCTGCTGCAATCGGTGATCGGCTCGTCGCTATCGATGTTCCTGCGTAATGCGCTGATGGTGCTGGGCGGGGTGGTGTTGCTGTTCGTCACCAATCCCAAGTTGACCAGTATCGTAGTGCTGGCGCTGCCGCTGGTGCTGTCGCCGATCCTGCTGTTCGGCCGCCGGGTGCGCAGCCTGTCACGCCAGAGTCAGGACAGGGTCGCTGACGTCGGCAGCTACGTCGCCGAGACGTTGGGACAGATCAAGACCGTGCAGGCCTACAACCACCAGGCCCATGATCGCCAGTTGTTCACCGATACCGTCGAGGCGGCTTTCGATGTGGCGCGCCGGCGCATTGCCCAGCGGGCGTGGTTGATCACCGTGGTGATCGTTCTGGTCCTGGGCGCCGTGGCCGTGATGCTCTGGGTCGGCGGCATGGATGTGATTGCCGGGCGCATCTCCGGGGGCGAGCTGGCCGCGTTCGTGTTCTACAGCCTGATCGTGGGCAGCGCCGTGGGCACCTTGAGCGAAGTGATCGGTGAGTTGCAGCGGGCTGCCGGGGCCGCCGAGCGTATTGCCGAGTTGCTCGCGGCAAGCAGCGCGATCGTACCGCCGTCGCAGCCCTCGACACTGCCCGGCGCTCGGGCCAGCGGGCAGATCGAGTTGCGCGATGTGCACTTCGCTTATCCGTCACGCCCGTCGGTGGCTGCCATCGATGGCCTGAGCCTGGTCATAGCACCTGGGCAGACCGTGGCGTTGGTGGGGCCATCGGGGGCGGGCAAGTCGACGCTGTTCGACCTGCTGCTGCGTTTTCACGATCCACAGTCCGGTAGCATTCTGCTCGATGGACAGCCGATTGCAGCGCTAGACCCCGACGACCTGCGTCGCCAGTTCGCCCTGGTGGCGCAGAACCCTGCGCTGTTTCGTGGCACGGTCGAGGCCAATATCCGCTACGGAAGGCCGCAGGCGAGTGCCGCCCAGGTCGAGGCGGCGGCGCGCAGTGCCCATGCTCACGAATTCATCCAGCAATTGCCCCAGGGCTACCAGACGCCGCTGGGCGAGGGTGGTGTCGGCCTGTCGGGTGGTCAGCGCCAGCGCCTGGCGATTGCCCGGGCGCTGCTGGTGGATGCGCCGGTGCTGTTGCTCGATGAGGCCACCAGCGCGCTCGACGCGCAGAGCGAGCACCTGATCCAGCAGGCCTTGCCGCAGTTGATGGCCGGGCGTACCACTTTGGTGATCGCCCACAGGCTGGCGACCGTGCAGCATGCCGATCGCATTGCGGTGATCGACCAGGGTAGGGTGGTTGCTGTCGGCAGTCATCGCCAACTGGTCGAGGAAAACCCACTCTATGCCAGGTTGGCGGCACTGCAATTCGCTGCAGGCAGCGCCTGAATGGCGATCACCCAGGCACGAAAAAGCCCGCACTAGGCGGGCTTTTTCGAAGGATCTGGTCGGAGAGACAGGATTCGAACCTGCGGCCTTCTCGTCCCGAACGAGACGCGCTACCTGGCTGCGCTACACTCCGATTTCGAAAATCCTACTGCATCGTATTTTTGAACGCAAGCCCTTGTTGTTAAAAGGCCGTTTGCTCAAAACGAGGTGCAGATCAGAGCTCTTTCACGGTGCGAATCTGATCCTTGTTGATGCGTGTACGCTTGCCATCGAGTTGTTCGAATTCGTAGAAGCCGGAGTCTTCGTCATAGGAAGGTTTGTCCACGGCCTGAATCTCGCGGCCGTCGTTCAACGTGATGACGGTTGGCGAAGCGCAACCGGCGAGGGTGGCCAGGCCCAGGGCGAGCATGAAGGCGGGAATTGTCCGTTGAATCATCGTGTTTCTCCAGTGCGATGGTGCTTGATGACGTTATGACGCGAGGCGTCCTTGCAAAGTTCCTCGCATAGTCGAGCATAGCGGCAATCAGCGGGCATTGACCAAGAACAAGGCTGCGCTGTGATATAACTGGCGCATTCTTTCCCCCTGCGACGGACCCTCATGAAAGCCAAGGCAGATACCCCCTTCGTGCCGTTGAACATTGCCGTGCTGACGGTCAGCGACACCCGTACCTTCGACAACGACACCTCCGGACAGATGTTCGTCGATCGCCTCAGCGCCGCAGGCCACCGCCTTGCAGAACGAGTGCTGCTCAAGGATGACCTTTACAAGATCCGCGCCCAGGTCGCCACCTGGATCGCCGACGACCAGGTACAGGTGGTGCTGATCACCGGCGGCACCGGCTTCACTGGTCGCGACAGCACCCCCGAAGCCGTCGCCTGCCTGCTGGACAAGCAGGTCGATGGCTTCGGCGAGCTGTTCCGGCAGATCTCGGTGCCGGACATCGGCACGTCCACCGTACAGTCCCGCGCCCTTGCGGGCCTGGCCAACGGCACCTTGGTGTGCTGCCTGCCCGGCTCGACCAATGCGGTGCGCACGGGCTGGGACGGCATCCTCGCCGAGCAGCTCGACGCCCGCCATCGTCCCTGCAATTTCGTCGCGCACCTGAAGCAGGCGCAGGCCTGTGACAGCCGTGGCTGAGGCTGCGCCGAGCCGGCCGTTGATGCCGGTGGAAGAAGCGCTGGAGCGCCTGCTGGCGCTGGCCGAGGCGGCGCCGATCAGTGAAACCGAAGAGGTCGAGCTGGCCGATGCCGAAGGCCGTGTACTGGCGCAGGACCTGTTCGCCAGCGTCGACCTGCCGCCCTGGCCGAACAGCGCCATGGACGGCTACGCCCTGCGTCTTGCCGACTGGCAGGGCGAACCGCTGCCGGTGAGCCAGCGCATCTTTGCCGGTCACGCTCCGGCACCGCTGCAACCTGGCACCTGCGCGCGGATCTTCACCGGTGCGCCGCTGCCTGAAGGTGCCGACTGCGTCGAAATGCAGGAAAACGCCGAGGTGCTCGACGATGGCCGCGTGCGCTTTGTCGAAGCTTTGGCGCCGCACCAGAATGTGCGCCCCCAAGGCCAGGAAACCCGCGCTGGCGAGCAGGTGATGAACGCCGGCACGCTGTTGGGCCCGATCGAACTGGGTCTTGCCGCCACCCTGGGCCACGGCCACCTGCGTGTGCGGCGCCGGGTGCGGGTCGCGGTGTTGTCGACCGGTGACGAGCTGGTCGAGCCGGGGCTGCCGCTGGGGCCGGGGCAGATCTACAACAGCAACCGTCGTCTGTTGGTCAGCTGGTTGCAGCGCATGGGCTGCGAGGTCATCGATGCCGGCATCCTCGCCGATGACCTGGCGCTGACCCGCCAGTGCCTGGCCAATCTGGGCGACGTCGACCTGATTCTTTCTACCGGCGGTGTGTCGGTAGGGGAGGCCGACTACCTGGGCATGGCCCTGCGCGAGGCTGGCGAGCTGGCGCTGTGGAAGCTGGCGATCAAGCCGGGCAAGCCACTGACCTTCGGGCATTTCCGTGGCGTGCCGGTGATCGGCCTGCCGGGGAATCCGGCGTCCACCTTGGTTACCTTCGCCTTGCTGACACGTCCCTACTTGCTGCGGCGCCTGGGCGTCGAGCAGGTCACGCCGCTGCGTTTCGACGTGCCGGCAGGTTTCGACTGGCCCAAGCCGGGCAATCGTCGCGAATACCTGCGGGCGCGGATCGAGGGTGGGCAGGTACGCATCTACTCGAACCAGAGCTCGGGTGTACTGCGCAGCGCAGCCTGGGCCGAGGGGCTGGTCGAGGTGCGTGAGGGCAGGACGGTGAGCCCTGGTGACAGCGTGACGTTCATCCCCTTCAGCGAGCTACTTGGCTAGCATCGTGCCGAGCGGCGCGGCCTGCGCCGGTGCCAATTGGGTCAGGCGCATGTGCACGTTCTCCAGTTGCTGGGCGGCAACGCTCCAGTCATGGCGCTGCCGGGCGAACTGTCGCCCGGCTTCCCCCAGTTGGCTCATGCGCCAGGGCTGGTTGAGCAACTGGGTCAGCAGCAGCGCCAGTTGGCTGCCGTCGTCACCGCCCAAGTAGTGCTCGCCATTGTTCACTGCCAGGCCCGAAGCGCCCTTGCCGGTGGTGATCACCGGCATCCCGGCGGCCATCGCCTCAAGAATCTTCACCTTCGACCCGCCGGCATAACGCAGCGGCGCGAAGAATAGCGCCGAGCGCCGTTGCACTTCGCGAAGGTCGGGGCGGTAGCCAAGCCATTCGATGCGCGGGTCGTTCCAGTGCAGCTTCCAGTGTGCGGGCAGGGCGTGCCCGGCGATGGCCAGGCGCACGGCCGGATTGCTCTGCCAGACCTGGGGCAGGATGTCTTCCAGTGCCCACTCGATGGCCTCCAGGTTCGCGCCGTATTCGAAGTTGCCGACGAACAGCAGACGCTGACTGTGCAGGGCCGGTTGCACGTGCTGGTAGTGATCGCAGTCGACGCCATTGACCACCACGTTCACCGTCCGCCCGCTGATCTGCCCGATCAGCTCGGCGTCGTGCGGGCTGACCGCCACGACTTCGTTGGGCTGGCGCAGCACGCGCTGCTCCCAGCGCCGGTAGCGCCAGCGATCGAAGGCGTTGAGCGGACGCAACCACAAGGGCAGGCGATCATGGCAGGCTGCGCCCATCACCGACTCGAGGGTGTGTTCGCTGAGCAGGTAGGGCAGGCCGCGCCGTTGCAGGGCCTTCTCGAAGGGCTGGAAGGCGTAGCTGTGTTCGATCTGGATGACATCCCAGTGCTCGTCAAGCAACTGCTCGAAGCGGTGCCGAAGGCAGGGCGCCAAGCCATTGATGATGGCGCGCATGGGGTAGTCGATGATGGGCGAGGCGAGCAGGTTGAGCGGGCTCTGCACGGGGCGCCGTGGCAACACGATCAGGCGTTCGAGCAGCGGTTCGAGGGCTTGGCGCGCGGGATCGGACAGAGGCACCTTCGATTGCACCAGCAACGTGATGCGGTGGCCGTGATGTGCCAGTTCGCGCAGCAAGTGGTACTGGCGGGTCTTGCTGCCGCTGGTGGTGGGCCAGGGCAGGTAGGGCAATGTCCAGAGAATACGCATGACCGCTCCTGTCAGGTGAGGCTGCACAAGGGTCAATAATATGACTGTGTGGCGGGGCTCTCTTAAGCGTAGCCAATTATTTGTCGAGTGATGGCCTGGGTTGAATTTTGCGTTGCCGTGCAGCAATTGCCGGTTGCCTGTGGTCGAGATTGAGGTTGGCGTGTTCTAAGGAGAATCTCGTATGCACGGGCACAAGGCGATGTTGATCCTGCATGGCAAGCAGGCCATGAACGAAGAGGTGCGCAGCGCCGTGGGCGTGCGACGCGAGCGCGGGCAGGTACTGGATGTGCGTCTGACCTGGGAGGCGGGCGATGCCCGGCGTTTGGTCGAAGAAGCCCTGGCGGGCGGTTACACGCAAGTGGTAGCCGGCGGTGGCGACGGTACCCTTCGCGATATCGCCGAGGCCATGGCCCAAATGCAGGCCGACGCCAGCCTGGCCTTGCTGCCGCTGGGGACTGCCAACGACTTTGCCCGCGCCGCCGGTGTGCCGTTGGAGCCAGCGGCCGCCCTGGCCTTGCTGGATGTACCGGCCCGTCCCATCGACCTGGGGCGGGTGGGTGAGCAGATGTTCCTCAACATGGCCACCGGCGGCTTTGGCAGCCAGGTGACAGCCAATACGTCCGAAGACTTGAAGAAGGTACTGGGTGGGGCGGCGTACCTGTTCACCGGGCTGTCGCGCTTCAGTGAGTTGCAGGCTGCTTCGGCGACCCTGCACGGGCCTGATTTCCACTGGCAGGGGCAGTTGCTGGCCTTGGCCATCGGCAACGGTCGCCAGGCCGGCGGCGGCCATGTGCTGTGCCCCGAGGCGCTGGTCGATGATGGCTTGCTGGAGGTCGCGATTCTGCCTGCACCCGAGGCGATGGTGGGCGCACTGCGTGACTTGCTGACGGGCGAGGAGCTGTTCGTGCGTGCGCGCCTGCCCTGGGTCGAGATCGGCCAGGCTGAGGGGCTGGACATCAACCTGGACGGTGAGCCGTTGCAGGCCGGCAGCCTGCGTTTCGAGGCGGCGCCGGGCGCCCTGCGCGTGCACCTGCCCGCCGATTCGCCGCTGTTCAGTCGTCCAGGCTGATGATTTTCTCGCGCACCGCGAACAGCACCAGGCCCGCCACATCGTAGATCTGCAGACGTTTCATGATTTGCGAGCGGTGGGTTTCAACGGTCTTGATCGACAGCCCCAAGCCTGCGGCGATCTCGCGGGTGGACTTGCCACGCACGATCAGGCGCAGGATTTCCAGTTGCCGGGCGGTGAGGTTGTGGCGATCGCTGCTCGGCTGCTTGCTGGCCTGTGCGCGCAGCAGGGCCTGGTTGATCACCGTGTGGGCGATGGCCGGGCTTAGGTAGCGCTCGCCGTTGCGCAACGCGGCGAGGGCGTGCTCCAGCTCGTTGGCGGTGGTGTCCTTGAGCAGGTAGCCGTGGGCGCCGCTTTCGAGGGCACGCATGATCAGGTCGGGGTCGGTGTGCATCGACAGGATCAGCACCTTGCAGGTGCAACCGTTTGCGCGCAATTGCGTCAGAGCGTCGAGGCCGTTGGTCGAGCGCATCGAGATGTCCAGCAGGACGATGTCGGGGCCCAGGCGCTGGACCATCTCCAGCAGGTGCTGGCCGTCGTCGGCTTCACCGACCACGGCGTAGTCGGGAATATCGGACACCAGTGCGCGCACGCCCGCACGAATCAGCGAATGGTCGTCGATCAACAGCAGTCTAATCATCGGTGGCGGGTGTCCTGGCACGTTCCTGGCTGCGTGCAGGCCAGGGGAACAGCGCTTCGATTCGGGTGCCCGCTCCGGGCCGGCTGGTCACGCTCAGGCTGCCCTGCAGGGCGGTGGCCCGCTCCTGCATGCCGGCCATGCCACGTTGCCCGACTTCGCCCGGTTTGCTGGCCGGGACGAAGCCCACACCGTCATCGAGGATCGTCAGCAGCAACCCGGCGGGGGTGCGTTGCAGGCTGATCAGCAAGTTGCGGGCCTGGGCATGGCGCAGCACGTTGGTGACCGCTTCCTGGGTGATGCGAAAGGCGGCCATGGTCACTTCCTCGGAGATGCCGCCCAAGCGCTGGTTGCATTCCAGGCTCCAGTGCACCTCGCTGTTCTCGAGGGCACGCAGCAGGTGCGCACGCAGGCTGGCCTCCAGGCCCAGGCTGGCCAGTTGCCGTGGGTTGAGCAACGCCGAGACGTCACGCACGTTGCCCAGGGTGTCGTCGAGGGTCTTGCGCAGCGTGTCGCACTGCGCCTGCAGCGGTGCAGGCACGCGACGTTGCAACCAGTCGAGCTGAAGCTTGGCGGCGGTGAGCAATTGGCCGATGTCATCGTGCAACTCGCGGCTCAGGTGCTGGCGTTCGCTTTCCTGGACCTTGAGCATGCGGTCGGCCAGCTCCGCCGGCAGCAGGTTGATCGATCGGGCGCCACGGCGCAGGTGCCAGCCGGCCCCGAGCAGGGCGGCCAACTGCAGCGCCAGGGCACCGGCCGATACAGGTTGCCCGCTGCTGTAGAGCACCAGGTTGGTGACCAGCGATGCCACGCACAGCACGGCGGTTGCCGCACGCAGCAAGGCGGTGCGAGAGCGACAACGCAGGGAAATCTTCAAGCGTGGGAGCATAGATAGGAAAGCCACTGAATTATTGCTGGCGCAGGTCGCCAATCTTTCTGGAGAATCGTGAATGTCCTGCCTTTCAACCAGGAACGAGCCCTGTTGTAATCGCTGAAGAGCCGTTGGGCGTTCGTTCTTTTGCGCGCATGGTATCACTTCGAGTTGGTTTGGTCCCGGCTGGTTAGTTGCCTGAAACCAAGGTGTTTCCGAGGCATGGCAGTGGGGTGCAATGCCTGTAGAAGTGGCAATAAGCCATTATCGTTTGAGAAGGCAGTAACTTCCAAACTCAACTAACGCGGCGAGTCTGCGGAACTAGACAGAACTTGTACAAACTCGCCAAGTTGCCATGTGTTTGGGGCCGTCCAGTCAGACGAGTTACGTGGGGCCACATCGCTAGGGATCTGTCTGAATGTGTCTGCACATTTCAGACAGACCCCTAGTCTTTGCGAGTTGATGTGCCGTGGGCGTGCTTGGGCTCAATGTGCATGTTGAGCAGCGGGGGGTGCACGCAGTGGCGCTCGTTTTCGTCGCACAGGGCACAGGCCTGCGGGAGTGGCTGATCCAGCACACCCGCCAGGGTGACCAGCAGCAGGTGCTGCTCGCTGCTGTCCAGGTTCAGGTGTCCGGTGCGTTCATCGACCAGTTCCAGTTGCCAGGCCAGCAGTGTCAGGCAGTCGGCCAGTGCCGGCAGCGCGCCCTGCGGCAGGTTGCGGCTGGTGCAGCCAGGCGCCAGCAGGCGGTGCAGGGCCGAGGCGTAGTGGGCGATCTCGAGCACGCCCGAGGCGTCTGCTCGACGGGCGAGTGTCTCGAGGGCTTTGCTCAGGCAATGGCAGGCGTCAGCGTCATTGCTGATCAGCTCCAGGTGTTGCAGGCATTCCTGGGACTCGTTCAGCAGGACCTGCGCATCCAGCAGGAAGTCCTGCAGGATCGCTGTGTTCGAGAGCACCCGCTCCATCATGAAACTCCAACGTGCGGGGTTGGAGCAGGGGTTGGCCACACCGAGATGTTCGCTGACAAGAGCCTGACTCCGTTCATGCAGTGAGAATGGCGTCACATTAATGGCTAATGGATATTGCGAATATCAGGTTGCTCCCGATTGCTCCTAGGGGTTTCCCTGATGAGGTCTCAGAGGCAGTGGTACGTCCGCAGCGCGGCGGATGAGGAGGGATGTGGCAGCAGTAAAGCATGATGGTAAAGTGATATCAATCGCCGTTCAGGCATTTTTCTGCAGGGGTCAAGCTCTGGCGGATTGTGCCGATACAGGGCGGATGTATCCACTTTTTCCGGCACAGAGCCAGGGGGTTGCGCAATGGCTGGCATTCTCGACACGGTAGATCAACGCACGCAATTGGTAGGCGAGAACCGCCTGGAAATCCTCATGTTCCGCCTGGCGGGGCGACAGCTGTTCGCGATCAACGTGTTCAAGGTGCAGGAGGTGCTGCAACTGCCCAAGCTGACCCTGATGCCGCAGCGCCACACCTTCGTCTGTGGCGTGGTCAACCTGCGCGGCCAGACGCTGCCGGTGATCGACCTGTCCCAGGCAATCGGCATGCGCCCGCTGCAGCCAGGGCCGGACAGCACCATCATCGTCACCGAGTACAATCGCTCGGTACAGGCGTTCCTGGTGGGCGGCGTCGACCGCATCGTCAACATGAACTGGGAAGCCATCATGCCACCGCCTACCAGCGCCGGCCGCCAGCATTACCTGACCGCGATCACCAAGGTCGACGAGAAACTGGTGGAGATCATCGACGTGGAGAAGGTGCTGGCCGAGATCGTGCCCTACAGCGCCAAGGTATCGCGCGACAAGCTCGAAGACCCGGTGCTCGCCCGTGCCCGCGGTCGTGAAGTGTTGCTCGTGGATGACTCCAGCGTGGCCCTGGCCCAACTGCGTGACACCTTGTCGCAACTGGGTGTGAAGCTGCACATCGCCAGTGATGGCCTGAAGGCGCTGCGCATGCTCAAGGGCTGGGCCGATGCCGGAGAGGACGTCTGCGAAAAACTGCTGATGATCTTCACCGATGCCGAAATGCCGGAGATGGACGGTTACCGCCTGACCACCGAGATCCGCAATGACCCGCGTCTGCGCGGGCTTTACGTGGTGCTGCACACGTCGCTGTCGGGCAGCTTCAACGAGTCGATGGTGAAGAAGGTAGGCTGCGACAACTTCCTCTCCAAGTTCCAGCCGGACCGCCTGGTGGATGTGGTGCGCGAGCGTCTGTCGCTCGATCATGCGCCAGTCTGATACCTGCACACGCCCCGTGGTGGGTATAAGCTTGGCTTTTTGACTGGCACGAGGCGGGCGGGGATGTTTCTGAGTGCGTTGTATCGGTATCCAGTGAAGTCTTGCCAGGCGCAGAGCCTGGGCGAGTCGACCGTGGATGCCATGGGGCTGTCGGGCGATCGGCGCTGGATGGTGGTCGAGCAGGACACCGGGCGCTTCCTTACCCAGCGTGCCTGGCCACAATTGGGACGGCTCACGGCCACCGGTGGCGATGAAGAAAGCCTGCTGCTGCAAACACCTGGGCAGGCGCCGCTGACGGTCAAGGTGCCGGGTGCCGACGACGACCTGCGCGGGGTGACCATCTGGCGCGACACCTTGCGCGTGCCCGATGCCGGCGACGAGGCCGCTGCGTGGCTCAGTCAGATGCTCGGCAAGGCGGTACGTCTGGTGCACTGTCCGCAGCAGCGGGCACGCTACCTGCCCAGCGGCTATGGGCTCAACAGTGACCGTGCGGCCTTCCCCGACGGCTTTCCGTTATTACTGATCGGCCAGGGCTCGCTCGATGAACTCAACCGGCGCATCGGCCGGCCGATGCAGATGCTGCGTTTTCGTCCCAACCTGGTGGTCGAGGGCGCCGAGGCGTTTGCCGAAGACGGCTGGAAGCGTATCCGTATCGGCGACCTGACCCTGCGGGTGCTCAAGCCCAGTGTGCGCTGCATCCTTACGACCCTCGACCCACAGACGGGTGAGCGCAGTAGCGACCGGGAGCCGTTGACCACCCTCAAGACCTTTCGTGAGCGGGAAGGGGACGTACTGTTCGGGCAGAACCTGGCGGTCGATGGCAGCGGGCGACTTGAAGTCGGCATGCCGGTCGAGGTACTCGAGTAATCGCCGGCCGGCGCAGGCGACGAAACGCGGGGTGAGGTTCATAATCGGCGCTTAATCCCGTTTTGTTGCACTGCGCATCCACCTACCCGGAGATTTCCCATGCACGTACTGCTCTGCGAGGACGACGACCTGATCGCCAGCGGCATTTGCGCCGGCCTCACGGCCCAGGGCCTGACCGTCGATCGGGTCGCCAGCGCCTCGGCGGCACGTGCACTGCTCCAGGCGGCCCAGTTCGACGTGATGATCCTCGACCTGGGGTTGCCCGACGAAGACGGCCTCAAGCTGTTGCGGCGCCTGCGCCAGCAGGGCGAGGTGCTGCCGGTGCTGGTGCTCACGGCCCGTGATGCGGTCACCGACCGGGTCGATGGCCTGCAGGCCGGCGCCGACGACTACCTGCTCAAACCTTTCGACCTGCGCGAGCTGGCGGCACGCCTGCACACGCTCCTGCGCCGCGTGGCCGGGCGCGCCGTGAATGTCATCGAGCACGGCCCCTTGGTCTATAACCCCAGCAGTTGCGAGGCGACCCTGGCCGGTCGTGCGGTCGATCTGTCCCGACGGGAGCAGGCCTTGCTCCAGGCCTTGCTGCAGAATCCCGGGCGCGTGCTGTCCAGCGAACAGCTCAAGGATTGCGTCTATGGCTTCAGCGATGAAGTCGAGAGCAATGCCCTGAACGTTCACATCCACCACCTGCGGCGCAAGCTTGGCAACAGTATCGTCGAGACCGTACGCGGGCTGGGCTATCGCCTGGGTGCAGCGCAGGCCCCGCAGGAGACCGCGCCATGAGCCTGCGGGTTCGTCTGTCGCTGATCCTGGGCAGTGCCTTCATCCTGATCTGGATCCTGGCCGCGGCCTGGATGTTGCGCGACCTGCGTCAGCAGATGATGTTCTCCCTCGACCAGCGCCTGGTGGCTTCGGCACGGATGGTGGCGGGCCTGGTCGACCAGTTGCCGCAGCCGTTGGGGGCCAAGGGCCGGGACGCGCACTTTGCGGCCGACCAGTTCAGCGTGCCGGACGGCATGGCCTGCCAGGTCAGTTCCCTGCGCGGCGAGATCCTGGCCAGCAACCACAAACACGATGGCAGCATGGACGATCAGCGCAGCGGCTTCCGTGACCAGACGATCGATGGCAGTTCATGGCGCACCTTCACCTACAACCACGGCGATGTGCGGATCACCACGGCCGATCGCCATCAGGAACGCGAGGCGCTCAACCAGTCGATCCTGCTGGCCGCTTCGGCACCGGTGCTGATGGCCTTGCTCGGCAGCCTGGGGCTGCTGTGGATTGGTCTGGGCAAGGGGCTGGAGCCGCTCAACCGCATGCGCGATGCCCTGCGCAAGCGCCGAGCAGACAGCGTCGAACCCTTGCAGGTGGCGGGCATGCCCAGCGAGCTGCAGCCATTGCTGGAAACCCAGAACCAGCTGTTCCTGCGGATCGCCCAGACCCTCGAGCGCGAGCGACGCCTGACCGACGATGCTGCGCACGAACTGCGCAGCCCTCTGACCGCCATCAAGACCCACCTGCAAGTGGCGCGCATGACCGATGGAAGCGTGCGCGAGCAGGCCCTGGAGCACGCCGAGCAGGGCGCCGACCGCATGCACCGGACCTTGGAGCAACTGCTGATGCTGGCCCGGGTCGAGGGTAGCCTGTCGTTCGAAGATGGCGTGCTGTGCAGTGCCGAGCAAGTCGCGCGCCAGGCGGTGCAGGACGCTGGTGGCGGCGACAACCGGCGGATCGTCCTGCGCCTGCCCGAAGAGGCCACCCGCATCTACCTGGGCATGCCCGCGCCCTTGGCGGTGGCGGCGCTGCGCAACCTGCTGGACAACGCCCTGCGCCATGGTGGCAATGAGGCGGTGGAGCTGGAAGTGCAGATGGCCGATGGGCAGGTAGGCTTCCTGGTTCGCGATCATGGTCCGGGCATTGCCGACGAGGACCTCAAGCACCTGACCGAGCGTTTCTGGCGCAACAGCAAGAGTGTCGGCAGTGGGCTGGGATTGGCGATTGTCCAGGCGATCGTCCAGCGCTGCGCGGGCAGCTTGCGTTTCGACAGTCGCAGTGACGGGCTGCGGGTCTGGCTGCAGGTGCCTGCGCGGGAGGCTCGGGCCTGATCATCGGTCAACGTGGCTTTCGCGGACGCCTCTGCGAAAAGCCACCTTGGCCCCAAAATCTGCTAAATCCACACCCTACTCAAGCGTCTCCCAAGCGATGACTTCCCGACACACATCCGGTTACAGGGACGTGGCGGGCATTCCTACTTGCTTGCGAGGGTTCGCCGATGTCTACCGCTTCCAGCCTTGCCCAGGCACTGCCGGCTGTTGCGCCGGAATCTCTGTACCAGTTCGAGGATTCAGCCTTGCTGCTGCGCCAGCAGCAACAGGAGTCCAATGCCCGCAGCTACCCACGTCGCATTCCGCTGGCGCTCAAGCGCGCCCGGGGCATCCATGTCGAGGACGTCGAAGGCCGTCAGTTCATCGACTGCCTGGCCGGTGCCGGCACCCTGGCGCTGGGGCACAATCACCCGGTTGTGGTCGAAGCGATCCAGCGCGTGCTGGCCGATGAGCTGCCGCTGCACACCCTCGACCTGACCACGCCGGTCAAGGATCGATTCGTTCAGGACCTGTTTGCGGTACTGCCCGAGGCATTGCGTCGCGAGGCGAAGATCCAGTTCTGCGGGCCGACTGGCACCGATGCGGTGGAAGCTGCGTTGAAGCTGGTGCGTACCGCCACCGGGCGCAGCACGGTGCTGGCTTTCCAGGGGGCGTACCACGGGATGACCCAGGGCGCCCTGAGCCTGATGGGCAGCCTGGGGCCGAAAAAGCCCCTGGGTGCACTGCTCAACAGCGGCGTGCAGTTCATGCCCTATCCCTATGACTACCGCTGCCCGTTCGGTTTGGGCGGCGAGGCGGGGGTGCGTGCCAACCTGCATTACCTGGAAAACCTGCTGCTCGACCCTGAGGCCGGGGTACAGCTGCCGGCGGCGGTGATTCTTGAGGTGGTGCAGGGCGAGGGCGGTGTGATTCCGGCCGATATCGAGTGGCTGCGCGGTGTGCGCCGTATCACCGAGCAGGCTGGGGTGGCGCTGATCGTCGACGAGATCCAGAGCGGCTTCGCCCGCACCGGGCGTATGTTCGCCTTCGAGCATGCGGGCATCGTGCCAGACGTGGTGACCCTGTCCAAAGCCATTGGCGGCAGCCTGCCGCTGGCGGTAGTGGTCTACCGTGACTGGCTCGACACCTGGGCGCCTGGGGCTCACGCCGGGACCTTCCGTGGCAACCAGATGGCCATGGCCGCAGGGTCGGCGGTGATCAATTACCTGGTGGAGCATCGCCTGGACGAACACGCCGCCGCCATGGGCCAGCGCCTGCGCGGCCATCTGCAGCACCTGCAGCGTGACTACCCGCACCTGGGCGATATTCGCGGTCGAGGCTTGATGCTGGGGGTCGAGTTGATCGATCCGGACGGTGCGCTGGATGCCCTCGGCCACCCGGCGGCCTCACGCAGCCTGGCACCGAAGGTTCAGCGCGAGTGCCTCAAGCGCGGCCTGATTCTCGAACTGGGCGGCCGGCATGGCGCTGTAGTGCGTTTCCTGCCGCCGCTGATCATCAGCGCCGAGCAGATCGACGAAGTGGCCGACCGCTTCGCCCGTGCCGTCCAGGCTGCAGTGGCCGGCGACTGATCCAGGCCTGCGGGGGCTGTGCACTACAGCCCCCGCTTTTTTATGCTGCGCTGGCGTTACGCGCCGCGGCTTTTGGTTGCAGCAGGGCGAACAGGTCCTTCGGGTTCTCGAGCTCGGGCACCAGGGCAATGTCGTGGCCGATATCCAGCGCCTTGGCCACATCCAGCACATAGCGCAGCGCCGAGTAGTCCTCCAGGGCAAAGCCCACCGAATCGAACAGGGTCACCTGCGCGGCGTTCTCGCGACCGGCAGCGATCCCTTCGACCACCTGCCAGAATTCTGTGATCGGCGAGTCCGCCGGCATCTGCTGGATTTCACCCTCGATGCGGCTCTGCGGTTCGTACTCGACGATCACCCGTGCGCGCTCGACGATCTCGCGGTGCAGTTCGGTCTTGCCCGGGCAGTCGCCGCCCACGGCGTTGAGGTGCATGCCCGGTTCGATCATTTCGGGGGTGAGAATGGTGGCATAGGCCTTGTCGGCAGTGACCGTGGTGACGATGTCGGCACCGCGTACCGCGTCGGCCAAGGATGCTGCGATGATCAGCTTGAGCTTGGGGTAGCCGGCCAGGTTGGCCGCGAGTTTCTGCGAGGCGGCGCGGTCGATGTCGAACAGGCGGATCTCTTCGATGCCCAGCAGGGTGTGGAAGGCGATGGCCTGGAACTCGCTTTGCGAACCGTTGCCGATCAGCGCCATGCTTCGGCTGTCCTTGCGTGCCAGGTAGCCTGCGGCCAGGGCCGAGGTGGCGGCGGTGCGAATAGCGGTGGTCAGGGTCATTTCGCTGAGCAGGACAGGGGCGCCGGTGTCGACATCGCCCAGCGCACCGAACGCCATCACGGTCAGCAGCCCGTTGTGGGTGTTCTTCGGGTGGCCGTTGACGTACTTGAAGGCGTACAGGTTGGCGTCGGACACCGGCATCAGTTCGATCACGCCATCGGGCGAGTGGTTGGCCAGGCGCGGGCACTTTTCGAAGTCGTGCCAGCGCAGGTAGTCGTCACGAATGTATTCGGCCATCTCGGCCAGGCAGGTGGGCAGGCCCTTGCGGTTGACCAGGCGGGCGAGGTCTTGCACGTCGATATAGCGAGTCATGGAGTGCTCCTTTGGGGGCTCAGTGGCGCGAGGGAAGGTGGACTTCGGCGAGCATGCAGCGTGCGCTGCCCCCGCCAATGCGTTCGATGTGGTCGATATCGACCACCAGCGGATGACTGTGGCGCTCGACCTGGCGGCGTTGGCCAGCGTCCAGCGAGCGCCAGGCGTTGCGCGACATCACCAGCAGCGAGCGGCCGCTGCGGTCGTGCACTTCGAGCATGTTGCCGGCGAAGCCCTCCAACTGGTCGAAACCCAAAGCCAGCACCTCCTTGCCGGTGTCGCGCAGCGAGTGTTCGAGGGTGCGGCGTTCGTCGGCGTGGGGCAGGGCGTCAAGGCAGGCCACAGCCAGGGTGCGGCCGACATTCATCATCACGTTGCTGTGGTAGATCGGTGCCTGCTGGCGATCGAGGGCGTGGAACAGGCACAGGCGGTAGCCGAGGCGTTCGGCGAACTGGCGCAGCGCCTGTTCGTGGGTGCGGCCGGAATGGCAGGCGTAGCTGATACGGTGCTCGCGATCCAGAACCATGCTGCCAGTGCCTTCGAGGAACAGATTCTGCTGTTCCAGTGGGCTCAGGTCGATGGTGCGTTCGATGGCGAAGCGTTCCTCGATCACCTGAAGCACACCCTTTTCGCGCTCCAGGCGACGGTTGTGACCTTCCATCGGGTAGAGCACCAGGCTGCCATCGGCATGGCTGCTCCACCAGTTGTTGGGGAAGATCGAATCGGGTGTGTGCGGTTCGGGCGTGTCCTGCACCACCAACACCTCGACGCCGTGCTGGCGCAGGGTCTGCACATAGCCGTCGAACTCTTCGAGGGCTTTGCTGCTGGCGGCGTCAGGGTCCAGCGGTGCGCTCTGGAAGTGGTTGGTCAGGGCGGTGTCGGGGTTGAAGGCGAACCGCGCCGGGCGAATCATGAGGACGGTATTTGTTGTTTGCATTGGGCACGCATCCACAGGTGGCTGTGTGTCCATTTTCCGGTGCGGAAGTAGGAAAAGCCTGCTGAACGGCAGGTGACGGGCAGCGGCTCCAGCTGAAATGGTGGGCGTTGCAGCGGAATCGGCTGCGGTGCCCCGGCGCAGGCTGGCTCAGCCTGCGGCCGTCGAGCGCAGCCGCTTGTACAGTGTCGTACGGCTGATCCCCAGCGCCCGCGCCACTGAGGAAAGATTACCGTTGGCTTCGCGCAGCAGCGTATCGAGGTCTTGCCCGGTGTCGGCCCGTTCGGGTGCAGGCAGGGGGGCCGAAGCTTCCACCAGGAACGCCGCTGGCAGGTGCTCTTCGCTGATGGCATCAGGCCCCGCCAACGCCAGGGCAACCTGCATCACGGTCACCAGCTCGCGCAGGTTTCCCGGCCAGGGGTGCTGCTCGAACAGCGCCAGCATCCGTGGCGACAAGCGTTGTACCTGTCCGGGTTCGCGGTAACGTGCATGCACCTGCTCGATCAGCGCCCGCCGATCGCTGCGCTCGCGCAACGGGGGCAGTACCAGTGCCAGCCCGGCGATGCGGTAGTAGAGGTCCTGGCGAAATCGCCCGGCGCGGACTTCGGCAGCCAGGTCGAGGTTGCTCGCCGAGACCACGCGAATGTCCACCGCCACCGGCTCACCACTGCCCAGCGGCTGGATGCAGCGCGACTGCAGCACACGCAACAGTCGGGCCTGGGTTGGAAGGGGCATGTCGCCAATTTCGTCGAGAAACAGGATGCCGCCGTCAGCCTTGCGGATCAGCCCGGTGTTGCCTTTGTGGTGGGCACCGGTGAAAGCGCCTTTCTCGTAGCCGAACAGTTCCGACTCCACCAGTTCTGCCGGGATCGCTGCGCAGTTCACCGCGATCAGCGGCCGGCCGACACGGCTGCTGGCCTGATGCAGGGTATTGACGAAGACCTCCTTGCCGACGCCCGTCTCGCCCTGAATCAGCACCGGAATATCCTTCTCCAGCAGCAGGCCGGCCTGGGCCAGCGCCTTGCTCACGCGCGGGTCGCTGCTTGGCGGTGTGCTGCGCATGGGTTGATGCGGTGCGCGCCACTGGCAGTGGAAACGGTGGCGACCGGCGACTTGCAGGGCGAAGGCGCTCTCCTGCGGGTGGGCGAGGATCTGTTTGAGCGAGGTCTGGAACAGCTGTTCGAGCGTGCATTGCCGCGGATCCTGGCCCAGCAGGCTGTCTGCGCGATGATTGGCTGCCAGCACCCGGCCACGTTTGTCGAACAGCAGCAAGCCGGCCCAGGGGCTGTCTAGGTTGTCGGGTGCGGTATTGAACACCAGTTGCCCGTGCCGGTCGCCGTGGGCGGCGAGGATCAGGCGGTTCTCCAGGCTCTGGCCCATCATGCGCACCAGGCCGAGGGTCTGGGCGACGGGCAGGTAGCCATCGCTGGAGACATCCAGTACGCCCACCAGGCGGCGCTCGGCATCGAACAGGGGCGCGGCGGCACTGGCCATGTAGCGGTTCTGGCGCAGGAAATGTTCGTCCTGGCCGACATGGATGGCCTCACCGCAGGCCAATGCCGTGCCCAGCGCGTTGGTGCCGACGCCGCGCTCCTGCCAGTGTGCACCCGGTGTGAAACCATGCTGCTGGCGCGGTTCGACGAAGCGCCGCGTGCCCCAGGCGTCGAGCAGGCAGCCTCCGGCGTCGGCGAGCATCACCAGATAGCTGGAATTGCCCAGCAGGTGCGTGTACTGCGGCAGCACGGCGTCGCGGGTCAGTTGCAGCAGGGCCTGGCGGTGCTCGAGCAGTTCGCTCAGTTGCGCGCCAGTCAGGCAGTCGAAATCCGGCGCGCTGTGCGGTTGCAGGCCGTATTCGCGGCAGCGGGCCCAGGAGGCCTGGATCAGGTGGGCGTGGGTCGGGGTATCAGCGGCCATGGGCCTGTCCCTGTGTGATTGTTGTTGTCGACGACCGCCCTTGAGTGTCGTTCACAACTGTTCATTGTCAATGCCGTGGTTGTTCAACTGTCCAGCGAAACTGTTCATTTGTGTTCGCAGGCGAACAGGGCGCTGCTGCGTGGAGCCGGTGCCAGAGCGTTCGGCGGTTTCTGGCACAGTTCTGGCTCCGTTCGGCGGACAACAATCACAAGAAGGCTACGCCATGACCCTGGTGCTGGAGCAGGTCAGCCGCCACGTCGATAACCAGGCCTGGATCGCCGAGGCCAGTCTGCGTTTCGAGCCGGGCTCGTTCAATGTGTTGCTTGGCCGTACCTTGTCTGGCAAGACCAGCCTGATGCGCCTGATGGCCGGCCTGGATCGGCCGGACAGCGGGCGGGTGCTGATGGACGGCGAGGACGTTACCGGGCGCCCGGTGCGTGAACGCAATGTGTCGATGGTCTATCAGCAGTTCATCAATTACCCCACCCTCAGCGTGTTCGAGAACATCGCCTCACCGCTGCGCCAGGCGCGCCTGCCAGAGGCGCAGATTCGCCAGCGGGTGCGCCAGACCGCCGAGATGTTGCGTATCGAAGCCTACCTGCAGCGCTTGCCGCTGGAGCTCTCCGGTGGCCAGCAGCAGCGCACGGCAATGGCTCGCGCGCTGGTCAAGGACGCTTCGCTGATCCTCTTCGACGAGCCGCTGGTCAACCTCGACTACAAGCTGCGTGAAGGGCTGCGCCAGGAGCTGCGCGCGCTGTTCGCCGAACGCAACTGCATCGCCGTGTACGCCACCACCGAGCCGAACGAAGCCTTGGCCCTGGGTGGCACCACCACCATCCTCCACGAAGGCCGGCTGCTGCAGAGCGGCCCGACCGCCGAGGTCTACCACAAGCCTTGCAACGTGCTGGCTGCCGAGCTGTTCTCGGAGCCGCCGATCAACCTGGTCAGCGGGCGGGTCGCGGGCAACGAGGTGAGCCTGGCCGGCGCCGTGCACTTCGCCCGTACCGACGATCTGCGCGCCCTGGCCGATGGCGACTACCGCTTCGGTGTGCGCCCCAGCCACATCACCCTGGTGCCCTCCCATGACGACGACCTCGAGCTGACCGTGCTGGTCGAGCTGGCTGAAATCAGCGGCTCGGAGACCTTCCTGCATGTGCGCAACGAGCACTGGCGGATGATCTTGCACCTGCCGGGGGTGCATGAGTATCAGGTGGACACCCAGGTCCCGGTGTTCATCCCCACCCACAAGCTGTTCGTCTTCGACAGCACCGGTCAACTGGTACAGGCCCCCGGCCTGCGTCAGGGGAGGCGCCGCTGATGGCCGAGATCCGCTTGCATCGCCTGGCCCACAGCTACAGCCGCCAGCCCTCCGGCGCTGGCGACTATGCCTTGCACGAACTCGAGCATGTCTGGGAGCAGGGCGGGGCCTACGCCTTGCTCGGACCGTCCGGCTGCGGCAAGTCGACCTTGCTCAACATCATTTCCGGCCTGCTCAGTCCGTCCCAGGGCGAGGTTCAGTTCGACGGTCAACCGGTCAATGCGCTGTCGCCGCAGCAGCGCAACATTGCCCAGGTGTTCCAGTTCCCGGTGGTGTACGACACCATGAGCGTATTCGACAACCTGGCCTTCCCCCTGCGTAACCAGGGCCTGGATGAGCAGCGGGTGAGGGCGCGCGTCGAAGAGATCGCCGAGGTGCTCGACCTGGGGGCGGTGCTGAAGAAAAAGGCGCGCAACCTGAGCGCCGACGAAAAGCAGAAGGTTTCGATGGGCCGCGGCCTGGTGCGCGACGATGTGTCGGCGATCCTTTTCGACGAGCCGCTGACGGTGATCGACCCGCACTTGAAGTGGAAGCTGCGGCGCAAGCTCAAGCAGATTCACGAGCAGTTCAACATCACCATGATCTATGTCACCCACGATCAACTGGAGGCATCGACCTTCGCTGACAAGATCGCGGTGATGCACGGTGGGCGCATTGTCCAGTTCGGCACCCCGCGCGAATTGTTCGAGCGCCCGCGCCATACCTTCGTGGGCTACTTCATTGGCAGCCCCGGGATGAATCTGATCGAAGTGCATGCCGAAGCCGATGGCGTGAGTTTCGGCGGTCTGCACCTGCCATTGCCGGATGGCCTGCGCGAGCGCCTCGCCGAGCAACCGCGCGAGCGCTTGCAGGTAGGGATTCGCCCGGAGTTCGTGCAGGTCTGGGACCGTCCGATCGATGATGCCTTCGAGGCCCAGGTCCTGGATATAGAAGACTTGGGCACCTACCGCATCCTCACCCTGGAGCTGGGTGGCGTCACCCTCAAGGCTCGCATGGGTGAGGACCGTCCCCTGCCTGAAGGGCGCGCGTGGGTCAGCCTGCCAGCGCAATGGCTGATGCTCTATGTCGATGACCTGCTGCTGGAGGCCACGCCATGAACAAGGTGCCGAACAACAAGGCCTGGTGGCTGGTGCTGCCGGTGTTCCTGCTGGTGGCCTTCAGCGCCGTGGTGCCGATGATGACGGTGGTCAATTACTCGGTGCAGGACATCTTCGACGCCTCCAACCGCTATTTCGTTGGCGCCGACTGGTACCGCCAGGTGTTGCGCGACCCCGCGCTGCACGATGCACTGCTGCGTCAGTTCATCTATTCGGGCTGCGTGCTGCTGATCGAGATCCCGCTGGGCATCGCCATTGCCCTGACCATGCCGACCAAGAGGCGCATGGCCTCGGTGTGCCTGATCATCATGGCCATTCCGCTGCTCATCCCGTGGAACGTGGTCGGCACCATCTGGCAGATCTTCGGCCGCGCCGATATCGGGCTGCTTGGCGCCACCCTGGCCAAGCTTGGGGTCAGCTACAACTATGCAGGCGATCCGCTGGATGCCTGGGTCACCGTGCTGGTGATGGATGTCTGGCACTGGACCTCACTGGTGGCACTGCTGTGCTACTCGGGGTTGCGTGCCATTCCCGACGTGTATTACCAGGCTGCACGTATCGACCGCGCCTCGGGTTGGGCGGTGTTTCGCCATATCCAGCTGCCGAAGCTCAAGAGCGTGCTGCTGATTGCGGTGATGCTGCGCTTCATGGACAGCTTCATGATCTATACCGAGCCTTTCGTGCTCACCGGTGGCGGGCCGGGCAACGCCACCACGTTCCTCAGCCAGACCCTCACGCGCATGGCGGTAGGACAGTTCGACCTGGGGCCGGCGGCGGCGTTCTCGCTGGTGTACTTCCTGATCATCCTGCTGGTGTCGTGGCTGTTCTATACCGCCATGACCCACGCCGACAAGGATTAGGCCATGACCTTGCGCAAAGCGGTGCCGCTGCTGCTGTACTTCTTCTTCCTGCTGGTGCCGATCTACTGGCTGTTGAACATGTCGTTCAAGAGCAACACCGAGATCCTGGGCGGGCTGACCCTGTGGCCGCAGGCGTTCACCTTTGACAACTATCGGGTCATTTTCACCGACCCGAGCTGGTACAGCGGCTACCTCAACTCGCTGTACTACGTGTGCCTGAACACGGTGATCTCACTGGCGGTGGCCTTGCCGGCCGCGTATGCCTTCTCGCGCTATCGCTTTCTCGGTGATCGCCATTTGTTCTTCTGGCTGCTGACCAACCGCATGGCGCCACCGGCGGTGTTCCTGCTGCCGTTCTTCCAGCTGTATTCATCCATCGGCCTGTTCGACACCCACATTGCCGTGGCCCTGGCCCACTGCTTGTTCAACGTGCCACTGGCGGTATGGATCCTGGAGGGTTTCATGTCGGGGGTGCCGAAAGAGATCGATGAAACCGCCTACATCGATGGTTACAGCTTCCCGCGCTTCTTCGTGAAGATCTTCATACCGCTGATTGGCTCCGGGATCGGCGTGACGGCCTTCTTCTGCTTCATGTTCTCGTGGGTCGAGCTGCTGCTGGCGCGCACCCTGACATCGGTGAGCGCCAAGCCGATCGCGGCGGTGATGACCCGCACCGTGTCGGCCTCGGGTATCGACTGGGGGGTATTGGCTGCGGCCGGGGTGCTGACCATCCTGCCTGGCATGCTGGTGATCTGGTTTGTCCGCAACCATGTGGCCAAGGGCTTTGCCCTGGGTCGGGTATAGGAGGGCGCAACGATGGAGTGGATGGCCTGGACCTTGCCCACGGCGCTGTTCTTTGTCGCCGTCGGTGTGCTGCTGTCGTGCATGACAGTGTTCGAGCTGCGTCGTCCCTGCGTGGAGCGGCGCGGTTTCCTGCCGCTCGTCACCAGCCGTGGCGATCGGTTGTTCATCGGCCTGCTGGCCAGTGCCTACCTGCACCTTGCGGTGATCGGCGCCAGCGACTGGCCGCTGTGGGTGGCCTCGCTGCTGTCGCTGGCCTGGCTCGTGGTGGTGCTGCGCTGGGGTTAGCCCGGGGCGGCGGATCATTTCAATCGGGAGATCACAATGTTCGATAACGACAACAAGCGGCGACATTTGACTCTGGCCGCGGCGCTGCTGCTCGGCGGCCTGCAGGGCACGGCGTGGGCCGATCAGTACGAGGACGCGGCGAAAAAATGGATCGGCAGCGAGTTCAAGCCCTCCACCTTGAGTGCCGAGCAGCAGATGGCGGAACTCAAGTGGTTCATCAAGGCCGCCGAGCCGTTTCGTGGGATGAAGATCAACGTGGTGTCGGAAACCCTCACCACCCATGAGTATGAATCCAAGGTCCTGGCCAAGGCATTCAGCGAGATCACCGGCATCCAGCTCACCCACGACCTGTTGCAGGAAGGCGATGTGGTGGAGAAGCTGCAGACGCAGATGCAGTCGGACAAGAACATCTACGACGGCTGGGTCAACGATTCCGACCTGATCGGCACGCACTTTCGCTATGGCAAGGTGCAGTCGATCACTGACCTGATGGCCAACGAAGGCAAGGACTACACCTCGCCTACGCTCGACCTGAAAGACTTTATCGGCATTTCCTTCACCACCGCGCCAGACGGCAAGGTCTACCAGTTGCCTGACCAGCAGTTTGCGAACCTTTACTGGTTCCGCGCCGACTGGTTCGAACGCCCTGACCTGAAGGCCAAGTTCAAGGAAAAGTACGGCTACGAGCTGGGCGTGCCAGTGAACTGGTCGGCCTATGAAGACATTGCCAAGTTCTTCACCGAGGACGTCAAGGAGATCGATGGCAAGCGCGTCTACGGCCATATGGACTACGGCAAGAAAGACCCCTCGCTCGGCTGGCGTTTCACCGACGCCTGGTTCTCCATGGCCGGCGGCGGCGACAAAGGCCTGCCCAATGGCTTGCCGGTGGACGAGTGGGGCATTCGCGTTGAGGACTGCCACCCCGTTGGCTCCAGCGTCACCCGCGGTGGCGACACCAACGGCCCGGCAGCGGTGTTCGCGACGCAGAAGTACGTGGACTGGATGCGCGCCTATGCGCCGAAGGAAGCGCAGGGCATGACCTTCTCCGAGTCAGGCCCGGTGCCGGCCCAGGGCAATATCGCCCAGCAGATCTTCTGGTACACCGCCTTCACCGCCGACATGGTCAAGCCCGGGCTGCCGGTGGTCAACGCCGATGGCACGCCGAAGTGGCGCATGGCGCCGTCGCCGAAGGGGCCGTATTGGGAGGAGGGCATGAAATTGGGTTACCAGGACACCGGTTCCTGGACCTTCTTCAAGTCCACCCCGGAAAAGCAGCGTCTCGCGGCATGGCTGTACGCGCAGTTCGTGACCTCGAAAACCGTGTCGCTGAAGAAGACCATCGTCGGTCTGACGCCGATTCGCGAGTCAGACATCAACTCCCAGGCCATGACCGAGATGGCGCCCAAGCTGGGTGGGCTGGTGGAGTTCTACCGCAGCCCGGCACGGGTGCAGTGGACCCCGACCGGCACCAACGTGCCTGACTATCCGCGCCTGGCGCAGCTGTGGTGGAGTCATATCGCCGAGGTGGCCAGTGGCGAGAAGACCCCGCAGGAGGCCCTCGACGGCCTGGCCCGTGACCAGGACCGCATGATGGAGCGGCTGCAGCGTTCCAATGCCCAGGCCACCTGTGCGCCCAAGCTCAACCCAGAGCGCGATGCGCAGTACTGGTTCGACCAGCCAGGTGCGCCGAAACCGAAGCTGGCCAACGAAAAGCCCAAGGGCGAGACGGTCAGCTACAACGAGCTGCTCAAGTCGTGGGAGGAGGCGCGCAAGTGATCAGTTGCCGAGCGTACTGACCTCCACGCGGGCAGCCCTGCGCTCCCGCGATAGCGTTGGTAGATTCACCGTCTAATGAAAAACGGCACCCTTGGGGTGCCGTTTTTCATTGCTGTGTGCCGAGAACGATTACTTGTGCAGCTCTTCAGCCGCATACAAGGTGTTCTCCAGCAGGCACGCACGGGTCATGGGCCCGACGCCACCTGGAACCGGCGTGATCCAGCCGGCGCGGGGCAGGGCAGTCTCGTAGACCACATCGCCCACCAGCTTGCCGTCTTCCTGGCGGTTGATGCCCACGTCGATGACGATGGCGCCTTCCTTGACCCACTCACCCTTGACCAGGCCCGGTTTGCCGGCCGCTACCACCAGCAGGTCGGCGCGGCCGACGTGGCCGGCCAGGTCCTTGGTGAAGCGGTGGCAGACGGTGACGGTGCAACCGGCCAGCAGCAGTTCCATGGCCATCGGGCGACCGACGATGTTGGAGGCGCCGACGATCACCGCGTTCATGCCGTACAGGTCTTGCCCGGTGCTTTCCAGCAGGGTGATGATGCCCTTCGGGGTGCATGGGCGCAGCAGCGGGATGCGCTGGGCCAGGCGACCGATGTTGTAGGGGTGGAAACCATCGACGTCCTTGTCCGGACGGATGCGCTCGAGCAGCAGCGAAGCGTCCAGATGCGCTGGCAGCGGCAGTTGCAGCAGGATGCCATCGACGGCCGGGTCGTCGTTGAGACGGTCGATCAGCTCGGTCAGGGCTTGCTGCGTGGTGTCGCTGGGCAGGTCGAACGCCTGGGAGATGAAGCCGACTTCCTCACAGTCCTTGCGCTTGTGCGAAACATAGACTTGGGAGGCCGGGTCGGTGCCGACCAGGATCACCGCCAGGCCTGGCGTGCGCAGGCCTTGCTGGCGGCGCTCGGCGACACGTTGGGCGATCTGCTTGCGCAGGTTGGCGGCGATCGCCTTGCCATCTATAAGGTGTGCAGTCATAGACGCGTGATTAACCATCGAGAAGGGAACAATAAAGAGGGCGCATTCTCGCACGAGCCGGGCCGAGGGCAAAGGCGCGTGGTCGGGCAAATCCCCTAACCCCTTAAATAATTTAAATTTTTTTGAAAAAAGTGTTGACGACCTTTCGGCTCGTCTATAACATTCGTCGCACTTGTCGGGCACAACCTAGCACTGGTTAGCAAAGTCAGGCAGAATGAGCGGATTTGTTAGCTCGTTCGGTAAGGCTGAAAATTGATTTGCAATCGTAATGGAAAGCAGATTGAATATGCGCCCGTAGCTCAGCTGGATAGAGCATCCGCCTTCTAAGCGGATGGTCGCAGGTTCGAGTCCTGCCGGGTGCGCCATAAGGCAGCTTAGGCAAGCAAGTAGGTAACGTAACACCGCAATATGGTGGGCGTAGCTCAGTTGGTAGAGCGCTGGATTGTGATTCCAGTTGTCGTGGGTTCGATTCCCATCGTCCACCCCATATTCTTCGAAGGCGCCTTGATTGTATAATCAGGCGCCTTTGTTTTAAGCGCATCACGCGGACGTGGTGAAATTGGTAGACACACTGGATTTAGGTTCCAGCGGCGCAAGCTGTAAGAGTTCGAGTCTCTTCGTCCGCACCACTTTTATAAATCAAGGGGTTACGAGCTTTAGAAGTGCTCCCCCTTGCCACGCTGGACTTTCAGCGTGAACAGAACGTGAGCTCGGTCGTTCACGGGCCTGGTCCAGCACCCGGACTGCATCCCTCACCCTGGCTGGCGCCAGGTGTGCGTAGCGCTCCGTCATCATGACGGTTGAATGACCCAGCAGATCCCTGACTTCCGCCAGCGCAACGCCGGCACTGATCAAGTGAGCAGCACAAGTGTGCCGCAGATCATGAATAGTGAAGTCCTCAATCCCCGCCGTTGCACATGCTTTGTTGAAACCCGTTCGCAGGCACATAACCCGCTCTCCATTACCGCGAGCGAACACCCATGGCGTCGCGGGGCAGGGGTCGGCCCTGAATGCCATCATCTGCTTGAGCGCATTCACCGCGCCATCGTTCAGCGGAATACTGCGCCGCTTTCCTGCTTTGGAGTGCACGCCTTCCAGGTAGATTGTAGGGCATTCGGTTTCCTCCGACATGCCGCCCGCGGCGCTAATACTAGCAGCGGCGGCTTCGTCGATCATCTGCTTGAGTTTTTCGGCATGATCCCTGACCCCGCGCTTCATCCAGCGCACAGTAGGGATTCGGCCTTCAAGCGCCATCCGGTAAGCCGTGGCGCGGCTGACGCAAAGCAGGCTCGCGGTCTGCTCGACGGATATCAGGGACAGGTGGTCTCCACGCCGCCGGTGGCGGCAAGTTGATGGTCAGGCGAGCAGCACGTCGCGCACTACTTCCCAGAGTTGGGCGGCTGGCCGCTGGAAACGGTCGAAGTCCATGTCCGGCGCGATGCCGTAGCGGCAGGTGGAGTGGGCGCCGGCCTGGCCTTCGCAGAGCTTCTTCATCACGGTGGCCACGCAAACGTCGTCTCCAGGTTTGGTTCGGTGATAGCTGTAGCCTACGGTCATGTACTGATCGCCTGCGCAGATCAGATCTACCCCTTGAGGTCCATGTGCGCGCGACCATCCGGCGTCCACGGGCTACCGCCTCCGACCTGGCGCTTTCCTTCATGCAGGTACAGCACGAACTCTCCGTTATCATCTTCCCGCGGCTTGTATCGATGATGGAGGTACTGCGCAATGCTCTCGCCGGCGCATGTCGCTGGGCTTGACGCCCTGCAGCGCGGCTTCGAGCCGGTGGCGGGTAGATTGCTCGATCATGGCATCGGCTCCTTCGCGCCTGGACTGCTTCGTCCAGCAGGTCGACGGGTGATAACCAAAGCCTCTGCTGCGCCCTGAATGTTGATGCTTATGGGGATACCGTCTCGGTGCCACACAGTCGTTCGGCATTCAGGATCTATCGTGAAGCCCGCGGCTATGGCCCGCCAGTCCAGCGCCGCTCCGCTCAGGTTGGTATCTGCTCTCCGCGCTGGGCGGCGACGCTTACGATGGCCGTGCGTGCGGCCTTACGTCGATCACCTTGGGCGTACCCGCTGTTCACCCAGAATCTCGAATGTCGGAACTCCGGTTTCGAACGGCGATGCGGTTAACAAACGCTCTATGGAGCAGTGCATAGGGTCGGTTATCAGCGCTGGTGCCGGGCCTATCAACCTAGCTTCTAATGTGGTTTATATAGACCCAAATGGTGTTCCTCGAACAGTCCAGGATTTCAGCAATACATCTCCCCTGAGCTTGGTGGGGAAATTTTAGGCTGGAAACGAGGCAGTCTTTACCGAGAGACATGCGAACTGCCCAAAATATTAATGTGTGGGAATTGCTGGCCTAGTTGTGAATAGGCCTGATCCTGATAACTCCGACACGTGGGATTGGAGTTCGGCTGTGCAGGCTGCGGCCGATAGTATTCTATTTGCCGATATTTTCCCGTAAATAAGTCATTGTTTTTTGTATTTCCCGCCAGGTCAGTACCGGCAGGCTTCTGTTGTTTTTCCAGAAAAATGCGGCGTTACTGCAGGAGGAGATGTTGTCGCCCATTCGATAGGCAGGCATAATTATATCATCTCATGAGATTTATGGGGCGCAACACCTGCTACGATGTGGTCATTGATATGAAATTCGCTATTGACTGCAATTCAGTAGTATGGATTAAAGGTCGCTATACTCAGTTCTTTGAATGCATAATTTGGAAGTCGAAATGCGCATGGGTGGTTGGAGATATTGCTTGGTCCGCAGACCCCAGCCAAGGACATTTGGGCGACTCAGAAATATTCTTCGCGGGTGTAATACAATGTGGAGTATTACTGCTATAAGGGCTTGCGGGCAGAATACAATTCTGCATTTAAATGATTGTCTTGTGTGTCAGGTTGAGCCTGGCAATCTTGGCTTGCCTTATTGGCGTGCTATGCCTGAATATACCGTTATATATTGCGGTGCACTCATATATTTGAATGGGGCTGTTTGCAACTCCAGTGGTGCAAGCCCGATATTCCTTTCACAGACTTAGCCAGTTAGCAATCCTGCCAAGATCAAACATGCGAAATGGGTTATTCATCATAAGTCTTCTGTGCCCTTCTAGCGCACAAAGCGATATGACGACTTACTTTCATATTGTGGGCGGTGGGGAGGCCGATATTTGCACTGTTTATGGTGCTGCATCAAGGGCTACGCTCAGGGCTAGGTCAATTCGTGCGGGCTCGGTCATAATAGTCATACCACTTGCAGCCCGTCGAGGGCCGCAAGCGGCACTATTAGCTCAAGGCTCACTGTGTTTGGGAATGTCTGAGCTGATTCACGGAGCGCTTGTTAGGCTTCAAGAACTCCCCAATCGGGAGCTCTACATACTTATAAGTCAGCATGGCCGCCGCCTGGCATATTAATAAATTTAATGCAAGAAGAACTATCAGATTAATGCTGTTTAGCATTCCTGACGTTGATACAATGTACGATATCCAAGGAAGAAGCATCCAGTGGACTATATAAAGGCTGTAAGAAGAGTTCCCTAAAATGTCTAGGATCCTTGGTGTGGATAGATGTTTTTCCAGGCTTATCGCCGACCACACTAGCAGGAATGCAAATGCACCCCATATAAGTGACCTGTGGTAAGCGCCACCAAAACCTGCAAACACGTCCTGTATTTCAGAGGCGATGAAGCTTGGTATTGTTGCAAGAAAAATCACAATCGAAATTTTCTTTCCAAGCAAGATTTCATTTCTAATGATTCGGTAAAGCAGCATCCCAATAAGAAACTCTACCATCATTGGGTTAGCCATTATCATCAATGGCCTAAGTGCTGCGTGGTCACTTGTAATTCCATATTTTGTCATCGAAGCCGCGGCCAAGCTTGACGCAAAAAGAATTAAGGAAAAAGCAAGTATCAGAGAGTCACACTTTCTAATTCCTATTGCCAGCGACAACGCAATCGTAATATAAAATGCAAACTCAAACTGTAGTGTCCATCCTACGTCTAGCACTGGTGCAATAAATGCATGCGAAAACGTCAATGATTGGAGGACTAAGAATATATCTGCTTTGCTGCTATTGTACGCTCGCGAAATTTCCACATCGTTTGAGATTGAGCTGCCATTGATTATCGATGCAACAATAAATACTAGCGCTGTTCCTACAAAGTAAAGAGGCCAAACCCTATATATTCTTTTCTTTATAAATTGACTCCACGACATGGCGGGAGTGTTGGTGTTGGATGTTGATGTGGGGTACAGGATTAGCAGCATTATAAAGCCGCTTATTACAAAAAATATGTCTACTCCAAATCCACCGAGCTTGAGAAGTGAAGGGTTTGCGCCTAACTCAGTTACAGCGAAAAGAGGATAGTGGGCGAATACAACCATTGCCGCAGCTATGAAGCGCAGAAACTGAACATTTCTGATCACTGAAATTTTCCTTTACGTTGAAGGTTTCCTTCTGCCGCGGATCATACAGTGCCTCTAGGTGGTTCGGGAAATTTGTCGGGGCCTGATGGGTGCGCTGCAGCGCGAGAAGGTCATAGTGCTCGGCAGCCAGTGCGACCTTTCCACCGATCCCGAGAAGCACGCGGCCAAGCTGGTGAGCATGGCTTTTGAGTGTCGGCGCCGGAGTCGGGTCGACGACCTGCAACTGTCTGACGTGCTTGAGCTTGCCGAGGCTGCGCGTATGTGGGCGCTGGGATGTGCCGATATGTGAGTGCTTCTATAAAGGAGGGGAAACGGTTGGCAGAACGCCGTAGACGCTGTGTGACATAAATGTGCTACACGCGCGGGATGATGTGACACGTGGCGGGACGATCTGTACAGATCGCTGATGTGCGAGCGCCGTAACCTGTTGATTTAAAATGAATCTATAGTAACCGGCATGATTTAGGTTCCAGCGGCGCAAGCTGTAAGAGTTCGAGTCTCTTCGTCCGCACCATCTTCTGTTTTCAATGCACGCTCAAGCGCATGAAAACCTCCTGAAAATGCCGCCTTGTGCGGCATTTTTCATTTCTGCAGCAAATTCCCAGGGCAGCGGAATTCTGGCGCATCCGTGTCAGTTCGCTGGCGGGATTTTTTGTGTTCATCATTCGGCATCACCTCCCAGTCCAGTGTTCATGCGGGTTGTGCCTCGGTGTTGGCGGCTGGTCGGATTCTTGCTTGGCGTTTGGCGTTGATGCGATTCCGCGAATAAAAGGAACGAACATGAAAGTCTGCAGCACGCATAGGGAAAGTCTGTATTACGTGGTCGGCGCGGTTTTCAATGCGCTGGAAAAACGCCCGGTGGTTGCCGAGCTCGGTGTGCTGCGCGGCGAGAACGCCCTCAAGCTGCGCGCAGCACTGGCGCCAGAGCGCATGGTGCTGGCCGACAGCTGGAGCAAGGAGGCGAACAAGGCTTACAGTCCATTCGATCAGTTGCCGCCTTGGGTCTCTCCGGTGGACGACTACGAGTACTACTATGGTGGCTCGCTGCACGACGATGCGACCTGGGACCGCTTGTACCAGGAGTGTGTATCAAAGTTCGTCGACATGCCCGAGGTCACGGTAATTCGCTCCGAAACCATCGGTGCGATCGACAAGATCCGTGAGCAGACCGGCATCGAGCAGTTCGATTTCGTCTACGTGGATGCCAACCACCAGTACGAGTACGTCCTGCGCGACATGATGTATTACCAGGAGCTGCTTGGTCCGGACGGCATCATGATGCTCAACGACTGCTGCTTCAGTGACAATGGCACCAAGCAGAACCTGGGTGTGCTCGAAGCGCTCGGCAGCTTCATGAAGCGTTCGGACTTCATTCCGGTGGCGATGACCAATACCGATTGGTCTGATGTGATCCTGGTGCGCCGCAATTCCGTGCTGGTGCAGCTGTTCGACATGGCGCTGAGCAACTCCGACGTACCTTACGTCGAGATCCCTCACCAACTGATCACCGCTGCTCGTGTGGTCTATGGCGCCCAGCGTCACAACCTCAGCTTCGTCTGATTTCGATGTGGGGCAGGGGTGTACTGGCTGTTGTGGGTGCTCTTGTGCTCGCAGCATGCCAGTCGCCGCGCGAAGCGCTGGAGCACAGGGCTGCCGAGTACGGTCGTGAGGTGCAGGTGCTGGCGCTGGAAAGCTTTCCACTGCTGGTCGTGGCGCCCGCGCAGATGCCTACCGCCAACGTGCTGCGGGTTTATCTGGAGGGTGATGGCCATGCCTGGGTCACGCCCTCGCAGCCGAGTCTGGACCCTACGCCGCGGCAGACTCTGGTGGTCGACCTGGCGATGCAGGATCCGACACCTTCCTTATATATGGCCAGGCCCTGTCAGTTCGTCAGCGTCCCTGGATGCACGCCGGCGCTGTGGACCAGTCGGCGCTTCTCCCCTGAGGTGCTGGACAGTCTTGGTCAAGCGCTCGACCGGCTGAAAGCGCGTTATGGCAATCAGGGCTTCGAGCTGGTGGGCTACTCCGGCGGCGGAGCGCTTGTCTTGTTGCTGGCGGGGCGGCGTGAGGATGTGTGGCAGGTCCAGACGCTGGCCGGCAATCTGAGTCCGGCCGAATGGGCGCGAATGCTTGAGCTGACGCCGCTGGAAGGTTCGCTCGAGCCTTTACAGTATCGGGAGCGCCTGGCGCGTATTCCCCAGCGCCATCTGCTGGGTGCCGAGGATCGCCAGGTGCCTGCTGACGTTGCGGCGTTTTATGCTCGGCAGTTGGGCGAGGCGCGTTGCCTCGAGCTGGTTTCCCTGCCGGGTGTGACGCATGAGCGGGGTTGGCAACAGGCCTGGCCGAGCTGGCGGCAGCGGTCGCTGGCGTGTGCACCTGTCGAGCGGAAGGATTGAGGGGCTTGCCCTCTGGTGGCAACGCTATAAAAGCTGATAGATTTCAGCCGGTTGAAACACCGGTCGGTGACCGGCAGGGGAAATACCGATGATTGCCAAAGAAGCGCGCCAGGCGTTGGCGCTGCAGCGCTTTCGCGAAGCCAACCCGCAATTGCTCGAGGAGATCCGCGAGCTTGACGCGCGCGAGCAGGCCCAGCAGGTCGAGTGGGCGTTCGAGGATGCGGCTCAGGAGCAGGGTATCGAGCCCTGGGAGCTTGCCCTGCAGTTGATCGCCGAAAACCCGGAGCAATTGCAGGCCATGCGCCTGGAGACTCACCGCGAGGTGGCCGAGGCGTTGGGTATGTCGTGGGAAGAATATTGCCAGTTCAATGAAATCGACCCGCATTAACGGGCCGATTCTGCAGTTGTAACTGTTTGACAGGTTTTTTCGGAATGCGCCCTCAAAGATGGCGCGCAGCCCTTGAGTAACGAGGCCTGGCGCGTTTTTGCGCTGGCCTGTAAACGAAATCGACCGGCGTGGTTGTCCGTCGTCCCGAGTGGGGTGACTTCTGGTGCGTGAGTCACTAGAATATTCGCCCTTGATTCTGGAGTCGGGCTATCGCCGGCTAACGTCTGTGCAACGAGGAATATCCATGCAAGTTTCTGTTGAAAACACTTCCGCTCTCGAGCGCCGCATGACCATCGCCGTTCCGGCCGAGCGCGTCGAGAACGAAGTCAACAAGCGTCTGCAACAGACTGCCCGTCGCGCCAAGGTCCCGGGCTTCCGTCCAGGCAAGGTGCCAATGAGCGTTATCCGTCAGCGTTACGAAGACGCTGCCCGCCAGGAAGCCTTCGGTGACCTGGTCCAGGCCTCCTTCTATGAAGCCGTGGTCGAGCAGAAGCTGAACCCGGCTGGCGCCCCGGCTGTCGAGCCTAAGTCGTTCGAGAAAGGCAAGGACCTCGAGTTCGTCGCCGTCTTCGAAGTCTTCCCTGAATTCACTGTTGCCGGCTTCGAGTCGATCAACGTCGAGCGCCTGAACGCCGACGTCGCTGACGCCGACCTGGACAACATGCTGGAAGTGCTGCGCAAGCAGAACGTCCGTTTCGAGGCCGTCGAGCGCGCTGCCGAGAAAGACGACCAGGTCAACATCGACTTCGTCGGCAAGATCGACGGTGAGGCCTTCGCCGGTGGTTCGGCCAAGGGCACCCAGCTGGTACTGGGTTCCGGCCGCATGATCCCGGGCTTCGAAGATGGCCTGGTTGGCGCCAAGGCCGGTGAAGAGCGCGTCGTCAACGTGACCTTCCCCGAGGACTACCAGAACCTGGATCTGGCCAACAAGGCCGCCGAGTTCACCATCACTGTCAACAGCGTTTCCGCACCTGTGCTGCCAGAGCTGAACGAAGCCTTCTTCGCCCAGTTCGGCATCAAGGAATCCACCCTGGAAGGCTTCCGTACCGAAGTTCGCAAGAACATGGAGCGTGAACTGCGCCAGGCCATCAAGGCCAAGGTCAAGAACCAGGTCATGGACGGTCTGCTGGCCGCCAACCCGGTAGACGTGCCGAAAGCCCTGCTGGAAAACGAAGTCAACCGTCTGCGCGTGCAGGCTGTCCAGCAGTTCGGTGGCAACATCAAGCCTGAGCAACTGCCGGCCGAGCTGTTCGAAGAGCAAGCCAAGCGCCGTGTGGTCCTGGGCCTGATCGTCGCCGAGGTGGTCAAGCAGTTCGAGCTGAAGCCGGACGATGCCAAGGTTCGCGAGATGATCGAGGAAATGGCTTCCGCTTACCAGGAGCCTGAGCAGGTCATCAACTGGTACTACAAGAACGACCAGCAACTGAACGAAGTCCGTTCGGTTGTGCTGGAAGAGCAAGTTGTAGATACTGTCCTGCAGAAAGCGACTGTGACCGACAAGTCGGTCTCGTACGAAGAGGCTGTCAAGCCAGCACAGGCTCCTGCCGAAGCTGAGTGATTTGCTACTCTCGTAGGAAACCCCACAAGCCAGCCTTCGGGCTGGCTTGTGCGTTATTAAAGCCATGACTATTTGGGAGTGAGTGCAGGACATGTCCCGCAATTCTTATATTCAGCAGAGCTCTGACATCCAGGCCGCAGGCGGTCTGGTCCCGATGGTTATCGAGCAGTCCGCCCGTGGCGAACGTGCCTACGACATCTACTCGCGCCTGTTGAAGGAGCGTGTGATCTTCCTGGTGGGTCCTGTAGAGGACTACATGGCCAACCTGGTTGTGGCGCAGCTGCTGTTCCTTGAAGCGGAAAACCCGGACAAGGATATCCATCTGTACATCAACTCGCCGGGTGGCTCGGTCACCGCAGGCATGTCGATCTACGACACCATGCAATTCATCAAGCCGGACGTCTCCACCATCTGCATCGGCCAGGCCTGCAGCATGGGCGCCTTCCTGCTGGCAGCCGGTGCGGCAGGCAAGCGTCACTGCCTGCCGAACTCGCGCGTGATGATTCACCAGCCGCTGGGCGGCTTCCAGGGCCAGGCGACCGACATCGAGATCCATGCCCAGGAAATCCTCAGCATCAAGGCGCGCCTGAACGAGCTGCTGGCCTTCCACACCGGCCAGGACCTCGAGACCATCAAGCGCGACACCGAGCGTGACAACTTCATGAGCGCCTCGCGCGCGGCCGAGTACGGCCTGGTCGACTCGGTCTACGACAAGCGGCAACTGGTATCCTGAGCCCAGGCGCCAGAGCGGGCGGGCGCCGAAAGGGCCCGCCTGCGGACTTGAAAAAGCCCGCAATTGCCTTCATCTTGTGTTGCAAGCCTACCGGATTGGATCGATCGAATGACTGACACCCGTAACGGCGAGGACAACGGCAAATTGCTCTATTGCTCCTTCTGCGGCAAAAGCCAGCACGAAGTGCGCAAATTGATTGCCGGGCCCTCGGTATTTATCTGCGACGAGTGCGTCGACCTGTGCAACGACATCATCCGAGAGGAGGTGCAGGAAGCCCAGGCCGAGAGCAACGCGCACAAACTACCTTCGCCGAAAGAAATCAGCGGTATCCTGGACCAGTACGTCATTGGTCAGGAGCGCGCCAAGAAGGTGCTTGCCGTAGCGGTGTACAACCACTACAAGCGCCTGAACCAGCGTGACAAGAAGGGCGACGAGGTCGAACTCGGCAAGAGCAACATCCTCCTGATCGGGCCTACCGGCTCGGGCAAGACCCTGCTCGCCGAAACCCTCGCGCGCCTGTTGAACGTGCCGTTCACCATTGCCGACGCCACCACCCTGACCGAAGCCGGTTATGTGGGTGAGGACGTCGAGAACATCATTCAGAAGCTGTTGCAGAAGTGCGACTACGATGTGGAAAAGGCCCAGATGGGCATCGTCTACATCGACGAGATCGACAAGATCTCGCGCAAGTCGGACAACCCGTCCATCACCCGTGACGTCTCGGGCGAGGGCGTGCAGCAGGCATTGCTGAAGCTGATCGAGGGCACCGTGGCTTCCGTGCCGCCCCAGGGTGGCCGCAAGCACCCGCAGCAGGAGTTCCTGCAGGTCGACACGCGTAACATCCTGTTCATCTGCGGTGGCGCATTCTCGGGTCTCGAGAAGGTCATCCAGAACCGCTCCACCAAAGGTGGTATCGGTTTCGGCGCGGAAGTGCGCAGCAAGCAGGAAGGCAAGAAGGTGGGTGAGTCGCTGCGCGAAGTCGAGCCGGACGATCTGGTCAAGTTTGGCCTGATTCCGGAATTCGTCGGTCGCTTGCCGGTTCTGGCCACGCTCGACGAGCTGGACGAAGCTGCGTTGATGCAGATTCTCACCGAGCCGAAGAACGCCCTGACCAAGCAATACGCCAGGCTGTTCGAGATGGAAAGCGTGGACCTCGAGTTCCGCAGCGACGCGCTCAAGGCCGTTGCTCGCAAGGCTCTGGAGCGCAAGACCGGCGCCCGTGGCCTGCGTTCGATCCTCGAAGGCGTGCTGCTCGACACCATGTACGAGATTCCTTCGCAGAAGGATGTCAGCAAGGTGGTGATCGACGAGAGCGTCATCGACGGTACTTCGCAGCCGCTGCTGATCTACGAGAACAGCGAGCCGCAAGCCAAGGCCGTGCCTGACGCCTGAGTCGCACGCCTGACACGTTGAAGCAGAAAGGGGCCGCGGGCCCCTTTCTGCTTTTCTGGCGCCAGCGCTTGTATTTTTGCGGACCTGCCCCCACATTAGCTCCAAGCACTATTTCCACCGGTTTCCGGCCACAAGGCCGCTGTAGAGGCGAAATCATGAAGACCACCCTCGACTTGCCTCTTTTGCCATTGCGCGATGTCGTCGTCTATCCGCACATGGTTATCCCGCTGTTCGTGGGACGCGAGAAGTCCATCGAAGCCCTAGAGGCCGCAATGACGGGCGAAAAGCAGATCCTCCTGCTGGCCCAGAAGAATCCAGCCGACGATGATCCGGGCGAAGATGCCCTGTATCGCGTCGGCACCATCGCTACCGTCCTGCAACTGCTCAAGCTGCCTGATGGCACCGTCAAGGTGCTGGTCGAAGGCGAGCAGCGCGGTGCGGTCGAGCGCTTCACCGAGGTCGAAGGCCACGTTCGCGCCGAAGTCAGCCTGATCGACGAGGTCGAGGCGGCCGAGCGCGAGTCCGAAGTGTTCGTGCGCAGCCTGCTGTCGCAGTTCGAGCAGTACGTTCAGCTGGGCAAGAAAGTGCCTGCCGAAGTGCTGTCCTCGCTCAACAGCATCGAAGAGCCGGGGCGCCTGGTCGATACCATGGCCGCGCACATGGCGCTGAAGATCGAGCAGAAGCAGGAAATCCTCGAGATCATCGACCTGTCTGCCCGTGTCGAGCACGTACTGGCGCTGCTGGACGCCGAAATCGACTTGCTGCAGGTCGAGAAGCGCATCCGTGGCCGGGTCAAGAAGCAGATGGAGCGCAGCCAGCGCGAGTACTACCTGAATGAGCAGATGAAGGCCATTCAGAAGGAGCTCGGCGACGGCGACGAAGGCCACAACGAAGTCGAGGAGCTGAAAAAGCGTATCGATGCTGCTGGCCTGCCCAAGGATGCCCTCACCAAGGCCCAGGCCGAGCTGAACAAGCTCAAGCAGATGTCGCCGATGTCCGCCGAGGCCACGGTGGTGCGCTCTTACCTCGACTGGCTGGTGCAGGTGCCCTGGAAAGCCCAGAGCAAGGTGCGTCTGGATCTGGCCAAGGCCGAAGAGATCCTCGATTCGGACCACTACGGCCTGGAAGAGGTGAAGGAGCGTATCCTCGAGTACCTCGCGGTCCAGAAGCGCGTGAAGAAGATCCGTGGCCCCGTCCTGTGCCTCGTCGGGCCGCCCGGCGTGGGCAAGACATCGCTGGCCGAGTCGATCGCGGCGGCCACCAATCGCAAGTTCGTGCGCATGGCCTTGGGTGGTGTGCGTGACGAGGCCGAGATCCGTGGTCACCGCCGTACCTACATCGGCTCGATGCCGGGTCGCCTGATTCAGAAGATGACCAAGGTCGGGGTGCGCAACCCGCTGTTCCTGCTCGACGAGATCGACAAGATGGGCAGCGACATGCGCGGCGATCCGGCCTCGGCACTGCTCGAGGTGCTCGATCCGGAGCAGAATCACAACTTCAACGATCACTACCTGGAAGTCGACTACGACCTCTCGGACGTGATGTTCCTGTGCACCTCCAACTCGATGAACATTCCGCCAGCGTTGCTGGACCGGATGGAGATCATTCGTCTGCCCGGCTACACCGAGGACGAGAAGGTCAACATTGCGGTCAAGTACCTGGTGCCCAAGCAGGTCAAGGCCAACGGCCTCAAGAAGGAAGAGCTGGAGGTCGACGTCGCCGCGATCCGCGACATCATCCGCTACTACACCCGAGAAGCCGGTGTGCGTGGTCTGGAGCGCCAGATTGCCAAGGTCTGCCGCAAGGTGGTCAAGGAGCATGCCGGCAACAAGCAGGTGAAAGTCAAGGTTACCGGCGACCAGCTCGAGCACCTGCTGGGTGTGCGCAAGTTCCGTTATGGTCTGGCCGAAACCCAGGACCAGATCGGCCAGGTCACAGGCCTTGCCTGGACCCAGGTCGGCGGTGAGCTGCTGACCATCGAGGCGGTCGTGATTCCGGGCAAGGGGCAGTTGATCAAGACCGGCTCGCTCGGCGATGTCATGGTCGAATCGATCACTGCCGCACAGACCGTGGTACGCAGCCGCGCCCGCAGCCTGGGTATCGCTGCCGATTTCCACGAGAAGCACGACGTGCACATCCACATGCCCGAGGGCGCTACGCCCAAGGATGGCCCGAGTGCCGGTATCGGCATGTGCACTGCACTGGTCTCGGCGCTGACCCAGATTCCGGTGCGTGCCGACGTGGCGATGACCGGTGAAATCACCCTGCGCGGTCAGGTGCTTGCCATCGGCGGGCTGAAGGAAAAACTGCTTGCGGCGCACCGCGGCGGGATCAAGACAGTCATCATTCCCGAGGAAAATGTGCGTGACCTGAAGGAGATTCCTGAAAATATAAAACAGGATCTGCAAATCAAACCGGTTAAATGGATTGACGAGGTCCTGCAAATTGCGCTGCAATACGCCCCGGAGCCCTTGCCAGATGTGGCTCCGGAGATTGTCGCGAAAGAAGAGAAGCGCGACAGCGATGCTAAGGAAAGAATTAGCACGCACTAGTTCGTATCTCATTGGGGGCCTTCGGTTGACAGCTTTTTCGGGCCCTTGCTATAAAGCGGCACGCCAGTGTCAACAGGCCACCCAATGATCGTTTCATAAGCTTTTCATTACATACTTAGAAACAAACTCAATAGAGATATAAGGGGACTTAGAGTGAACAAGTCGGAACTGATTGACGCTATCGCCGCTTCTGCTGACATCCCGAAAGCTGTAGCCGGCCGCGCGCTGGACGCAGTAATTGACTCCGTAACCGGTGCCCTGAAAGCAGGCGACGACGTCGTTCTGGTTGGCTTTGGTACCTTCTCCGTCAAGGAGCGCGCTGAGCGCACCGGCCGTAACCCGCAAACCGGCAAGGCGATCAAGATCGCTGCCGCCAAGGTTCCAGGCTTCAAAGCTGGCAAAGGCCTGAAAGACGCCGTCAACTAAGTCGTCTCTTTCAGCCGGACCCGGCCTGGCCAGGTCCGAGCACGTAGCGGCGGGGGCCGCAAACGTTCCCGCCTGCCACGTTTGCTAAGAAAAGGCGCATCCTCGGATGCGCCTTTCTTTTATCAGGATTCTACCCACTCTCCGCGGTTGTCGATGCAGTGGTACGACCGTTTCTGGGGGACGCATGCTGCAGAATATCAGGGACAATTCACAGGGTTGGATTGCCAAGACCATCATTGGCCTCATCGTCGTGCTGATGGCACTGACCGGTTTCGAGGCCATCTTCCAGGCCGCCAGCCACAGCCAGGATGCCGCCAAGGTCAATGGCCAGACCATCAGCCAGAACGAGCTGAGCCAGGCCGTCGACATGCAGCGCCGCCAGCTGATGCAACAGCTGGGCAAGGATTTCGATCCGGCGATGCTGGACGAGAAGATGCTGCGTGAGGCGGCACTCAAGGGGCTGATCGACCGCAAGCTGCTGTTGCAGGGTGCCGAAGACGCCAAGTTCTCTTTCTCCGAGGCGGCACTGGATCAGTTGATCCTGCAGACGCCTGAGTTCCAGGTCGATGGCAAGTTCAGCGCCGAGCGCTTCGACGCCGTCATCCGCCAGATGGGCTACGGCCGCATGCAGTTCCGCGAAATGCTCGCCCAGGAAATGCTCATCGGCCAGCTGCGTACCGGCCTGGCAGGCAGCAGCTTCGTTACCGACAAACAAGTCGACGCCTTCGCCCGTCTGGAAAACCAGACCCGCGATTTCGCTTCGCTGACCTTCAAGGCCAACCCGGCCGCAGTCAAGGTGAGCGATGAAGAGATCAAGGCGCATTACGATCAGCACGCCAAGGGATTCATGACCCCTGATCAGGTGGTCATCGATTACATCGAGCTGAAGAAAGCTGCGTTCTTCGACCAGGTTTCGGTCAACGAAGACGAGCTCAAGGCGCTGTACGAAAAGGAAATCGCCAACCTCGCGGAACAGCGCCGTGCTGCGCACATCCTGGTCGAAGTCAACGACAAGACCGATGATGCCCAGGCCAAGGCCCGCATCGAAGAGATCCAGCAGCGCCTGTCCAAGGGTGAAGACTTCGCCAAGTTGGCCAAGGAGTTCTCCCAGGATCCGGGCTCGGCGGCCAATGGCGGTGACCTCGGCTTTGCAGGTCCGGGTGTCTATGACCCGGCCTTCGAGGATGCCCTGTACAAGTTGAACAAGGACCAGGTGTCGGCACCGGTTCGCACCGAGTACGGCTACCACCTGATCAAGCTGCTGGGCGTCGAGGCGCCTGAAGTGCCTACCTTCGCCAGCCTGAAGGACAAGCTGACCCACGAGCTGAAAACCCAGCAGGTCGAGCAGAAGTTCGTTGAAGTCACCAAGCAACTGGAAGACTCGGCCTTCGAAGCCTCCGACCTGGCGCAGCCTGCTCAGGAATTGGGCTTGAAGGTACAGACCTCGGCACCGTTCGGCCGTGAAGGCGGCGAGGGCATCACTGCCAACCGTTCGGTGATCCAGGCTGCGTTCAGTGAAGAGGTGATGGACGAAGGCGCCAACAGCAGTGCCCTGGAGCTGGACCCGGAGACTGTGGTGGTGCTGCGTGTGAAAGAGCACCGCAAGCCGGAGCAACTGGCGCTGGAAGCTGTGTCGAAGAACATCAGCGAACACCTGGCCAAGGAGAAGGCGACCGCCGAGCTCAAGGCCAAGGCGGACAAGCTGATTGCCGGCCTGCGTGATGGTTCGATCGCCAAGGGCGCCGACCAGGAAGGGCAGAAGTGGAAGGTGCAGGAGGCGGTGACCCGCAACCAGGAAGGCATCGACCCAGCCGAACTGCAGGCCGCGTTCCGCATGGCCAAGCCTGAGTCCAAGGACAAGCCGGTCTACGGCAGTGTCGTCCTGGGTGACGGTAGCCTGGTAGTGTTGCAGCTCAAGGGTGTCAACGAAGGTGCTGCCGCCTCCGACGAGGAGAAGGTGCAGATTCGTCGCTACCTCGCTTCGCGCGCCGGCCAGCAGGACTTCGCTGCCTTCCGCAAGCAACTGGAAGCCAGCGCCGACATCACCCGTTACTGAGTGCTGTTGTCGTGACGAAACAGGCCGCTTAAGCGGCCTGTTTCGTTTTCGGCATCTCCAGGTATTTTCGCGGTCAGGCCCGCGAAAAAGTCAGCGCCGATACTCCTGCCTAGCGCTGCTCCCCCTCATGACTGTCCAGGGTATCCCGCGCAATCTCACGCCCCAGTGCGATCAGCTCCGGCGCCTTGTAGAACTCGAAGAACCGGCATACCCGCTTCGGCACGTTGATCAGTACATCCGGCGGATACCCGGCGATCTTGTACTGTGCCAGCGAGGTCTGCATCACCTCGAAGCTCTGGTTGATCAGGTCGAGTAGCGATGCAGGTCCGACGTTATCGATGATGAACGAACCGGTCGCCGACTTGGGGGCGCCTTCGCGTTCCGGGGCCGCTGCCGGTTGCTGGCTTTCCGGGTCGGCGGGGTCGCTCAGCCACGGGTTTGTCTGGCTCATGCGTTCGGCGACGATTTCCTGCTCGATGCGCATCAGCTGCTCGGCCGGCTTGCGGCGAAACGGCATGCGCGACCCCAGCGAACTGATCACCGATTCGAATCGCATCCTGAACGCCGCCGGGCGTTCGATCACCGGCAACTGGTACTGCTTCTGATTGGTGGCGTTGAGGTTGACCGCGATGATCAGGTCGCAGTGACTGGACACCACCGGCACGATCGGCAATGGATTGAGAATACCGCCATCGACCAGCATGCGGTTGCCCTGCATGACGGGCGTGAACAGGCTGGGAATCGCCGCCGAGGCGCGCATGGCCTGGTGCAGGCAGCCTTCCTGGAACCAGATTTCCTGCTGGTTGGTCAGGTCGGTGGAGACGGCGGTATAGGGAATTCGCAATTGTTCGATGTTGATCTCGCCGACGATCTTGCGGATTTGTCCAAATACCTTGTCACCCCGAATGGCGCCCAGGCGAAAGCTCACATCCACCAGGCGCAGCACGTCGAGGTAGTCCAGGCTTTCTATCCAGCGACGGTATTCGTCGAGCTTGCCGGCGGCATAGATGCCACCAATCACCGCGCCCATCGAGCAACCGGCGATGCAGGCGATTTCGTAGCCGCGACGCTCGATCTCCTCGATCACGCCGATGTGCGCATATCCCCGGGCACCGCCCGAACCGAGCACCAGTGCGACACGCTTGCTCATACTTTTTCCCCCAAGGCATTTCGCGCGTATTCCAACAATGCACCCATTGGTGCCGGTGCTTCAATGTCGTTGCGCGCTGGGCTACGCTGAGCATGGCACTTTTCACGTTGCCGGCCGTCGAACAGCGACTGTTTTGTCCTTCTTGAGGTAATGCCCGATGAAAGCCTGGATCTGCCTTCCCCTGATTGCCCTGACCCTTGCTGGCTGTGCGGGCAAGACGGCCTATCGCGACAGTTGCGCGACTCAGTTGGATGCGGCCTGGAAGGAACTCGACCTCGCCAAGGCCGAAGGGTTTGCCGGTACCGTGAGCTACTCCAAGGCGCTGTCATTGCTGACTGGAGCCAAGACCCAGCAGCAGTTCGAGGCGTTCGAGGGGTGCAGCAGCAAAGCCGAGCGGGCACGTTTCTATATCCGTGAGTCCCGTGCAGGCCGTTGACCGAGGAGGCTGATATGCCCGCGATGCTCGATCATGTAGTCGCTCAGGTCCTGGCCCTGCAGGTGCGTCTACTGGCCTGCCGGGAACGCCTGGCCGCCGATACCGACAGCGAAGCCCTGCACGACCTGCGCACCAGTGTCAGGCGCCTGCGCAGTCTGCTGCGACCCTTGCGCGCGCTGCCGGGTGTCGAACAGTTGGAGGATGCAGCGAAATCGCTGGGCACGCTCACCACGCCTCTGCGCGACCGTGAGGTGCTGGCCGATCAGTTGATCTCTGCTGGGTACGTGCAGGCCGGGCAGCGGCGCCTGCAGGGCAGGGCGGCAGCTTTCGCCAGCGTCGCTGCCAGCCCGCAGTTGACCCGGCTGCTGGCGATACTGGATTCATTCCCCCTGTTCCTGCGTGCTTCGCAACGCGAAGGCCTGGCGAATGACTTGGGCACGCGCATCGACAAACGCCTGCGCAAGCAATGGCGCAAGCTGGAGGCGGCCATCGACGATCCGGCCCATGACCGGCATCGCTTGCGTCTGTTGATCAAGCGGGTGCGCTACGGCGATGAGGCCTACCCGCAGTTGCGCCATGCAGGGAAGAAGCTTCAGAGGCTGCTCAAGCAGGCGCAAGGGGACCTGGGCGATTGGCATGATCGTGTTCAATGGCTGCTGCAGTTGCGCGAGCATCCCGACCTGGCGCCGTGCGAGGCGGCTTGGGAAACCGAGTTGCATGAGACCGAGCGTGCCAGCGATGCCACCTTGGCGTCGTTGCGCAAAGCCTTGTCGCGTCGATAACCCCAGTAAATGACCGATATGCGGGCTGCCCTGTGCCAGCCTGCTGGTTACCATGCGCCTTGACCCCGTTGTCGATAGAGGCCAAGGACTTCCATGAATTTCGATGAACTGCTAGAGGCCGTGCGCCGCCACCCGGCGTCGGTCAGTATCCCACCAGACTGGGCCCAGGGCCGCGCTTCGTTTGGCGGGTTGATGGCGGCGCTGGTCTATGAGGCGATGTGCCAGAAGATCAGCGATGGGCGGCCAGTGCGCTCGTTGGCCATCAGTTTCGTCGGCCCGGCGGCACCGGATGTGCCGATACGCTTCGAGGCCGAGGTGCTGCGTGAGGGCAAGGCTGTGAGCACGCTGTTAGGGCGTGCGATCCAGGATGGGCAGGTGGTGACGCTGGTGCAGGGCAACTTCGGTGCTGGACGCCTGTCGGTGGTAGAGGTGCAGGCCGAGCCAGCGCCATCGTTCAAGGCTCTGGAGGATTCGGCACCGGAGTTGCCCTACATCAAGGGCGTCATGCCTGAATTCATGCGCAAGGTGGCGCTGCGCTGGGCGATCGGGGGGCTACCCTTCAGCGGCAACGCATCGCGCCAGATGGGCGGTTGGGTGCGTCTGCGCGACCTCCCGGAGGCGCCGCTCGAAGTGTCGCACCTGCTGGCGCTGGTCGATGCCTGGCCGCCGAGCCTGATGCCTTTTCTCAAGCAACCTGCCGCAGGCAGCACCCTGACCTGGACCATCGAGTTCGTCCAGCCATTGCCGGAGCTCAGTACGCACGACTGGTACCAGTACTGTGTAGAGACCGAGCACGCCCGTGATGGTTATGGGCATGCCGCAGCCCGCTTGTGGTCGGCGGATGGCCGCCTGTTGGCCTTGAGCCGGCAGACAGTGACGGTGTTTGCCTGAGCCTTGCCGCGTGTTCAGGGCCGATGCTTGTGTCTTTCGCGCCAGGCACGCCACCAGCCACCGCTCAGGACGAAACGTGGGAAGGTGATGAACTGTTCGGTCAACAGACGTTTCAGGGCGTCCTGTCGATCACTGAACGGCTCGGGTTGCTCGGCCTCCAGGCGATGGCCCTGGCGCTGCATGGCAAGCCCTGCGATCAGCGCGATCACGCCTACGGCAAGCTGGGTGATGTCGAGCGAGAACACGCCCGAAAGCACCAGCAGGGCACCTAGGATGAACAGCGGTACGGCAATCAAGTGCAGCACCAGGTTGGTCGGGTGGCGGTGATTATGGTGGTAGCCGCGCCATTGCCAGGCGGGCAGATTCGGCAGACGTTTGCTCATGGACAATTCCCCTTGGTCATGTCCAGAGCTTAGTGCGGCCCCCCGCAGGGGGCCAATCGAGGCTGTTTATCGGGACTATAGCTTGAGCTGGCCGATGGCTTTGTTCAGTTCGCCGGCGAGGGTCGCCAACGCATTGCTGGTGGTGGCCGATCCAACGGTCTGCTGTACGGTTTCTTCGGTAACGTCGCGGATGCTCACCACTGCCCGGTTCATCTCCTCGGCGACCTGGCTCTGCTGCTCGGCGGCCACGGCGATCTGTGTGTTGCTCTCGCGCATCTGCGCCACCGCGCGGGTGATTTCGGCCAGCGCATCGCCGGCTTCGCGGGCCTGCTTGACGCAGTCGTCGGCCTTGTAGGAGCTCTCTTGCATGTACTCCACGGCATCACGGGTGCCGTCCTGAAGCGCGGACACCATGGTGGTGATCTCGTTGGTGGAGTTCTGCACGCGCTTGGCGAGGTTGCGTACTTCGTCGGCCACCACCGCGAAGCCGCGACCCAGGTCGCCGGCGCGTGCGGCTTCGATGGCGGCGTTGAGGGCCAGCAGGTTGGTCTGTTCGGCGATGCTGTGGATCACGCTGACCACGCCATTGATCTTCTGGCTGTCGTCGGCCAGTTGGCGAATCATCTCGGCAGTCTGCTGCACGCCACTGGACAGCCCGGCGATGGAATCCTGTACCCGACTGACCACTTCCTGGCCGCTGCCGGCGAGGCTGTCGGCGCTTTGCGACAGGTCACGGGTGGCGCCGGCGTGCTGGGCGATGTGATGCACGGTGGCGGACATCTCGTTGATCGCTGTCGCGGCCTGGTCGGTCTCGCTCTGCTGGCCGATCATGCCGTGGCGTACCTCGTCCATGCTCGTGGCCAGGCGTGCGGCACCTGAGTCCAGTTGCGCGGCAGTGTGGGCCACGGTGCTGACTACGCGGTGGTAGGTCGTCTGCATGGCATTGAAGGCTCCGGCCATCTGGCCCACTTCGTCGCCACAGGCCAGCGGCACGCGCGCCGACAGGTCGCCGGTTTTTTCCACGTGCAGCATCACATCCTTGAGGGTGTTGAGCTGGCTGAGCAGGAAGCGGATCAGCAGCTGCGAAGCGCAAAGCATCGCCAGCATGAGAATCAGTACGCACACCGCGTAGTTGCTGAACCGGTCGATGAATACCTGGCGCAGGCTTGGCGATTGCGCCAGCACGGCAATGTGCTGGTTGCCCTGGCGCAGCACCTGGGCGCCGCGCAGCGGATCGTCGCCAAACAGCCAGGCGGCGGGCAACGCGACCCAGCCTTGGCCGTCACGCAGTGCCTCGACGGGCTCGCCTTTGAAGCTCGGGGTCTGGCCTTCCTGCCAAGTGATCATATGTGGCAGGTGGGGGAAGGGTTGTGCAGCGGGCCAGGTGGCCAGCAGTTCGGCCTGGGCGACGGCATGCGCCTGGGCCGATTCGGCGCGGGCCTGCTGCTCCAGGTAGACCGCGTAGAGCACCAGCAGCAAGGTGGTGACGAAGGCCACCGCATTGACTGCCCAGAATTTGTACTTCAGGGAAATATTGCTAAGCCAGGCACCCATGGTAGGTCTTCTCTGAGTTGAGCGGAAACATTATTGGCAAGGTGCCATCATTGTGTCCGCTCGCGCGCGAAGCCTTCATGACATGCGTCAAGGGAGCTTGAAGAAATCCTTGGCCGTGGCCGTGGTGTGCTGGGCGCAGTGCTCAACGCTTTCACCCCGGTGCAAGGCGACTTCACGCAGTACTTCAGGCAGGAACGCCGGTTCGTTGCGTCCGCTCTTCGGTTTCGGTCGCAGGGTGCGCGGCAGCAGGTAGGGCGCATCGCTTTCGAGCATCAGTCGGCCTTCGGGAATATTGCCTACCAGTGGATGCAGGTGCGTCCCGCGTCGCTCGTCACAGATCCAGCCGGTGATGCCGATGTGCAGGTCCAGGTCGAGGTAGGCGAACAGCGCCTGGCGCTCGCCAGTGAAGCAATGCACTACGGCGGCTGGCAACTGGTCACGGTAGTGCCTGAGGATTGCCAATAGCCGCTCGCTGGCATCGCGCTCATGCAGGAAGACCGGCAACTGCAGTTCGGCGGCCAGGGCCAGTTGAGCTTCCAGGGCTTTTTCCTGCTGTGGACGGGGGGAGAAGTCACGGTTGAAGTCCAACCCGCATTCACCCACGGCAAGCACCCGCGGCTGAGCCAGCAGATCGCGCAGGGTGCGTTCGCTCGCGCCTTCCCAATGGCTGGCATCGTGAGGGTGGACGCCGGCCGTGCTGAACAGGTGTTGGCCTGCCTCATCCAGGCGCTGGCATAGCAGCAGGGCCTCTTCGCTGACGGCAAGGCTGGTGCCGGTCAAAACCATCTGCGCCACGCCGGCGGCCAAGGCGCGTTCGACGATCGCCGCCTGCTGGTCGTGAAAGCTGCTGTTGGTCAGGTTGACGCCGATATCGATCAGTTGCATGGTGCTACCTCGTGCCGCGGGGCGGCCAGCATAGCAAAATCTGCAAGTTCGCAGAAAAACCAAGAACTTCAAACGTTTGCCATGGTCTCTTGCCGTCATTTGTCATGCGCACCGCTCGGCGCATGGTTTCGCCAACCGCTTCTGGACCCTTCTTCATGCTGCGAACCCTGCTGACGACCTTGCTGTTGCTCGGGCTGATCGCCGCAGCGCCTGCCATCGCCCGCGAAACCGGCCCGTTGCAGCATGTGCCGGCGAGCCAGAGTCGCGACCTTGCGCAGATTCGAGCGAGCAAGGTGTTGCGGGTGCTGGTCAACCAGAGCCGCAACAGCTCAGGCGAGGTCAAGGGCGAACCGGTGGGTATCGAGTACTATCGCCTGCGCGCGCTGGAGCATTTTCTCAATGCGCGGGTCGCGGACGGTCAGGAAATCACGCTGCAGATCGTCCCGCGCGCCAAGGAACAACTGATAGGCGCCCTGCAGCGCGGCGAAGGCGACCTTGCCGCGCCTGGCGAATTGCTCGATGCGGGGCTGGTGCAGGGCGTCGGAGTCAGTGCGCCGGTGCTTGACCAGGTGCCGCTGTTGCTGGTCGGACGCAAGGGTGAGCGAGCCTTCAGCCGGGTCGAGCAGCTGTCCGGGCGCACCATTGCCCTGACCACCGCCAGCGCTGCCGGTGCGGTGATCGAGCAGATCAACCAGCAGTTGGCCCTGCGCAAGCGCCCGCTGGTGAAGATCGAGTGGGTCGATCCGACTTTGGCAGTCGAAGATGTACTGGAGATGGTTCAGGCCGGCATCTATCACCTGACCGTGGTGGAGCGTCCCATCGCACAGCGCTGGGCCCGGGTGATGCCCAAGCTGCGCCTGGACACCCAGTTGCGCCTGAGCCAGCCTCAGGCCATGCGCTGGTACGTGCGCAAGGATGCCGAGCAGTTGCTGGCCAGCGTGGACCGCTTCCTTGCCGTTTACCGCGCGCCGGACAACCAGGATGCAGCCTTCGAGCGCATCTATCGACGCCAGTACCGCGTGCACAATCCGCTGGCCCGCCAGGACCGCCAACGCCTGGAGTCGCTGCGCGCGGTGTTGCAGAAGCACGGCGCCGAGCAGCAGATCGACTGGCTCAACCTGGCGGCCCTGGCGTTCAAGGAGTCGACATTCGATCCCAAGGCCCGTGGTACAGGGGGCGCCCATGGGCTGATGCAGATCACCCCGGCCGCCGCGCAACGGGTGGGCGTGAGCAATACGGCTACGGTCGACGGCAATGTTCAGGCCAGCGCCCGCTACCTCGCGCTGATCCGACGCAAGTTCTTTTCCAGCCCGCAGCTCAATGAGCGTGAGCGCATGGCCTTCATTCTTGCCGCCTACAACCTCGGCCCGGAACGCGTCCAGGCAATGCGCGCCGAGGCCCGTCGCCGTGGCCTCAACGGTAACCAGTGGTTTTTCCAGACCGAGCGCATCGCCATGGAGCAGGTGGGGATGGGGCCGGTGAACTTCGTCAACAGCGTCAACAAGTACTTCCTGGCATTCAACCGGGAGCGCAGCGCCTTGGAGCGGGTCGCGAAACGCTGATAAATCGACTTTTTCGATTTTTTTGTTGGGTTTTTTGCGGTTTTCTTATTCGCTGATTTGATTAAGATGGCGGCCATTCCAACCTGACATTTCAAGGAAGCTCACCCGATGAATCCCTCCCTCAACGCCCTGTTCGTCACCCGCGCCGGTTTCGGCCTCAGCATCATCCGCATCCTGGTCGGCATCATCTTCATGGCGCATGGCTCACAGAAGCTGTTCGGCCTGTTCGGTGGCTATGGCCTGGAAGGCACCGGTCAATGGATGGAGAGCATTGGCCTGGCCCCTGGCTATCTAATGGCCCTGCTCTCGGGCAGCGCGGAGTTCTTTGGCGGCCTGGCACTGCTGCTCGGCCTGCTGGCCCGCCCGGCTGCGCTGGCGCTGAGCGTGACGCTGGTGGTGGCGATCTTCTCGGTGCACATCGGCAACGGCCTGTTCATGTCCAACAACGGCTACGAGTTCGCCCTGGCGCTGTTGGGCGGCACGCTGGCGGTGCTGGTCGAAGGGGCAGGGCGCCTGTCGCTGGATCGCCTGATCGCCCGCTGACATCTCGCTGCAACCCGCCTGCGGCAAGCTGCAAGTGAACGCCCACTTGCAGCTTGCCGTTCGACGCTCTACGATACCGCTTGCGCCGATTTAAACAGCTACTTGCGGGGCGCAGGAGAGGCCCTAGGGCAATCCGAAATACCGCTAAAGCGCTGGTTCGGTGACGCCTCCCACCGCTGCCCAGCGGGATTCGCGAGGCGCAGAGATACCACCATGAGTTGCCCACGTACCAGTGTTTGCCTGACCCCACTGCCTGCTGACCAGGCATCCCGCACACCGCGCATCCTGCTCGGTGGCCAGCATCAACCCACACTTCTGCGTAACCTCGACGGCTTTTCGCGCCGCAAGGGCCAGGCCCGTGCCTTCCTCATCCAGTTCGCCGAGGCGGCTTGCAACCTTGCCCATTACGCCAACGACCGCTTTGACCTGGCTGTGATCCAAGCCCCGATCGGTGAGGATGCCGGCGAGATCATCGGCCAGTTGACCCGCATTGCACGCCAGGGCCTGATCACCCGCCGCTGAGCGAGGTGTGGCGGCGCCTGTTTTTGGTTAAGCTCGGTAACCCGGCAGGCCCAAGGCGCCTGCTGTGGCTGTGCCGAGGAGAGCAAGCGGTTTGAGTACCAACATCATCACCACCGAAGGTCATGAAGCCCTCAAGAAGGAGCTGGATCACCTGTGGCGCGTCTACCGCCCCGAGATCACCCAGAAGGTGACCTGGGCTGCGTCGCTGGGGGATCGCAGCGAAAATGCCGATTACCAGTACAACAAGAAATTGCTGCGCGAGATCGATCGGCGAGTCCGCTACCTGCGCAAGCGCCTCGAGGATGTGAAAGTTGTCGCCTATTCCCCGGAGCAGGAAGGCAAGGTGTTCTTCGGTGCCTGGGTCGAGATCGAGAACGACGACGGCGAAACCCTGACGTTTCGCATCGTCGGTTACGACGAGATCTACGGTCGTAACGACTACATTTCCATCGACTCGCCCATGGCCCGTGCGCTGCTGAAAAAAGAAGAGGGCGATGAAGTGCTGGTGCAAACGCCCACGGGTGAAGCGACCTGGTACATCAATCGCATCCACTACGGCGCCCAGTGAGCGCATTCAGGTACAGCCGCCCCAATGTGTCCCCCGCCACCGCAATCTGCGCCTCGCTCAACGAGGCGTAACCCACCAGTACGCCCGCCGGCCAGGCATGTTCACAGGTGAACAGCCCGAGCGGCTGAAGCATCAGGCCCTGCTCGTGGGCCTGTTGGCAAAATTGCTGTTCGTTGCAGCCTTCGGGCAACCAGAGGATGAAATGCAGCCCTGACTGCTCGCCGGCAATCTGCACGTCAGCGTGCCGGCGCAGCCTGTCGATGAGCAGGTCGCGGCGCTGCTGGTAGGTCTGCCGGGCAATGCGCAGGTGGCGTGCATACTGGCCGTTGCCGAGCATCTGCTCCAGCGCCCGCTGGCCGAGGGCGCCAGGCGCCTGCCCGGAGATCGTCAGCGTGTCCAGCATTTCGGCGTGCAGGCGCCGGGGAACCACGGCAAAGCCCAGGCGCAGGTTGCTGAACAAGGTCTTGTTGAAACTGCCGCAGAACAGCACTCGGTCGTGGTGGTCGATCGCCTTGATCGCCGGCAGCGGTGCACTCGCATAGTTGTACTCGCTGTCGTAATCGTCCTCGATGATTATCGCGCCCCGTGCCTGCGCCCAGTCGAGCAGGGCCTGGCGGCGTTCGACGCTCATGCAGATGCCCAGTGGCGCTTGATGGGCGGGCGTAACCTGTACCGCCCCGAGTGTTTCATGGTCGGCAAGGGCATCGACGCGCAGGCCCTGTTCGTCGAGCGGCGTGCTGAACAGCCTGTGCCCCGAACGCTCGAAAATCCGCCTGGCCCAGGCATAGCCTGGGTCTTCAACGGCGAGCGCTCGGTGCTTGGGCAGCACGCGGCTGAACAGGTCGAGGGTGTGGCGAATGCCGTGGGTGACCAGGATGTCATCCGCCTCGCAGTCGATACCCCGATAGAGCTTCAAGTGCGCTGCGATGGCCTGGCGCAGGCGTGGGTCACCCTGCGCAGGGAGGCTTTCAAGCAGGCCGGCGCCGTCCAGGCGTGCCGGGAAAAGAGGCTGCTCCAGCAAGTTCGGGTCGGGCAGGCGGGCGACGAAGGGGACCCGCGCTTGCACCTGCGCCTGCACCGACTGCGGGTCGGGCATCGGCCGCGATAGCGACGCCTGGCCGGCCGGATTGCCGGATGCGATCAGGGTATCGGGCAGTTGCAGGGTGACCTGCGACCCTGCGCCCTGGCGCCGCTCGATGAAGCCTTCCAGCTTGAGCTGCTCGAACACCGCCTCCAGCGTGCCACGCGCCACGCCCCAGCGCTGTGCCAACGTGCGTGTGGAGGGCAGCAGGGTGCCGGGTGGCAGATGGCCGCTGACCACCAGCTCCTGGAGAAATCCATGCAGCAGCCGGTGCTTGCCGGTAGCGCTACCGGCAGACAGCTCGAACGGCAGGGCGAGATCGAGGGCAATGGCTTGTTTGCCTCTGGCCATAGTGGTCCATATTCGGGAAGGCCTAATGGGCCTTCATCTTATGCAGCGCCGCCCCTAACCTCAATCGCGTGACGCAGAGCCTTTGCGTCGTGCCTGCAGGCGTCCCCGACCTTCATTCGAGGAACATCGAATCATGCGTATTGCGGTGGGGCTGCGTTCGCCCGTCCGATTGTCTTTTGCTTCGCGGGTGCAGCCATGAACCGGCCCGGATTGTCAGTGGCCTTGCTGGCCGCAGTGGTAGTGCCGCAGGTCGGGCTGGGCATCATGGTGCCGGCCTCGGCGCAACTGGCCGAGCAGTTGCAGGTTGGCCTTGGCCAGGTGCAGAGCACACTGGTGATGTACATGGTCGGCTATGCGCTGTCGATGGTGCTGGCCGGGCTGCTGTGTGATCGCTACGGCCCGCGGGCAGTACAACTGGGCGGGCTGCTGCTGGCAGCGTGCGGTACCGGGCTTGCGGCCAGCGCCACGTCCTTCCTGCCCTTCATGATCGGCCGCCTGCTGCAAGCATTGGGCGGCTGCGTCGGCACGGTGACCACCCGCATGGTGGTGCGCGAGGTGTTCACCGAGCGCGAGCGCATGGGCATTCTCACCACGCTGGCTTCGGCCATCGCCATCACCCCGTGCCTGGCGCCGTTGCTGGGTGGCGCTTTGCTACCGCAGTTTGGCTGGCGCGGGATTCTGGGGCTGGTGGGGGTATTCAACCTGCTGGTACTGCTGGTGTTCTGGCGCCTGGTGCCGAGCCTGCCGGGGACAGGCCAGGGCGTTACTCCGGGCCTGGTGCTGCGGGTGTACGGACGCAACCTGGGCAACGCTGCGTTCGTTTTTCATGCAGCCTGCATTAGCCTGGTTTGGATGAGCTACTTCGGCTTCCTGTCTTCATCGTCCTACGCCTTCCAGGTTGTCCTGGGGTTCAGCGCATTCGAATACGGCGCGCTGATCGCCATCTGTGCACTGGGTTATGTCACCGGCAGCTTTCTGGCCCGGCGCCTGAGTCGCCAGCATGACCTGGCGCTGATCCTGGCGGTCGGGGCCGCTGTCGGTACTGTCGGCTGGGTTGGCCTGTGGTTGGCCGTTCACCTGGCAGGGCCGGTGGCGGGAGCGTTCGTGGTTCCGATGATGGCAATCCTGTTGAGCACTGGCATGGTGATTCCGGCGACCCAGGCAGGGCTGCTGCGTTGTGTCCAGCGGGATATCGGGCTGTCCACCGGTCAGTTCTTCTTCCTGCAGATGGTCAGCGGTGCGGCGTATGGCTTTCTTGCCAGCCACTGGCCGCATTTGGATGTGAGCCAGTTGGCATGGCTGGTGGGCGCGCCGATGGTGCTGCTCACCGTGCTTACAGGCACGGCGAGCATGCGCCGTCGGCTCAGGTCTCGCGCAGAACGCTCAGTGGCGTTGCATTGAGTGCCCGCCGGGTGCCGAACACACCGGCCCCGCCGACCAGGACCGCGCCCAGCACGGGCAGTACCAGCAGCCAGGGATGCGGCGCCCAGTGCAGGTCGAAGGCATAGCGGTACAGGGCCCAGGTGATCAATTCGCAGCCCAGGGCAGCGAGCAGGCCGCTGGCGGCGCCAAGCAGGCCGAACTCGATGCGCCGGGCCTTGACCAGTAGCGCACGGCCGGCGCCCAGGGCGCGCAGTAGCGCGCCTTGGCGGATACGCTCGTCCAGGGTGGCCTGCAGGCCGGCGAACAACACCGCAAGGCCCGCCGCGAGCACGAACAGCAGTACGTACTCCACCGCCAAGGTGACCTGGGCGAGGATGCTGCGCAGTTGCCCAAGCAGCGCATCGACCTGGAGGATGGTCACCGCCGGAAACGCCCGCGACAGGGCGACCACGTCGGTATCGTGCCCGGGCGCGAGGTAGAAGCTGGTCAGATAGGTGGCGGGCAAACCTTGCAAGGTGCCGGGCTGGAAGATCATGTAGAAGTTCGGCTGGAAGCTGTCCCAGTGCACCGTACGCAGGCTGCTGACCCGTGCCTGGCGGTGCTCGCCGCCGATGTCGAAGGTCAGCAGGTCACCCAGCTTGAGCTTGAGGCTTGCGGCCAGCTCGGCTTCGACCGATACCGCGGGTGGTCCGTCGGTCGCCGGTGGCGTCTGCCACCAATCGCCTTCGCTCAAGGCATTGCCCTGGGGCAGTTCGGCGGCCCAGGTCAGGCTCAGGTCGCGCTGCACGGCACGATCGCCGGTAGATTCCTTGCTCACCAGCTGCTGTACCGGCTGATCGTTGATATGGGTGAGGCGCCCGGGGATCACCGGGTACAGCGGCGCCGAGGTGGCATTGACCTCGCGCAGGCGCTGGGCAAAGGGTTCGCGCTCGTCTGGCAGGATGTTCAGCGCGAAGTGGTTGGGGGCATCCTTGGGTAGTTGCGCCTGCCAGTTGTCCAGCAGCTCGGCGCGCAGTAGCGCGACCAGGGCCATGGCCAGCAGGATCAAGCCGAAGGCCAGCGCCTGGCCGGCGGCTGCCAGCGGATGACGCAGCAACTGACCCAGCCCCAGGCGCCAGGGCAGCGGCGAGCCGACCAGTAACCGGCGTAGGCTGCGCAGGCCCAGCAGTAGCAGGCCACCAAGCAGCAGCGCGGCGATCAGGCCGCCGCCGAGCAGGGCGAAGGTCAGCAGCAGGTCCAGGCTCAGGCGCCACATGATCAGGCCAAGGGCGAACAATGCCGCGCCATAGACCAGCCAACTGCTGGGCGGTACCGGCAGCAGGTCACGGCGCAGCACGCGCAAGGGCGGTACCCGGCCCAGAGCGGCGAGCGGAGGCAGGGCGAAGCCGGCCAGCGCCACCAGGCCGGTGCCGATGCCAGCCAGTGCCGGGGCGATGCCGCCCGGCGGAACGGTACTGGGCAGCAGCCCCTGCAGGAGGGCGAACAGACCCAGTTGCGCGAGCCAGCCAAGCAGGGCGCCGGCGAGCGCCGCCACCAGCCCCAGCATCGCCAGTTGCAGCGAGTACAGGCCCAGCGCCTGGTGTCGTGACAGCCCCAGGCAGCGCAGCAGGGCGCTGGCGTCCAGGCGGCGGGCGGCATAGCGACTGGCCGACAGCGCCACGGCCACACCGGCCAGCAGTACCGCGACCAGGCTGGCCATGTTCAGGTAGCGTTCGGCGCGACCCAGGGCGCCGCCGATCTGGCGGTTGCCGTCACGGGTGTCGAGCAGCCGCTGGTTGGCGGCAAGATCCTTCTCCACCGCCTGGCGATATTGCACCAGGGTGTCCGGCTCGCCGCGCCACAGGTCGCGATAGGTGACCCGGCTTCCTGGCTGGATCACGCCGGTGGCGTCCAGGTCAGCGATGTTCATCAGCACGCGTGGGGTGAGGCTGTAGAAGTTGCCGGCGCGATCCGGTTCATAGGTCAGCACGCGGGTCATGCGCAGGGTCTTCATGCCGACGTCGATGCTGTCGCCCAGCGAGAGCCCCAGTGCCGCCAACAGGCGCGCCTCGACCCAGGCTTCGCCGGCCGCCGGCCCGCCGCCGGGCGTCTCGCTGCCATAGGGCGTGGCGGCGCTGCGCAGTTGGCCACGCAGTGGATAGGCCGGGTCGATGGCCTTGATGCTCGACAACTGGATACCGGTATCGGCGGCCACCACGCTGGTGAACTCCACCACGCGGGCGTGGGTCAGGCCACGCGAAGTACCGGCATCGATCTGCGCCGCCTGGGCGGCGGAGGACCCTTGCAGCACAAGGTCAGCAGCGAGGAATTCGCTGGCCCGCAATTGCATGGCACCGTTGAGACGGGCGCCGAAGTAACCAATGGCGGTGCTGGCGGCGACGGCCACCAGGAGCGCGAAGAACAGTACTCGCACTTCACTGGCGCGGGCGTCACGCAGCAGTTGGCGCAGGGCCAGGGCGCACAGGCGCATGAACGGCAGGCGGGTCATCATGGCTCCAGGGGCGCCACCAGGCGTCCGGCGTCCAGGCGGATCAGGCGACGGCAGCGCTTGGCCAGCCGCTCGTCATGGGTCACCAGCACCAAGGTGGTGCCGCGTTCCTTGTTGAGCTCGAACAGCAGGTCGCTGATGCGCTCGCCGGTATGGCTGTCGAGATTGCCGGTGGGCTCGTCGGCGAACAGTACTGCCGGGTGCGCCGCGAACGCACGGGCGATCGCCACCCGTTGCTGCTCGCCGCCGGACAGCTGGCGTGGGGTGTGGCTCAGGCGCTGGCCCAGGCCGACCCGTTCGAGCAGGGTGCGGGCCTGCTCGCGGGCGTCGCGGCGGCCGTCCAGCTCCAAGGGCAGCATGACGTTTTCCAGGGCATTGAGGCTGTCGAGCAACTGGAACGACTGGAACACGAAACCGACGTGTTCGGCACGCACCCGTGCGCGCTGGTCTTCGTCCAGGGGGCCAAGGTCGTGGCCGGCGAGCACGACACTGCCATCACTGGGGCGGTCAAGGCCTGCGAGCAGGCCGAGCAGGGTCGACTTGCCCGAGCCGGATGCACCGACGATGGCCAGGCTGTCGCCCTGGTCGAGGTCGAGAGAAAGCGGGTGGAGGATGGTGAGGTCGCCTTCCGCGCTGGGGACCACTTTGCTAAGGTTCTGCGCAACGAGAATGCTGGGGCCCATGGAGAATCCGATGCGAATGTGGTGGTTGAGTGCCGGTCTGGCCCTGTGTTGCCTGGCCCAGGGCGCGGCGGCGGGAACGTTGCTGGTTGTCGGCGATAGTATCAGTGCCGGTTTTGGCCTGGATACCCGCCAGGGATGGGTCGCGCTCCTGGAGCAACGCCTGAAGGACGAGGGTTTCACCGACCGTGTGGTCAATGCCTCGATCAGTGGCGACACCAGCGCAGGTGGCCAGGCGCGGCTGCCGGCGCTGCTTGCAGCGCACAAGCCTGATCTGGTGGTGCTGGAGTTGGGCGGGAACGACGGGCTGCGTGGGCAACCGCCACAACAATTGCAACAAAATCTTGCCTCGATGATTGATCGCTCCCGTGAGGCCGGCGCCAAGGTGGTGTTGCTCGGCATGCGCTTGCCACCGAATTATGGCGTGCGCTACACCACCGCGTTCGCCCAGGTCTATGAGCAGTTGGCGAAGGAAAAGAAGGTGGCCTTGGTGCCGTTCTTTCTGGAGGGCATAGGTGGGGTGGCGGAGATGATGCAGGCCGACGGCATCCATCCGGCCCAGGGCGCCCAGCAGCGCTTGCTCGATAATGCCTGGCCGACGATAAAACCCTTGCTCTGACGCTTTTATCGGGGGCCGCTTTCGGCTAATGTTGCGCCCCCCGTTTCGAGTGCCCCCGATGCCACGCCCCGCCTGGTCCCTGTATGCCTACCAATTGATCGAGCCCGACGAGCAGCTCGACCTGTTCGCCTGCCAGGAAGTCCGTGTCCATCTCGCCGCCCGCCAGCTCGAACTGGGCGCTCCGGTCGACCGCACCTTGTGTGGCGGCTTGCTTCCGGCGCAGCCGCGCTGGTCGTCGGTCGAGCGCGCGGTCTATCGCGACGAACGCCTGTGCCCGCTATGCCGGGCCATTCTCGATGCCCAGCGGCGGGGTACGCGTCCGGTGTGGCCGGAGCTCTGAGCTCACCTTTCATCATTTGTAACCCTTGCAACGCCTGCCGATGCCTCCCGCTTGAATCCGGGCGGGTGTACAATCGAATGTCTTGAACCCTCTTTCGAAGGATTTACCGGATGTTGCCGCGCTTTCCCGCCGTCACCCGTTGCCTGTCCCTGGCCGCCTTGCTGCTGACCGGCCCTGCCGTCGCGCTGGAGCTGCCATTGCCACCGCCCGGCGAAGACGTCGTCGGCCAGGTCCGGACGATCAAGGCCAAGTACGAAGACACCTTCGCCGACATCGGCACCGCCAACGACCTGGGTTACCTGGAGATGATCGCCGCGAACCCGGGCGTCGATCCCTGGTTGCCTGGCGCCGGCACCGAAATCATCCTGCCGACCCGTTACGTCCTGCCACCCGGGCCACGCGAGGGGATCGTCATCAACCTGGCCGAGTACCGCCTGTACTACTACCCGAAAGGCGAGAACGTGGTGCACACCTTCCCGTTGGGGATCGGTCGTGAAGGCTGGGGTTCGCCGATCGCGATCACCAAGATCACCGCCAAGACACCAAACCCGACCTGGACGCCGCCGGCCTCGATTCGCGCCGAACACGCCGCTGACGGCGATATCCTGCCTGCCGTCGTGCCGGCTGGCCCGGATAACCCGCTGGGTCCGTTCAAGTTCACCCTGGGCCTGCCGGGCTACCTGATCCACGGCTCGAACAAGAAGTTCGGCATCGGCATGCGCACCAGCCATGGCTGCTTCCGCATGCTCAACAACAATGTTGTGGCACTCTCCAAGATGGTGCCGGTGGGCACCCCGGTGCGGATCATCAACGAGCCTTACAAGTTCGGCGTGAGTGGTGGCAAGGTCTATCTCGAGGCGCACACGCCGCTGGACGACCATGGCAACCCGTCGGTGGTCGACAAGCACACGGCCGTCATCAATGCGCTGCTCAAGCGTGAAGACCTGGCCAACAACCTGCGTATGAACTGGGACATGGTTCGTGACGTGGTGGCCGCCGAGGATGGCATGCCGGTCGAAATCGCCGTCCCGGTGAATGGCCAGGGTGCCGCACCGATGGTGTCGAGCATCCCGCCAGAGCTACAGTAAGCCCTTGCCTGCGTGAACCGAAAGGCCTGCCATCGTGCAGGCCTTTTTGTTTTTCGGGTGACGGGAGTCGGCGTGGAGAAGGGGCGTTCTTCGGGCAATAAAAAAGCCGGCCCACAAGTGGGCCGGCTCCATAACAATCCGTGAGGATTATTACTTGCGGCTGGCTTTGTCCAGCATACGCAGAGCGCGCTCGTTGGCTTCGTCAGCGGTCTGCTGAGCCTTCTGAGCGGCTGCCAGAGCGTCGTCAGCCTTACGGTAGGCTTCGTCAGCACGGGCTTGAGCGCGAGCTGCTGCGTCTTCAGTCGCAGTCAGACGAGCTTCGGTTTCTTTGGATACGCTGCTGCAACCGGTAGCCAGAACTGCGGCCAGAGCCAGAGCAGAGAATTTCAGAACGTTGTTCATCGTGTTCCCCTTCAAGGACTTTCTATTAAATAGCCATCTCTCGGAAAAGAGAAACTGGCCGGCGTACATAGTACCCATTACTTGTAGTAAGTAAACTGACAGAGCGCAAGAACTGCAAAAAAAATGTTGCCAGGGGCCGCGTGTGACGGGGTTTGTAAAGAAAGTGGGAAGGCCATGCAAATCGGACGCAAGCGGTTGTACCAAGGAAACTTTTTGTTGAACTAAGGGTGACTTTCACGGTCCTCAAACGTCTTAACCCGTAGAACATCCGGCAGGCTGTTTGGTGTCGACCGGCACCGGCGGCCCAACCCGCTTTCATGGAATTTTTAGCCATGTGCACCTTGAGCAATCCCGCGTTGCACGCCTACTATTTGGGTGTCCCGGGCGTCGAACGATTGCTGATGGACCAGGGTCCAAGGGGCATGAGTGGCGTTGAGGTTCCTCCGCCGGATAAACCATCGGTCAAGGCAAAGGTCTGCCAAAAGACCTGCGAGGAGTAGTGATGAGTGAAGCGCTGACCATCCACCATGACCAGGCCGGTCATCAGTTCGAGACCAATGTGGACGGTCATCGTGCCTACCTGACGTACATGGACCTGGGCAAGCAGACGCTGGATATCTATCGCACCTTCGTTCCCAACGCCCTGCGCGGTCGCGGTATCGCCGCGGCCCTGACCGAAAAGGCTCTGGAGTACGCAGAGCAGATGGGCTACACCGTCATTCCATCATGCTCTTATGTCGAGCGTTACATGGAACGCCAGCAGCGCCATTCGACCAAGGCCTGAATCGACACCGCACCAACAAAAACGCCGGGCATCTGCCCGGCGTTTTCGTTGGTGCGTATCAGCCGCGCTGGCGCTTGGGCAGCACATCCTTGAGCTTGGCGTGCATGCTGCGCAGGCTCTTCTCGGTGGCCGCCCAGTCGATGCAGGCGTCGGTCACCGAAACACCGTATTGCAGGTCTTCCAGGTTTTTCGGGATGGCCTGGCAGCCCCAGTTCAGATGGCTTTCGACCATCAGGCCGATGATCGACTGGTTGCCTTCCAGAATCTGGTTGGCGACGTTCTCCATCACCAGCGGTTGCAGGGCCGGGTCCTTGTTGGAGTTGGCGTGGCTGCAGTCGACCATGATGTTGGCCTTGATCTTGGCCTTGGCCAGATCCTGTTCGCACAGGGCAACGCTGACCGAATCGTAGTTGGGTTTGCCGTTGCCGCCACGCAGCACCACGTGGCCGTAGGCGTTGCCTTTGGTGGTGACGATCGACACGCCGCCTTCCTGGTTGATGCCCAGGAAGCGGTGGGGCTTGGACACCGACTGCAGGGCGTTGATCGCCACGGTCAGGCCGCCGTCGGTGCCGTTCTTGAAGCCGACCGCCGAAGACAGGCCCGAGGCCATTTCACGGTGGGTTTGCGATTCGGTGGTACGGGCACCGATGGCCGACCAGCTGATCAGGTCCTGCAGGTATTGCGGGGAGATCGGGTCGAGGGCTTCGGTCGCGGTCGGCAGACCCTTCTCGGCCAGATCCAGCAGCAATTGGCGACCAATGTGCAGGCCGTCCTGGATCTTGAACGAGTCATCCAGGTACGGATCGTTGATCAAGCCTTTCCAGCCGACGGTGGTACGAGGCTTCTCGAAATACACACGCATGACCAGATAGAGGGTGTCGGAGACTTCTTCGGCCAGTACCTTGAGGCGATCGGCGTACTCGTGGGCGGCCTTGATGTCGTGGATCGAGCAGGGGCCGATCACGACGAACAGGCGATGGTCCTTGCCGTCGAGGATGTTGCGCACCACTTCGCGGCCGGCAGTCACGGTCTGCAGGGCCTTGGCGCTGAGGGGAATCTCTTTCTTCAGCTGATCGGGGGTGATCAGGGTCTCGTTGGAGGCAACGTTGAGGTCATCGATCGGTAAATCAGCCATCGTGTTACTCGTCAGGTCACGGGTGCCGGCCGCCAGCAAACCCCGTGCGGCCCAGCAGCAGATTGTTCGCAGCGGGGAGCCGAACCTTAGCGCGTTACATCGGGCGCGACAATGGGCAGGGGGCCGTCAGCGCTGAAAAGGTGCCCTGGCCGTGCGCGAGCTGCCTTGCAGGCCGATCGCGATACAAGGATCGCGAAGGGGGCTCGCCGAGGGGGGCGACATCAGGGAGTGTTCGCCCACCAGCGCTGCTTCGGAAAATTCTGCGCCATGCTGGGCGATCCACTGCTGCGCCAGCACCTGCGCCTGTTCGCCGTGCAGGTCATGTTGCTGGTGCACTTGGCAATAATGATGAATATGGCAAACCTGCTCACCCATGCGCGCGCCGAACAGGGCCTGGTCGTCGGTGAAGGCGATGCCCACGCGGTAGCCTGCATCCAGCTGCTGGCACCAGGCAACATAACCGGCATAGCGCGCCTGTGCGCCCAATGACGGAATGACCACTTCCACCGCAGTGCCGCGACGGTAGGCACGCGGGTGGTTGCAAGCGATGCCGCCAAGCCCCAGGGTATGCAGGTGCCGACGGAACAAGCTGGGAGACGGGCGAAGATTCAGTTCGAGCGGAATCCCGTCAGGGTGAGGCAGAAATCCACACATCGTCGACTCCGTGTCGATTATTTGACCTTCATCGCTTGAGTATAGTGAAGGATCGCAAACCGGCTGATTCGCTGTAAAAAAATCGGACAGACAGTCATCGCTTCGACAGGAGAGCGGTATGGATCCTCGTAACAAACGCATCGGCATCATCGGTAGCGGTGCCATCGGTGGCTTCTATGGGCTGATGCTGGCGCGTGCCGGTTTTGACGTGCACTTTCTGCTGCGCAGCGAATATGGCGTGGTGCATGAGCACGGGCTCACGCTGCGCAGCGCTGTGCACGGGGAGTTGCAGATGGACGTCCAGGCTTATGCCTCGGCCAGCGACATGCCGCCGTGCGACTGGTTGCTGATCGGCACCAAGGCCACCAGCAACGCCGAATTGGCGCCGCTGATCGTCCAGGCGGCTGCGCCCGGTGCCAGGGTGGTGTTGCTGCAGAATGGCCTGGGCGTCGAGGAGCAGTTGCGTGGCGCGTTGCGCGATGACATGCACCTGCTCGGGGGGCTGTGCTTTATCTGTGTGAACCGCGAAGCGCCTGGGGTGATCCGCCACCAGGCGCTTGGTGCGGTCAACCTGGGTTACCACAGCGGTCCCAGCGATGACCGCGGCGCAGCCATCGTCGCCGAGGGCGCCGAATTGTTCCGCGCGGCGGGCGTCGACTCGCAGCCAATGGACAACCTCGCTCAAGCGCGCTGGCAGAAGCTGGTGTGGAATGTGCCGTACAACGGCCTGTCAGTGTTGCTGCAGGCCAGCACGACGCCTCTGATGACTGATCCCGACAGCCGCGCGCTGGTTCGCGGGCTGATGGCCGAAGTGGTCGAGGGCGCACGGGCCTGCGGGCATATCCTGCCGGAGGGCTATGCCGAGCACCTGTTCCGGGTCACCGAGCAGATGCCTGACTACTGGCCGAGCATGTACCACGATCACGCTCAGCAGCGGCCGCTGGAGTTGCAGGTGATCTACGGCGAGCCCCTGGCCCGTGCTCGCGAGGCCGGTTGCCACTTGCCGAAGATGGAGGCGCTGTACCAGGCGCTGGCGTTCATCGACCGGCGCAACTGCGCGGGCTGAAGCCTATGGCTGGCCGCTGCGCCGGACGGCGAAGCGGCTCTCCACGGCACTGCTAAGCTGTAGCTTGCTCTGCCCCCGCGGCAGTGGAGGAGGCCGAATGATCCGTTCCATGCTGTACGCCACCGATCTCGGCGTGTATGCGCCCTTCGTCATGCAACACGCCCTGGCCTTGGCGCGGACCTTCAACGCAGAGTTGTACGTGATCCACGCCGTCGAACCCATGGGCCAGTTCGCCGAGTCGTTGCTGCAAAGCTATCTCGATGAGCAGACCCTCGACCGCCTTCACTCCCAAGGGGTCAATACGGTGATGGCCAACATCGAGCAGCAGGTGCTGGAAAATTTTCGTGAGGAATTGGGCGAGGCGGCCGATCTGGCAGTGATCAAGGCCGTGCGAGTGCGCCAGGGCGATCCGGCGCAAGTGATTCTGGAGCAGGCCCAGCGCCTGGCGGTCGACCTGTTGATCTTCGGCAGTCACGCCGAGGGCGCGGGTGTCGATGTACCGATTGGTCGCACAGCGGTGCGGCTGCTGCAACTGTCCCCGGTGCCGGTATACATGGTGCCGTTGGCGCAGCATTTGGGGCGTAGGAAAGTCTGAGACTGGCGGTAGGTCTTTTCCTTGGGGTGTAACAAAATAGTTCTAGATTTATTTCTCTTACCACTAATATAGTTATAAATCGTTGCTGCCAGCAGCCGGTGACCTACCGCTGATTCGAGGGGAATCTATGAAGCTTCAACAACTGCGCTATATCTGGGAAGTAGCGCACCACGACCTCAACGTCTCCGCGACTGCGCAGAGCCTGTACACGTCTCAGCCCGGGATCAGCAAGCAGATCCGTCTCCTCGAGGACGAACTGGGCGTAGAAGTCTTCGCCCGCAGCGGCAAGCACCTGACCCGCGTCACCCCGGCGGGCGAGCGCATCATCACCACCGCTGGCGAGATCCTGCGCAAGGTCGAAAGCATCAAGCAGATCGCCCAGGAGTTCTCCAACGAGAAGAAGGGCACTCTGTCCATCGCGACCACCCATACCCAGGCCCGCTATGCCCTGCCTCCGGTGATCAGCAACTTCATCAAGCAGTACCCCGAAGTATCCCTGCACATGCACCAGGGCTCGCCGATGCAGATCGCCGAGATGGCCGCTGACGGCACTGTCGATTTCGCCATCGCTACCGAGGCGCTGGAGCTGTTCGGCGATCTGATCATGATGCCGTGCTACAAATGGAATCGTTGCGTGGTGGTGCCCCAGGGGCATCCGCTGACCAAGCTGCCGAAGCTGACCCTCGAAGCGGTGGCCGAGTACCCGATCGTCACCTATGTGTTCGGTTTCACGGGCCGCTCCAAGCTCGACGAAGCGTTCAACCATCGCGGCCTGACGCCGAAGGTGGTGTTCACCGCCGCAGACGCCGACGTGATCAAGACGTATGTACGCCTCGGTCTGGGCGTGGGTATCGTCGCGAAGATGGCGGTCGATCCGAAGCTCGACAGCGACCTGGTGTGCCTGGATGCGAGCGAGCTGTTCGAAGCCAGCATCACCAAGATCGGCTTCCGCCGTGGCACCTTCCTGCGTGGCTTCATGTGCGATTTCATTGAAAAGTTCGCACCGCACCTGACCCGCGAAGTGATGGCCAAGGCCATCCAGTGCCACAACAAGCAGGAGCTCGAAGAGCTGTTTGAAGGGGTTGAGTTACCCGTGCACTGAATTGGCATGAAGCAGGGGCCGCGTTGCGGCCCCGTCGCGGGGCGAGCCCGCTCCTACAGATTTTGTGTAGGCGCGGGCTTGCCCCGTTTGTTTTCAGGCCTTGCTGATCAGGTTACCCGCGTGCAATCCGCATTCCTTCTGCGTCGACTCCTCCCACCACCAGCGCCCCTCGCGCTCGTGCTGGTTCGGCAGCACCGGGCGCGTGCAAGGTTCGCAGCCGATGCTGATGAAGCCGCGCTCATGCAGGCTGTTGTACGGCAGCTCGAGCATGCGGATATAACCCCAGACTTCCGCGCTGCTCATCTGTGCCAGAGGGTTGAACTTGTACAGGGTGCGTTCGGGCGTCGAGAATGCCGAATCGATCTCCAGTGCTGCAACCTGGCTGCGGGTGCCAGGGCTCTGATCGCGGCGCTGGCCGGTTGCCCAGGCGCTGACGGTGGCCAGCTTGCGACGCAGCGGCTCGATCTTGCGGATGCCACAGCATTCGCCATGGCCATCCTTGTAGAAGCTGAACAGGCCCTTTTCCTTGACGAATGGGTCGAGCTTGGCGCGGTCCGGGCTGAGGATCTCGATCGGCAGGTTGTACTGCTCGCGAACCTGGTCGATGAAGCGGTAGGTTTCCGGGTGCAGGCGACCGGTGTCGAGGCTGAACACCTTCACTTGCTTGTTCAGCTTCCAGGCCATGTCGACCAGCACCACGTCCTCGGCACCGCTGAAGGAGATCCACAGGTCGTCGCCGAAGTGTTCGAAGGCGAGCTTGAGAATGTCCTGCGGGGACTTGCTGGCATAGGTCGCGGCCAGGGCGGCGACGTCGAAGGGTTGGCTCATCAGGCGGTTTCCATCGTGTGTATGGCGCTGTGCGCTCGTAATGGGTCGATGGTAACAAAAAATGGCGGGGTAGACGGGCTCGAATAGGTGACGCCCGCTTTGCCGGCGGATCATCGGCTATAGCCCCTGCAAGGTCTCCATCAGCACCCGCACTTTGGCGATCGACTCCTCGTACTCGGCCTCCCACGCCGAATCAGCCACCACCGCGCCACCGCCCCAGCAACTGACCTGACCCTCCTTGACCAGCAGGCTGCGGATGGCGATCGAGCTGTCCATCTCGCCGCGCACGTCGAGGTATAGCAGCGAGCCGCAGTACAGGGCCCGGCGTGTCGGCTCCAGTTCATCGATGATCTGCATGGCACGGATCTTCGGAGCCCCGGTGATCGAACCGCCGGGAAAACTGCCGGCGATCAGGTCCAGTGCATCCTTGTCGGCGGCCAGGCGCCCGGTGACGCTGCTGACCAGGTGGTGGACGTTGGGGTAGCTCTCGAGGCTGAACAGCTCCGGCACCTTCACCGAGCCGATCTCGCAGGTACGGCCGATGTCGTTGCGCAACAGGTCAACGATCATCAGGTTCTCCGAGCGGTCCTTGGTGCTGGCTTGCAGCTCGCGGGCGTTGCGCAGGTCTTGCTCCGGGTCTGCCGAGCGTGGTCGGGTGCCCTTGATCGGGCGGGTCTCGACGTTGCCCTGGCTGACGCGGATGAAGCGCTCCGGCGAAAAGCTCAGCAGTGCGCTGTCGGGGCTCAGTTGCTGGAAGCCCGAGAAGGGCGTCGGGCAGGCGCTGCGCAGCGCCTGGTAGGCGTGCCACGGATCGCCCTGGCAGGGGGCGCGAAAGCGCTGCGTGAGGTTGATCTGGTAGCAGTCGCCGGCGTGGATATAGCGTTGTACCTGATCGAAGGCTGCGTGGTACTGCTCGGCACGAAGATCGCCCTGCATTGGAGACAGCAGCTTGAAGGTTCCGCTGAGTGGCGCGTCATCCTCCTCGAACAGGCGGATCAGGCGCTGGCGTTCGCTGTCGGCCAAGGCGGGATGGAACACCAATTGGCTGGTGCGCAGTTGGTGGTCGGTGATGGCGGCCCAGGCGTACAGGCCCAGTTGCGCATCGGGCAGGCCGAGGTCGTCTGTCGCCTGCTGCGGTAGATGCTCCAGGCGCCTGCCGAAGTCATAGCTCAGGTAGCCCATCAGTCCGCCGGCGAACGGCAGTTCGCTATCGTCGGGCAATGTAGCCTCGCCGAGTCCTGCCAGGGCCTGGCGCAGCCGCTGCAGATAGTGTTCACCGCTTTCGCCGTCCTGCGCTTGCAGTTGTTGCAGTGGCCAGGCACTGAACAGGTCGAAGCGCCCGCGCTCGGCGACCGGGCGGGCGCTGTCGAGCAGGATGGCGCCGGGGGCCAGGCGCAAGCGGCTGAAGTAGTGCGCAGGGTCGGGTTGGTAGGGCAGGGGGTGCAGCGTACAGGTCGGCATCGGAATGGACGGCGATGAAAATCAAGGACGGGGATTGTAGGCCGCTGTAGGAAAAGTGCCTAGCACCAGTTGGAGCAGGCCGCCCCTGCTGGGACGGCCTGTGCTGGCATCACTGCTGGACGACATGCCCGAACAGCCCCTGAGCCACTCGCACGCGGGTCTCGGCATCTTCGCTGATACCGTCCTTGGCCAGCGCCTCGATATGCGCCTCGATGGCGTGGGTACGCTGTGTCAGGCCGCAGTCGTTGGCGATCTGGATGTTCAGGCCGGGGCGGGCGTTGAGCTCAAGGATCAGCGGGCCCTTGTCCTGGTCCAGCACCATGTCCACGCCGATGTAGCCCAGCCCGCACAGCTCGTAGCAGCTGGCAGCCAGCTTCATGAAACCGTCCCAGTTCGGCAACTGCACGCCATCCACTGCGTTGGTGGTGTCCGGGTGTTTGCTGATGATGCGGTTCAGCCAGGTGCCGCGCAGGGTGACGCCGGTGGCGAGGTCCACGCCGACCCCGATCGCGCCCTGGTGCAGGTTGGCCTTGCCGCCGGACTGGCGGGTCGGCAGGCGCAGCATGGCCATCACCGGGTAGCCCATCAGCACGATGATGCGGATGTCGGGTACACCTTCGTAGCTGATGCTCTTGAAGATCTGGTCCGGGGTGACGCGGTACTCGATCAGGGCGCGGTCGCGGTGCCCACCCAGCGAATACAGCCCGGTAAGGATGCTCGAGATCTGGTGCTCGATTTCCTCATGGCTGATGATCTTGCCCGAGACCGTGCGGTAACGGTCCTCGAAGCGGTCGGCGACCACCAGGATGCCATCGCCGCCAGCGCCTTGCGCCGGCTTGATGACGAAGTCGCTGCGCCCGCCGATGATCTCGTCGAGCTTCTCGATCTCTTTTTCGGTTTCGATGATGCCGTACATCTCCGGCACATGGATGCCGGCCGCCAGTGCGCGCTCCTTGGTGATGATCTTGTCGTCGACGATCGGGTACAGGTGGCGCTTGTTGTACTTCAGGACATAGTCCGCGTTGCGCCGGTTGATACCCATGATGCCCCGAGCCTCCAGGGCTTTCCACGTCTTGATCAGTCCGAACATCAGGCGTCAGCCTTCTTCAGGAATGCCTTGAAGCGAACGAGCTCGGTCAGGCGGTAGCCGCGGTAGCGACCCATCGCCAGCATGAAGCCCACCAGGATCAGCAGCACGGCCGGGAAGGTGAAGACGAAGTACACGGCTTCCGGCACAGTCATCAGCAGGTGCGCCAGGGAGGCTGCGAACAGGGTGCCGACGGCGACTTTCATTGCATGGCCGCCGCCACGTTCTTCCCAGGTGATCGACAGGCGCTCGATGGTCATGGTCAGGATCACCATCGGGAACAGTGCCACCGACAGCCCGCGCTCCAGGCCCAGCTTGTGGCTGAACAGGCTGATCGCGGCGATCAGCACCACGACGAAGGTCAGCACCACCGACAGGCGCGGCAGCATCTGCAGCTTCAGGTGTTCAAGATAGGAGCGCAGCGAAAGGCCCAGGGCGGTGATCACCGTGAACAGCACGATGCCGAAGCCTAGCTGCGTTTCGCGGAAGGCCAGGGCAATCAGCACCGGAGTGAAGGTGCCGAGGGTCTGAATGCCGATCAGGTTGCGCAGTACGAGGATGACCAGCACGCCGATCGGGATCATCACCATGATCATGAAGGTCTGCTGGGTTTGCAGCGGCAGGCCGTACAGGGAGTACTCGAGGAAGTCGGCGTCGGTGTTCTCGTCGGTCAGCTTGGCCAGGCGGATGGCGTTCATCTCGCTGTTGTTCATGCTGAAGGTGACGGTGGCCTTCTTGCCGCCATCGACGGTGATCAGGTTTTCATCGCCGGTCCACCACAGCAGGCGGTCATTGGGCAGGCCCTGCTCGCCGGTTTCCGGGTTGAAGTACAGCCAGGCGTTGCCGTTGAAGCTGCGCAGCCACAGTTCAGGGCTTTGCGGGGTGTCGGCAACCAGGCGGATGGTGTGGACCTTTTCCATCGGCACGTGGGCGATCGACAGCAGCAGGTCGATGACCTGGGCTTTCTTCATGGGGGAGTTGTCGCCGGCCAGCAGCAGCTTGGCGTTGTCATCGTTGGGGTTGTTGACGCGCTTGATGGTCTCGCTGACGAAGGTCTCGACGTCGGCAGAGTGCTGGCGGATCGGTGCCATCAGCGCTTCGGCGGCAATCTTCTCGGGGCCTTCGACCGCCAGGCTGTCACGGAAGGTCGGGCCCTTGATCTTGGCTTTTTCGGTGCTGTAGCGCTTGGTCAGGACCAGGCGGTAGTAGAGGGTCTGATTGCCGCTGGCGCGGCGAGCCGACCAGGTGACCTTGCGATTGCCATCGGTGCGATTGACGCTGACCCCGTAGTTGTTGGAGATGAAGCTCTCGTTGAGGCTCACGTAGTCGCGGTTCAGCGGCGGCACGAACATCTGGATCTTTACCGGGTCCTTGGGACTGGCAACGAACTCGACCTTGGCGTCGATGTTCCACAGGTCGTCGGTCTCGTCTTCGGTTACCGGGATGCCCAGGATGAAGATCTGGTAGCAGGTGACCGTCACGCCCAGCAGCACCAGGACGGTGATCAGGACTTTCAGGTGCAGGGTAAGAGAGCGCATCGGAATTACTCTACTTTGGGAGCTTCGGTGGCACAGGCAGGTTTGCCGGCCGCGTATTTGAGGCTGGGGTCGACCAGCGCGTCGAAGTGCTTGAGTGCCTCGGAGCCGATCAGCAGCGGGAACTGGAAGGCGCTGCGGTCGGTAAGATTGACTTCGATGGTGCGCAGGGCCTGGCCCATGCAGATGTTCAGTTCGATCACCGGGCGGGCGGTGTAGGCCTTGCCTTCATCCGGATTGTAGTCACCGGCGCGCCGCTTGATCTTGCTCACGCGGGCCAGTGGGCGTTCGATGGGGTGCTTGTGGGCGGCGTCGATGGCCAGGTAGAAACGCACCCAGCTTTCGCCGTCGCGCTTGAAGCGCTTGATGTCGCGCGCGCTGAGCGAGGCGGTCTTGGCGCCGGTGTCGAGCTTGGCGGCCACTTCAAGGTCAAGATCGCCCAGGCGGGCGTACTCGTTCAGGCCGTACACGGTCTTTTCGGCCGCATGGCCAAGCGCCGGCAGCAAGGCGAGGCTGAACAACAGTGAATAAAACGTGGGTCTCATAGTCCTGGCGCGGTGCTGTCTGTGTTCGGGGCAGGGCGCAAGCGCCTCGTTCATCTGTCAACAGCATGAAATGATGACAGGCACACTATCCGTAATCCTTGGGAAGCGCGGCATTCTATCACGCCGACGTCTTGACGCCAGCGCGCTGCGATCTGACCGCGGCAGCGTGGGGTAAGTTCGTTATTAGACAATTGTCGACAATGTTGTTTTTGTCTTTGACTATGCACCTTTATTTGGCTAGTTTTGGCGCTATCAACTTACAAGGTGTCGACAATCATGCTGGAAGCCCCCCAGGCCCTCGCACCGGTTGCAGATGATTCCGAAACGCTTTCAGAGAATGTCTTTCGGCGCATCCAGGCGGCCATCGTGAAGGGGGATATCGCCCCGGGCAGCAAGATTTCCGAGCCGGAGCTGGCCCGCACCTACGGCATCAGCCGCGGTCCGCTGCGCGAGGCCATTCATCGACTGGAGGGCCAGCGCCTGCTGGTGCGTGTGCCGCATGTCGGTGCACGGGTGGTATCGCTCAACCATGCTGAGCTGATCGAGCTGTACGAAATCCGCGAATCGCTCGAAGGCATGGCCTGCAGGCTCGCCGCTGAACGCATGAGCGTGGCCCAGATCGACGAACTGCGCCAGGTGCTCGATACCCACGAGCGCGATGCGGCATTCCAGGCCGGGCTTGGCTACTACCAACAGGAAGGCGATTTCGACTTCCACTATCGGATCATCCAGGGCAGCGGCAACCAGACCCTGGTCAAGATGCTGTGCGGCGAGCTGTACCAGCTGGTGCGCATGTACCGCATCCAGTTCTCGGCCACCCCCAACCGTCCGCGCCAGGCTTTCGCCGAACACCACCGCATACTCGATGCCATCGCCGACCGTGACGGCGAGCTGGCCGAACTCCTGATGCGCCGCCATATCGGTGCGTCCAAGCGCAATATCGAGCGTCACTACCAGGACGCCCACAACAACAGCCCACGAGGTGAGTCATGACTGTGAAGAGCACCCCCGGTCAGCGTTTTCGCGACGCCGTAGCCGCCGAGCATCCGCTGCAGGTAGTCGGAGCGATCAACGCCAACCATGCGCTGCTGGCCAAGCGCGCCGGGTTCAAGGCCATCTACCTGTCCGGTGGCGGGGTTGCTGCCGGCTCCCTGGGGCTGCCGGACCTGGGCATCAGCGGGCTGGACGACGTGCTGACCGATGTTCGCCGGATCACGGATGTGTGCGACCTGCCGCTGCTGGTGGATGTCGACACCGGCTTTGGTGCCTCGGCGTTCAACGTCGCCCGCACGGTGCGCTCGATGTGCAAGTTCGGCGCCGCGGCCATTCACATCGAGGACCAGGTCGGCGCCAAGCGCTGTGGTCATCGGCCGAACAAGGAGATCGTCTCGCAGCAGGAGATGGTCGACCGGATCAAGGCAGCGGTGGATGCGCGCACTGACGACAGCTTCGTGATCATGGCACGTACCGACGCCCTGGCGGTGGAAGGCTTGAATGCGGCATTGGACCGTGCCGAGGCGTGCATCGAGGCCGGCGCCGACATGATCTTCCCCGAAGCCATCACCGAGCTGCAGATGTACAAGACCTTCGCCGACCGGGTGAAGGCGCCGATCCTGGCCAATATCACCGAGTTCGGTGCCACGCCGCTGTACACCACCGACGAGCTGGCGTCGGTCGATGTATCGCTGGTGCTGTACCCACTGTCGGCGTTTCGCGCCATGAACAAGGCTGCCGAGAACGTCTACGCCGCCCTGCGCCGCGACGGTACGCAGAAGAATGTGATCGACACCATGCAGACCCGCATGGAGCTCTACGATGCCATTGGTTATCACGCGTTCGAGCAGAGCCTCGATGCGCTGTTTGCGCAGAAGAAAGGGTAAGCCATGCCGGCGGTATCGGCCCCATCGCGGGGCAAGCCCGCTCCCACAAGGGTCAGGCACTCCTCTGTGGGAGCGGGCTTGTCCCGCGATGGGGCCGGTGCGATCGCTGCAGATTAGCCAGAAAGACTTCATAACAAATTCAAGAAAGGAGAAACACCATGGCCGAAGCAAAAGTACTCAGTGGTGCCGGCCTGCGTGGCCAGGTGGCCGGGCAGACCGCGCTGTCGACCGTGGGCCAGGCCGGTGCCGGCCTGACCTATCGTGGCTACGACGTGCGCGACCTGGCCGCTGGTGCCGAGTTCGAGGAAGTCGCCTACCTGCTGCTCTATGGTGAGCTGCCAAACAAGGCCGAGCTGGATGACTACAAACACAAGCTCAAGGGCCTGCGCGACCTGCCGCAAGCGCTCAAGGAAGTGCTCGAGCGCATCCCGCGCGACGCCCATCCGATGGACGTGATGCGCACAGGCTGCTCGGTGCTCGGAACCCTGGAGCCGGAGCTGACCTTCGAGGCCCAGCGCGACAAGACCGATCGCCTGCTGGCACTGTTCCCGGCGGTGATGTGCTACTGGTACCGCTTCACCCACCACGGCGTGCGCATCGACTGCAGCAGCGACGAGGACACCCTCGGTGGCCACTTCCTGCACCTGCTGCACGGCAAGAAGCCGAGCGAGCTGCACGTGAAGGTGATGAACGTCTCGCTGATCCTTTACGCCGAGCACGAATTCAACGCCTCGACCTTCACTGCGCGGGTCTGTGCCTCGACCCTGTCGGACCTGTACTCCTGCGTCACGGCCGCCATCGGCTCGCTGCGCGGCCCGTTGCACGGTGGTGCCAACGAGGCGGCGATGGAGCTGATCGAGCGCTTCCAGAGTCCGCAGGAGGCGACCGCCGAGCTGCTGCGCATGCTCGAGCGCAAGGACAAGATCATGGGCTTCGGCCACGCCATCTACAAAGAGTCCGACCCGCGCAACGAGGTGATCAAGGGCTGGTCGAAGCAGTTGGCCGACGAGGTGGGCGACAAGGTCCTGTACCCGGTATCCGAGGCCATCGACAAGACCATGTGGGAGCAGAAGCGCTTGTTCCCCAACGCCGATTTCTACCATGCCTCGGCGTACCACTTCATGGGCATCCCGACCAAGCTGTTCACCCCGATCTTCGTCTGCTCGCGCCTGACCGGCTGGGCGGCGCACGTGTTCGAGCAGCGCGCCAACAACCGCATCATTCGTCCGAGCGCCGAGTACACCGGCGTCGAGCAGCGCCAGTTCGTGCCGATCGACAAGCGCTGACAAAAGGCGCGCCGCGCGCCCTGTAGGAGCGGGCTTGCCCCGCGATAGCGTCAGACCAGACAGCATCATTGGCACGACTGACGCCATCGCGGGACAAGCCCGCTCCTACAAGAGCGACCGCGGCCCTTGGATAACCGTGACCGAGCCTGATAACGATATGAACACCGCATACCGCAAGAACCTGCCAGGCACCGCCCTGGACTACTTCGACACCCGCGCGGCGGTCGAGGCCATCAAGCCCGGCGCCTACGACGGCCTTCCCTATACCTCCCGCGTGCTCGCCGAAAACCTGGTACGCCGCTGCGATCCGGCCACCCTCGACGCCTCGCTCGGACAATTGATCGAGCGCAAGCGCGACCTCGACTTCCCCTGGTTCCCGGCGCGCGTGGTGTGCCACGACATTCTCGGCCAGACCGCCCTGGTCGACCTGGCGGGCCTGCGCGATGCCATCGCCGACAAGGGTGGCGATCCAGCGCAGGTCAATCCAGTGGTGCCGGTGCAATTGATCGTCGACCACTCGCTGGCCGTGGAATGCGGCGGTTTCGATCCGCAAGCATTCGAGAAGAACCGCGCCATCGAAGACCGTCGCAACGAAGACCGTTTCCACTTCATCAACTGGACCAAGCAGGCGTTCAAGAACGTCGACGTGATCCAGCCGGGCAACGGCATCATGCACCAGATCAACCTGGAGAAGATGTCGCCAGTGATCCACAGCGATCGCGGCGTGGCCTACCCGGACACTTGCGTCGGCACCGACAGTCACACGCCGCATGTGGACGCCCTGGGCGTGATCGCCATCGGCGTGGGTGGCCTTGAGGCCGAGAACGTCATGCTCGGTCGCGCTTCGTGGATGCGCCTGCCGGAAATCGTCGGCGTCGAGCTGACCGGTCGACTGGCGCCGAACATCACCGCTACCGACTTGGTACTGGCTCTGACCGAGTTCCTGCGCAAGCAGAAAGTGGTTGGCGCCTACCTCGAATTCCATGGTGAGGGTGCCCGGGCGCTAACCCTGGGCGACCGTGCCACCATTTCCAACATGGCGCCTGAATACGGCGCCACTGCGGCGATGTTCGCCATCGACCAGCAGACCATCGACTACCTGCGCCTGACCGGTCGTGACGACCAGCAGGTGCAACTGGTCGAGACCTACGCCAAGGTCGCCGGCCTTTGGGCCGACAGCCTGGCCAAGGCTGAATACGAGCGCACGCTGACCTTCGACCTGTCGAGTGTGGTGCGCAACATGGCCGGCCCGTCCAACCCGCACGCCCGCGTGGCTACCAGCGACCTGGCGGCAAAGGGCATTGCCGGGGCTTGGGAGGAAGTGCCGGGGCAGATGCCCGATGGTGCGGTGATCATCGCCGCCATCACCAGTTGCACCAACACCAGCAACCCGCGCAATGTCATCGCCGCCGGCCTGCTGGCGCGCAACGCCAACCGGCTCGGCCTGGTGCGCAAACCCTGGGTCAAGTCCTCGCTGGCGCCGGGCTCCAAGGCGGTACAGCTGTATCTGAAAGAGGCCGGCCTGGAACAGGAGCTCGAGCAGTTGGGCTTCGGTATCGTCGCCTTCGCCTGCACCACCTGCAACGGCATGTCCGGCGCACTGGACCCGGTGATCCAGCAGGAGATCATTGACCGTGATCTCTATGCCACGGCAGTGCTCTCGGGCAACCGCAACTTCGACGGGCGTATCCATCCCTACGCCAAGCAGGCATTCCTGGCGTCGCCGCCGCTGGTGGTGGCCTATGCCATCGCCGGCACCATCCGCTTCGATATCGAGAAGGATGTGCTGGGCGTGGTCGATGGCAAGGAAATCCGCCTGAAGGATATCTGGCCGAGCGACGAAGAGATCGATGCCGTTGTGCGTGCTTCGGTCAAGCCCGAGCAGTTCCGCCAGGTGTATATCCCGATGTTCACCATCGAGGAAGACAAGGGGCCGAAGGTTGCGCCGTTGTACGAATGGCGCCCGATGAGCACCTATATTCGTCGTCCCCCTTACTGGGAAGGCGCCCTGGCCGGTGAGCGCACCCTGCGCGGCATGCGTCCGCTGGCGGTGCTGCCGGACAACATCACCACCGACCACCTGTCGCCGTCGAACGCCATCATGCTCGACAGCGCGGCGGGCGAGTACCTGGCGAAGATGGGCCTGCCGGAAGAGGACTTCAACTCCTACGCCACCCACCGCGGCGACCACCTCACCGCGCAGCGCGCGACCTTCGCCAACCCCAAGCTGTTCAACGAGATGGTGCGCAAGGAAGACGGCAGCGTGAAGCAGGGCTCGCTGGCGCGTATCGAGCCGGAGGGCAAGGTGACGCGCATGTGGGAGGCGATCGAGACCTACATGGCGCGCAAGCAGCCGCTGATCATTGTCGCCGGCGCTGACTACGGCCAGGGCTCGTCGCGGGACTGGGCGGCCAAGGGCGTGCGTCTGGCGGGCGTCGAGGCGATTGTCGCCGAAGGCTTCGAGCGCATCCATCGCACCAACCTGATCGGCATGGGTGTGTTGCCGCTGGAGTTCCAGCCGGGCACAACGCGCGTGACCCTGGGCCTGGACGGCAGCGAGACCTACGATGTGGTCGGTGCGCGCACGCCGCGCGCAACCCTGACGCTGGTGGTGACCCGCCGCGATGGCGAGCGTGTCGAAGTGCCGGTGACCTGCCGTCTGGACACCGCTGAAGAAGTGTCGATCTACGAGGCGGGCGGGGTGCTGCAGCGCTTTGCCCAGGACTTCCTCGAAGCGACGGCCTAATGACCTGAACCCTGCCTTTACTCTGTAGGAGCGGGCTAGTCCCGCGATTGCGTCAGCAGGAGCAATATCGCTGTCTGTTCTGACGCCATCGCGGGGCAAGCCCGCTCCCACAGGGGGGGTGTGGGGCCTTGAAGGATGAGTGCTCATGGCATCTGTAGCGCAAGTGAAAATCCCCGCCACCTACATCCGTGGTGGCACCAGCAAGGGCGTGTTCTTCCGCCTGCAAGACCTTCCCGAGCGCGCCCAGGTGCCAGGCCCTGCGCGCGATGCCTTGCTGTTGCGAGTGATCGGCAGTCCCGACCCCTACGCCAAGCAGATCGACGGCATGGGCGGTGCGACCTCCAGCACCAGCAAGACCGTGATTCTTTCGCCAAGCAGCAAGGCCGATCACGATGTCGACTACCTGTTCGGCCAGGTCGCCATCGACAAGGCGTTCGTCGACTGGAGTGGCAACTGCGGCAACCTCTCGGCGGCCGTAGGTTCGTTCGCCATCGCCAGTGGCCTGGTGGACCCGGCACGCATCCCGCGCAACGGCATGGCGACCGTGCGCATCTGGCAGGCCAATATCGGCAAGACCATCATTGCTCATGTACCGATCACCGAGGGTGAGGTGCAGGAAACCGGCGACTTCGAGCTCGATGGCGTGACCTTCCCGGCGGCCGAAGTGCAACTGGAGTTCCTCGACCCTGCAGCCGATGAAGACGGCGAGGGCGGCGGGGCGATGTTCCCTACCGGCAACCTGGTTGACGACCTCGAGGTGCCAGGTGTCGGCACGTTCAAGGCGACCCTGATCAATGCGGGTATCCCGACCATCTTCGTCAATGCCGCCGACATCGGTTACACCGGAACCGAGCTTCAGGATGCGATCAATGGCGATGCCGCCGCGCTGGCGCGTTTCGAGACCATCCGCGCCCATGGCGCTGTGCGTATGGGCCTGATCGAACACATCGACCAGGCCGCCGGCCGCCAGCACACGCCGAAGGTCGCTTTCGTCGCGCCTGCTACGTCGTATACCGCTTCCAGCGGCAAGGCTGTGGCGGCGAGCGATATCGATCTGGTGGTGCGGGCGCTATCCATGGGCAAGTTGCATCACGCGATGATGGGGACGGCGGCGGTGGCCATTGGCACGGCGGCGGCGATTCCCGGCACTCTGGTGAACCTGGCGGCCGGTGGAGGAGAGCGTAGCGCGGTGCGTTTCGGTCACCCGTCCGGGACGTTGCGGGTGGGCGCCGAGGCGCGGAAGGCGGAGGGTGAGTGGACGGTGACCAGGGCCATCATGAGCCGCAGTGCGCGGGTCTTGATGGAAGGGTGGGTGAGGGTGCCTGGCGACGCCTTCTGACCCTGGGTTCAGCGGTAGGGCTTCAATTCACTCCACAATCGCCCGAGCCACGAAAAAGCCCCGGTATTTCTACCGGGGCTTTTCATTTACAACCGACTGCTCAGCTTACGCCTGAACCACCGGGATCTTGGCGTTGGCCGCCGCTTCACGGAACTCGGCGATCTGATCGAAGCTCAGGTAGCGGTAGACGTCGGCAGCCATGCTGTCGATATCCTTGGCGTACTGCAGGTACTCTTCGACGGTCGGCAGCTTGCCGAGGATCGACGCGACTGCAGCCAGCTCCGCCGACGCCAGGTAGACGTTGGTGGCATCGCCCAGACGGTTCGGGAAGTTACGGGTCGAGGTGGAGACCACGGTCGAACCGGTCTGCACACGTGCCTGGTTACCCATGCACAGCGAGCAGCCTGGCATTTCCATGCGCGCGCCAGCCTTGCCGTAGATGCCGTAGTAGCCTTCCTCGGTCAGCTGGTGGGCGTCCATCTTGGTGGGCGGCGCCAGCCACAGACGGGTCGGGATACCGCCCTTGACCTTGTCCAGCAGCTTGCCGGCAGCGCGGAAGTGGCCGATGTTGGTCATGCACGAACCGATGAACACTTCGTCGATCTTCTCGCCTTGTACCTGCGACAGCAGGCGGGCGTCGTCCGGGTCGTTCGGCGCACAGAGCACAGGCTCCTTGACGTCGGCCAGGTCGATTTCGATGATCTCGGCGTATTCGGCATCGGCGTCGGCCGACAGCAGCTCAGGGTTGGCCAGCCAGGCTTCCATCGCCTGTGCACGGCGCTCCATGGTGCGAGCGTCGCCGTAGCCTTCGCTGATCATCCAGCGCAGCAGGGTGATGTTCGACTGCAGGTACTCGGCGATGGCCTTTTCCGGCAGCTTGATGGTGCAACCGGCAGCCGAGCGCTCGGCGGAGGCGTCGGACAGCTCGAACGCCTGCTCGACGGTCAGCTCGTCCAGGCCTTCGATTTCCAGGATGCGGCCGGAGAAGGCGTTCTTCTTGCCTTTCTTCTCGACGGTCAGCAGGCCCTTCTGGATGGCGTAGTAAGGGATGGCGTGGACCAGGTCACGCAGGGTGATGCCCGGTTGCAGCTTGCCCTTGAAGCGCACCAGCACCGACTCCGGCATGTCCAGCGGCATGACGCCGGTGGCAGCGGCGAAGGCGACCAGGCCGGAACCGGCCGGGAACGAGATGCCGATCGGGAAGCGGGTGTGCGAGTCGCCACCGGTGCCGACGGTGTCAGGCAGCAGCATGCGGTTCAGCCAGCTGTGGATGATGCCGTCGCCTGGACGCAGGGACACGCCGCCACGGGTGCGGATGAAATCCGGCAGGGTGTGGTGGGTGTTGACGTCGATCGGTTTCGGGTAGGCGGCGGTGTGGCAGAACGACTGCATGACCAGGTCGGCGGAGAAGCCCAGGCATGCCAGGTCCTTCAGCTCGTCACGGGTCATCGGGCCGGTGGTGTCCTGGGAACCGACGGTGGTCATCTTCGGTTCGCAGTAGGCACCCGGGCGTACGCCTTGGCCTTCCGGCAGGCCGCAGGCGCGACCGACCATCTTCTGCGCCAGGGTGAAGCCCTTGCCGGTGTCGGCAGGCTGTTCTGGCTTCTTGAACAGGTCCGAAGCCCCCAGGCCCAGTTCGGCACGGGCTTTTTCGGTCAGGCCACGGCCGACGATCAATGGAATACGGCCGCCAGCGCGGACTTCGTCCAGCAGCACTTCGGTTTTCAGTTCGAAGGTGGTGACCAGCTCGCCGCTGTCGTGACGCTTGACTTCACCTTTGAACGGGTAGACGTCGATGACATCGCCCATGGCCAGGTTGGTGCAGTCGAATTCGATTGGCAGGGCGCCGGCGTCTTCCATGGTGTTGTAGAAGATCGGAGCGATCTTGGTGCCGAAGCAGAAACCACCGGCGCGCTTGTTCGGCACGTACGGGATGTCGTCGCCGAAGAACCACAGCACCGAGTTGGTGGCCGATTTACGCGAGGAGCCGGTACCGACCACGTCGCCGACGTAGGCAACCGGGAAGCCCTTGGCCTTGACTGCTTCGATCTGGGCCAGTGGGCCGACCGAACCTGGTTGCGAAGGCTCGATGCCGTCGCGGGCCATCTTCAGCATGGCCAGGGCGTGCAGTGGGATGTCAGGGCGCGACCAGGCGTCCGGGGCAGGGGACAGGTCATCGGTGTTGGTTTCGCCTGGCACCTTGAATACGGTCAGGGTGTACTTGTCGGCGATGGCTGGGCGCGAGGTGAACCACTCGCCGGCAGCCCAGGACTCCAGGACGGCCTTGGCGTGCACGTTGCCGGCCTTGGCTTTTTCGGCCACGTCGTGGAAGGCGTCGAACATCAGCAGGGTGTGCTTGAGCTGTTCGCCCGCGACGGCGCCCAGTTCGGCGTCGTCCAGCAGCGCGACCAGCGTCTCGATGTTGTAGCCACCCTGCATGGTGCCCAGCAGCTCGGTGGCGTGCTTGCGGTCGATCAGTGGCGACTTGGCTTCGCCCTTGGCGACAGCGGAGAGGAACGCGGCCTTGACGTAGGCAGCTTCGTCGACTCCTGGCGGAACGCGATTGGTGATCAGGTCTACGAGGAAGGCTTCTTCGCCGGCCGGCGGGTTTTTCAGCAGCTCGACCAGGCCTGCAGTTTGTTCGGCGTTCAGCGGCTGGGGCACGATACCCAGGGCGGCACGCTCTTCGATGTGTTTGCGGTAGGCTTCAAGCACAGTTATTACCCTCATCAGTGGTCCCTAAAGGGAGTCCGGGACGCTCATCCAGCATTCCCTGCACCCATGCGCGGATCACGGCTTTTTGAGCCGTCCAGCCAGGGTCGCAGTGAATCCTTACAGAAGCTGCTTTCAAAGTTTTACGCCTGTAGAACGGAGCGTTGATGAGGGGTTGGCGCGGGCCATGCGGGGAGCATGGCCTGGGCCAACACCGTTCTACCGGATGAACTGTGCTCGTGACGCTTTGAAAACAGCTTCCAACGGACATTGTTGCCTTGAAAAGGCGGGATGATTCTACGGCAAAAAAACACGGAAGGTAAGTTGCCGACGATGACTTTAACGAGTGACCCCGGTTAGACAAAGGGCTAACATGACGCCGTGTTCCACCGCCAAGCCGTTGTTTTTCCATGTCCAACCAGTCCATCAAGACCCCTTGCGTCGGCCTTTGCTCAACTGTCTACGGAGACACCGTCTGCCGTGGCTGCAAGCGCTTTCACCATGAAGTGATCAATTGGAACGGTTATGACGAGGAGCAGAAGCGTGCCGTCTGGCTGCGCCTGGAGCAGTTGCTGGTGCAGGTGATGATGGCCAAGCTTGAAGTGTTCGACAAAGACCGTTTGCGCGAGCAGCTCGAACAGCGCTCGATCCGCTTTCTTGCACACCAGTCCGAATACTGCTGGGCCTACCAGTTGATCGCCCGCGGTGCCCGCGTGATCCGTGACCTGGAAGCCTACGGCATGGCCCTGCTGCCGGAGTTCCGCGAATGGGAGCTGCCGCAGTTGCGCGATGCCATCGACCGGGAGTTCTTCCTGCTTTCCGAGGCCCATTACCAGCGCTACATCGCGCCTGCTTTCCTGCAGCAGTCGCTGGGGTAAGGCTTCAGGCTGCTGCGCCGCGCTCGCACTATTTAGCGTTGACGCTCCCTCACTTCAAGGAGCGCCGTATGTCCAGTCTCGAGTTTCAACCCCTGCTGAGTTTCAACGCGCGTTGCCAATGGCAGCTTCATGATCGCCCTGTTACCGTCGGCCAATGGAAAGAGGACAGTGACATGTTCCGGCCGTTCTGGGTCGAGTTCGATGACTGGAATGGAGACGATGGCTGGTTGATCACCAGTTGGGACTACGGCGAGGAGATGATCCAGTCGTTTCTGCTCGAAGGCTTGTTCGGCAAGGACGCACACAAACGCTATGTGAGTGACTGCTTCTGGTTCGGTGTCTACCGCCATGCCGACGGCTATGTGTACGAGATCCGTCCCGCCTACGAAGGGCGCAACGCGCATGCCTGGCCCGAGCTCGACTACTGGCTCGACACCAGTCGCAACGGCTACCTGGGGTTCTATAGCGCCGACTCGCCAGCGGGCGTGAACGTGGACGAGCCGGCCAGGGTCCAGATCAACGACCCTAACGGGGCTTCGTTCGAGCTGCCTATTGACCCACCGATTCAGTTGACCACTCCGCTATACACCCTTACATCTGCACAGCGAACGCCCCTGTGGCATATTCCGGGCCTGAACCCCGCAGCATTGCGTGACAACGATGTGTTGCCGAACCTGACGCTCTACAGCCCGAAGGGACGCCAGGTCAGGCGTCAGGTGGAGAATATCGCCTACCTCAATGACCAGATCGGCAAGCGCGGCGGCTTTACGCTGATTGTCAGTCAGTCTGGCGTTCCGCCTCATCCCAACCCACAGCCCTGACGGCCGAGTGGTCAGTCGCCGGTGTATTCGCAACCACTGGTGCAGGTCTCGTGGATACGCACTTTCGATAGTTCCGGCAGTAGCGGCTTGACCTGTTCCCAGATCCACTTGGCGATCACTTCGCTGGTCGGGTTTTCCAGGCCGGGAATGTCGTTCAGGTAGTTGTGGTCGAGGCGATCGTAGATCGGCTTGAAGATCGCCTTGACCTCGGCGAAGTCGCGGATCCAGCCGGTGTGCGGGTCGAGCGGGCCAGTCAGGTGCAGGGCGACCTTGAACGAATGGCCGTGCAGGCGACCGCATTTGTGTCCTTCGGGGACGTGGGGCAGGCGGTGAGCGGACTCGAAGGTGAACTCTTTGAAAATTTCCACGCTGGCAGAACTCTGTGTGAATCAAGAATGCGCGCAGTCTACCAGCATGCTTGCTACAAGGCTTGCAACCGTTCATGCAGCCGCCCGGTGGCGACCAGTTCCAGCAGCTCGTCGCCCAGGCGCTGGCTTTCGGCGATGGCCTTGTACCAATAGCGCTTGCGAGTCGGCGCATCCCCCATGAAACGCTTGAAGTCGTTGCGGTCCGGCAGCTTGCCATAGGGCAGGGCGGCCAGGTACTGCGGCGATGGCGTCATCAGCAGCACATTGTGCAGGCGTGTGGCATCGCCGCGACGCCAGGGCAGGGCCTTGTCGAACCAGCCGGGCACGACCTTGTCGGTGAAGTGCGGATAGAGCACCAGGTCGTCGCCTCGATAGGGCAGGTCGAGGTGGTAGTCCAGCAGGCCGCCGTCACGGTAGGTGCCGTTGCCAGCGCCGGGAATATCGCGCACGCCCTCCATCACCATCGGGATCGAGCCCGACGCGAGCAGCGCCTGTCGCAGGTTGCCCAGGTCCAGGGGCAGGCAGCGCGAGGGAAAGTCGGTCAATGCGTCCAGTGGTGGTGCGCTACGGCCGTCATGCAGGATGATGCGTTCGAAGTGACGGGCCAGGCGCGAACGCCCGAGCAGGTTGCTGGCAATCACCGAGGACAGGCCCATGCCCAGCCGCGCGGGGTGATCATGGGCAAGCTGGCCATGGCTCTTCACCACCAGGATATTCAGGCGATAGTTCGGATTGGCCAGGATCTGGCCGTCACGGCCCTGTAGCAGATCGTCGAGCATGCGCTGGCAGCTCTGGCTGATCTGCGCGGGCGTCACCCCCTTGGCGAAATCCTGCTCGGTATACAGCTCGCCCAGGCGCCGCAGGCCGGCCACGGGGTCGTCCAGGCAGGCGCTGGCAAAGCGCCAGGAGCCGATCGAGGCGCCGATCAGCGAGCGCTGCCGCGGTGCCGAAGGCAGCAACTGGCCGAACAGTGCCAGGTCCAGACCCTGAATACCCAGCGGCTTGGGGCCGCCGGCCGCGCCCGGCAGCACCCCGACATCGACAGCCCGCAGGCCGCGCTCGCGGATCTGCGCCAGGGCGCGTCGGCCGGCCTTGAAGGTCAGGGCGGGATACTTGATATGGATGGCGCTCATGGCTGTCTCTTGAAGGGCAAGGACGCATTATAGGCAAATGGGGTTCGACGGGCGCTCGGAGGCTGCGAACGGCGCTATCATGTCGCCAGCTGTTTTCAGGTTGAGTTAAGGACCGGTGGTTAATCTTAACCCCGTAGACAACATACGCACCTCGATGGAGAGACCCTATGAAAACGTTGACTGCCCTGTTCACCGCCGCTGCCCTGACCTTCGGTGCCACTGCCGCCTTCGCCAAGGACGTGCAGCCCGACGAAGTGGTCAAACTGGTCAATGCCAAGACCATCAAGTCTCTGGATGAGCTCAAGGCCGCCGCCGTGGCCAAGCATCCCGGCTCGACCGTGACCGATTCCGAGCTCGAAGACGAATACGGCCGCTATGTCTACAAGGTCGAACTGCGCGATGCGCAGAACGTCGAATGGGACGTGGCCCTGGACGCCAAGACTGGTGAAGTGCTGAAGGACGAACGAGACAACTGATGAACACCCTGCCGCGAGCGGTGCCCTGTCTGGCACTGGCATTATGGGTCGCCTGCTCGCCGGCGACCGCCCGCGACCTGGACCAGGACGAAGCCCTGGAACTGCGACAGCAGGGCATCATCCTCCCGCTTGAGCAATTGCTCGACGCAGCCCTGGGGCGCTACCCCGGGGCGCGTTTGCTGGAGGCCGAGCTGGAAGAGAAGCACGGCCGTTACGAGTACGAGGTCGAACTGCTGACCCCGGCCGGTGTGGTGCGTGAAATCAAGTACGACGCCCGTACCGGCGTTTTGATCAAGGACGAGGAAGACGACTGAATGCGCCTGTTGCTTGTCGAGGACAATGTGCCTCTGGCCGACGAATTGATCGCCAGCCTGCAACGCCAGGGCTATGCCGTGGACTGGCTGGCCGACGGTCGTGACGCGGTCTACCAGGGGCAGAGTGAGCCCTATGACCTGATCATCCTCGACCTCGGCCTGCCCGGTCTGCCGGGGTTGGAGGTACTGACGCAGTGGCGTGCCGCTGCGCTGGCCATCCCCGTGCTCATTCTCACCGCTCGCGGTTCCTGGGCCGAACGCATCGAAGGGCTGAAGGCCGGGGCCGACGACTACCTCACCAAACCCTTCCACCCCGAAGAACTGCAACTGCGCATCCAGGCCCTGCTGCGCCGTGCCCGTGGCCTGGCCAACCAGCCGCGCCTGGAGGCGGCGGGCCTGCACCTGGACGAAGGGCGTCAGTGCGTCGTGCGCGAGGGGGTGGATGTGCAACTGACCGCCGCCGAGTTTCGCCTGCTGCGCTATTTCATGCTGCACCCGCAGCAGGTCCTGTCCAAGAGCCACTTGGCCGAGCATCTCTACGACGGGGAAACCGAGCGTGACTCCAACGTGCTCGAGGTGCACGTCAATCACCTGCGGCGCAAGCTGGGGCGCAGCGTGATCGAGACCCGTCGCGGCCAGGGCTATGTCTACGCCGGGAGCAGCAACGGGTGAAGTCGATCCAGGCACGCCTGAGCCTCGGCCTGGTGGCCGTGCTGGTGGTGGTCGGCGTGGCGGTGGCGCAGGTGACCCTGTGGTTGTTCGAGGCCGGGTTGCAGCGCTATCTCGAAGCCGGGCTGCGCAAGGAGAGCGAGAACCTGCTGGTGGCGCTGGTCCGTGGCCCCAACGGCCTGCAACTGGACGAGCGGCGTATCTCGGCGGCCTATCAACGGCCGTTTTCAGGGTATTACTTTCGCATCGATTTCGAGCAGGGCACCTGGCGCTCCCGTTCGCTATGGGACCTGGACATGCCCAAGCTCGCGCGCCCGGGGCTGGAGGATGGCCATGAGCTAGGCCCGGAAGGCCAGCAACTGTTGGCCTATCGCGGAGATTACCGGCGCCTGGGTCAGGATATCTCGATCAGCGTCGCTCAGGATTATTCACCCGTACGCGAGGGGTTCAGGCGCTTGCAGCAGATCGGCCTGGGCATGGGTGTGCTGGCGCTGCTGTTGATCCTGGTCCTGCAGCGCATCACCGTGACCCGCTCGTTACGTCCGCTGGAGCGCGCCCGTCAGCAGATCGCCCAATTGCAACAGGGGCAGCGCTCCCAACTCGATGCCCAGGTGCCCAGTGAACTGCAACCGCTGGTGGACCAGGTCAACCACCTGCTGGCGCACACCGAAGACAGCCTGCGTCGCTCACGCAACGCGCTGGGTAACCTCGGCCATGCCCTGAAGACCCCTCTGGCGGTGCTGCTGAGCCTGGCGTCGAGCGAGCGCCTGCGCGATCTGCCTGAAGTGCAGGTGCAACTGCGCGAACAACTGGAGCAGATCCAGCAGCGCCTGGCCCGTGAACTGAACCGCGCACGCCTGGCGGGCGATGCCTTGCCAGGCGCGCAGTTCGACTGCGACGCGGAGCTGCCTGGCCTGCTCTCCACGCTGGGCATGATCCATGGCGAGGGGCTGCTGCTGGCGCGTGATGTACCACCGGGGTTGTTGCTGCCCTGGGACCGCGAGGACCTGCTGGAGCTGCTGGGCAACCTGCTGGACAACGCCTGCAAATGGGCTGACAGCGAGGTACGCCTGGGTATCGAGGCAACTGCCGAGGGTTACCGGCTCTGGGTCGACGACGACGGGCCTGGAATTCCCGGTGAGGCACGGGAGCAGGTACTGGAGCGCGGTTCGCGGCTCGACGAGCAGGTGGACGGGCATGGCCTGGGGCTGGGCATCGTGCGGGACATCGTCGAGGCCTGGGAAGGGCGGATCACCTTGCTCGAGAGCCCGCTGGGAGGGCTGCGCGTCAGCATCGAGTTGCCACGCAAGGGGCGCTGACACGCCTCTTGCCCTTGAAGGATCGATCAAGGGCCGATCCAGCAAAAAAATTGCAGTCCAGGCGCAGTTTTTTGAATTGGCCCCAAAACGGTGCGTTCGGCACAATCCCCGCCACGAAACCCTCCGGTTTCCATCTCTCCACGGACGGAGCCCATTGTCATTGCCTTGGTAATGCAGGGCCCAGACCCTCTCGGCTGGGCTTTCTTTTTACTGTTCCAATACGATTGCGCTTGATTCGATGCCTGCCTCGCGTTCTGAAAACCGTCTGCTGCGCCTGTTACCGGCGCCTTTGAATATTCCTCCGCGGGAGTGGCTGCGTGCCGCTGTCGGCGCGCTGCTGGGTCTGTTCCTCGCCGGATGGCTGTGCAGCATGGCGTACGGCCCCTCCGTCGCCTTGCACCTGCTTGGCCCGTTGGCCGCCTCGGCGGTACTGGTGTTCGCCGTGCATTCCGGCCCGCTGGCGCAGCCCTGGCCGGTGCTCGGCAGCTATGCCCTGGCCGGGATCCTCGGATTGGCGATGCGCCAGGGCCTGGGCAGCGAGCTCTGGGTGGCCGCAGCGGCCCTGGGTGGCTCGCTGCTGCTGATGTGCGGGTTGCGTTGCCTGCACCCTCCGGGCGGCGGCGTGGCGGCCAGCGTGGTGCTGGCTGACCCAGGGCTGGTGGCGATGGGCGACCATTTGCTCGAGCCAGTGCTGCTCAACGCATTGATTCTGGTGGCCGTGGCGGTGCTCTACAACCGCCTGACCGGGGTGCGTTATCCCAAGGGCGCCGTACCGCGCAAAGACCCGCATCACACCCATGACCCACTGCCCGGTGCACGCGTCGGCATCAGCGCAGAAGACCTGGATCTGGCGCTGGAGGAGCTGGGGGAGTTCGTCGATGTCACCCGCGATGAACTCGAACGTATCATCCTGGCCACCGAGCAGCACGCCCTGCAGCGCAGCCTGGGCGGGATCACGGCGGCCGCGGTGATGTCCCGCGACGTACAGTTCGCCTCGCCGAACACGACCCTGGAACAGGCCTGGAAGATGCTCGCCGGCCATCACCTGAAGACGCTTCCGGTGCTGGAGCACGGGCGTTTGGTCGGTATCGTCAGCCTCAGCGACCTGGTTGGCCCGGCGATGGCCCGGGGGCGCTTCAGTTGGCGAGGCCTGTTCCGTCGCCCGTCGACACGCATGGCGCAGGTCATGAGCCGCCAAGTGGTCAGCGTGGGTAGCGAGTATCCATTGGAGCGCCTCCTGCCGCTGCTCAGCGAGCACGGATTGCACTGCTTGCCGGTGCTGGACGACGGGCGACTGGTTGGAGTGATCACCCAGACCGACCTTATCGCCGGCCTGAAACGTCATTTGCTCAACGCTGCAACGCAGCGCTCAGACCAGCGGGTCCCAGCGTTGTGACCAGTCGCTGGCGCCGTCGGCCACCTGACGGCGCAGCAGCGCGAGCGCCTGTTGCAGCGCCTCGCTGTCACGTTCACGGGCATAGACCAGGAACGTCGGGTAGGTGAACTCCGGCGCCTGTGGCACGCGCTCCAGCACGCCGCTATCCAGATAGGCCTGCACCACACGGGTACGGAAATAGCCGCTGCCGCCCTGGTCGAGGATGAACTGCAGCGCCAGGGGGCCGAGGTTGAAGCTCAGCGCCGGCCGCGCGCAGTGGGGCAGGGCCGCATCGTGCTGGCGTCGGAAGGCTTCGCCCCAGTCGACATAGATGTAAGGCTCGGGCAGGTCGACGCGGCGGATGCGGATCAGCTTTTCTTCCATCAACTGTTCGACTTGCAACCCCGGGACATAGGTCGGTTGATAGACCAGCGCCGCATCCAGCAAGCCCATTTCCACTTTGCGCAGCAACGCTTCGCCGTCGCTCACTTCGCTGCGGATCGCATGGTCGGGCAGGGCCCCATGCAGTGCGCTGACCCAATCGAGCATCAGCGGATTGCCCAGGCTCACCTCGCCCCCCAGGTGCAGGACCTTCTGGCAGCCCTGTGGCAGCGGCAGGTCACGGCGTGCCGCTTCCCAGGTGTGTACCAGTTGGTTGGCGTAGGTGACGAAGGCCTCGCCGTCGCCGGTCAAGCTGGCGCCGTTGCGGCTGCGCACGAACAGTTGACAGCCGAGTTGTTGCTCCAGGCGCTGCACTCGGGCCGAAATGGCAGTCTGTGAGACGAACAGGCGCTCGGCTGCGGCCACCAGGCTGCCGCAGCGCACGATTTCCAGAAAGGTACGGGCCTGATCGATGTCCATTGGGTGCTCGGCTGTGGGTCAGTGCGTCATTCTAGGGGCTTTGCACCGGATTGGGGCAGGTAAATGATCCAAGGCCCCGTGCTCTCAATGGCTGCGCAGCGCCTCGATCACCTCGGCGAACGCTGGGCGTCGCAGCACATCCGCTTGCTGGCAGTGCGCGGCCAGGGCGCGTAGCCGGGTGTCGTCTTCTTCGCAGCAGTCCAGCAGTTCGTCGATGAGAATACCGAAGGCGCGCACCTCCAGGCGCTCGATGGCCTCGCCAGCCGCGCCTGCAGCCGGCGAGTGGAACGATGCCGCGCCGAAGTCCCCGAGCAGGCAGTCACCGGCTGCTGCGCAGAGGATATTGTGGGCATACAGGTCGCCATGGTTCAGGCCCTGTGCATGCAGGTGCGCGGCCACCGAAGCGACACCCGCCAGCAGGTGTTGCACAGCGTCCAGGCTGAAGTGGCGCTCTGCGGGGTAGCGATCGCGGGTGCAACTGTCCAGGCTCGGTGGGCCTGCAAGGTTGAACCAGCTCGGATCGATCAGTTGCATCACCAGCGCAGGGCGACGCTGGGGATGGTTGTCGATGCGCCCGAGCAGCCGCACCAGTTGCGGGTGGTCGCCCGCTGCCAGGCAGGCGCTCATCTCTGCCAGGGGCGAGCCATCGCTGGTGATCTCGCCCTTGTGCAGCTTGACCGCTACCGGTGCCTGCTGTGCGCGCCAATGCGCCAGGTGAATCACGCCCGAAGCACCACGGCCGAGCTCTTCGCCCAGTGTGAGATCTGCCCAGTCGATAGGCTGGGCGGCGGTCTCTACCGTGGGCGCCCGCAGCGCCTGGGGCAGCGGGTTGTCGGCATAGGCCAGCCATGCCAGGCGCGGCATGTGCAGCAGCCAGTCGGGCAGGGCCGTCAGGCGATTGCTGGCGACGCGCAGCAGTTCCAGGCGTTCGCAACGGGCGAGGCTCTCGGGCAGGTCGGTCAGGCGGTTGCCTGCGAGCATCAGCTTCTGCAGGTGGGTGCACTCGCCAATCTGTTGCGGCAGGGTTTCGAGCAGGTTGTCGGTCAGTACCAGCGAGCGCAGGCTGGCTGGCAGCGCCTGCGCATCGACCTGGCTGATGCGGTTGCTCTTGAAGCCCACGGTTTCCAGGCGCGTGCACCGGCCGATGCCGTGGGGCAGGTGGGTGAAGCGGTTTTCCGAGCAGAACAGCACTTTCAGCCGGGTCAGTCGGTGCAGGTCGTCGGGCAATGCGCAGAGGGCGTTGCCGGTCAGGTTCAGTACCTCGAGTGTGTCTGCGAGTGTGAAGATCTCTGGCGGGAAACAGGTCAGGCCTTCGCACAGGTCAAGGCGGGTGATGCCTTGGAGTCGGCCGGCTTTGAGGTCTTCGAGGCTGTGCATGGTGCGTGCCTATGGCTTGGAAAGGGCGCCATTCTAGAGCTGCGCCAGGCCATTGCAAATCTGCACAAGGGTTGCGACTTAAGTCCGATGGCAGGGGTGCAATGCCGGTCCATACTCAAGGCTCGCCCTTCAATAACAACAAGTACCGGGTTGCGAACCAATGACCTATCAGCACAGCTACGCGCATTCCATTACCGATCCCGCCAGCTTCTGGCAAGCCCAGGCCGAGCAGCTCGCCTGGCACCGCAAACCCACCCTCACCCTGCAGGACAACCCGGACGGCACTCACCGCTGGTTTGCTGACGGGCGCCTGAACAGCAGCTACCTGGCCCTGGACCATCAGATCGAGCAAGGCCGCGGTGAGCAGTTGGCGCTGATCTACGACTCGCCTGTGACGGGCGCTGCGCTGACCTTCACCTACCTTCAACTGCGCGACGAGGTCGCGCGCCTTGCCGGTCTGCTGCGCGCGCTCGGCGTGGGCAAGGGTGATGGCGTGATCATCTACATGCCCATGGTGCCGCAGGCAGCCATGGCCATGCTGGCCTGCGCGCGGATCGGCGCGGTGCACTCGGTGGTGTTCGGCGGTTTTGCCGCCAACGAATTGGCCCTGCGTATCGACGATGCGCGTCCGACCCTGCTGCTCACCGCGTCCTGTGGCCTGGAGTTCGACAGGGTGATCGAATACAAGCCGCTGGTCGATCGCGCCCTGCAACTGGCCCGGCACCAGCCTGGGCATGTGCTGGTGCTGCAACGTCCCCAGGCCCGCGCGCAGCTGCAGCCTGGGCGCGACCTGGACTGGCAGGCGGCGGTGGCCGATGCCGAGCCGGTGGCGCCGGTCGAGCTCGACGCAGGCGACCCGCTGTACATCATGTACACCTCCGGCACCACCGGAAAACCCAAGGGCATCGTGCGTGAGAATGGCGGCAATGCGGTCGCGCTGTGCTACGCCATGCGTCACGTCTACGGTATGCAGGCGGGCGATGTGTGGTGGGGGATTTCCGACGTGGGCTGGGTGGTCGGCCATTCGCTGATCGTCTACGGGCCGTTGATGAGCGGCTGCACCACGGTGTTCTACGAAGGCAAGCCGATTCGCACCCCGGATGCCTCGGCGTACTGGCGGGTGGTCGAGCAGTACAAGGTCAATGCACTGTTCTGCGCACCGACCGCCATGCGTGCGATCCGCAAGGAAGATCCGGACGGCGAACTGATCCGCCGTCATGACCTGGGTTCGCTGCGTCAGTTGTTCCTTGCCGGCGAGAAACTCGACTCCAGCACGCACCAGTGGCTGGAGCGGGTCAGTGGCAAACCTGTGCACGATCATTGGTGGCAGACCGAGACCGGCTGGCCGGTTACCGCGCCGTGCGTGGGGCTCGAGGGCAGCGCTGCGCGCCCGGGATCGAGCAATCGCGCGGTGCCGGGCTATCACGTCCAGGTGCTGGACGATGAGGGGCGCCCCTTGGGACCGAACCAGCAGGGCGCCATCGTGATCGCCTTGCCGTTGCCGCCAGGTTGCAGCCAGACGCTCTGGGGCGACCACCCACGCTACCTGCAAGCCTACCTGCACAGCTATCCGGGCTATTACCACACCGGTGACGGCGGATACCTGGACGATGATGGCTTCGTCTACATCATGGGGCGCACCGATGATGTGATCAACGTCTCCGGGCATCGGCTGTCCACCGGCGAGATGGAGGACCTGGTGGCGCAGCATCCCGCGGTGGCCGAGTGCGCGGTGATCGGCGTGCACGACGAGATCAAGGGCCAGGTACCGCTGGCGCTGGTGGTGCTCAAGGACGGGCAGGGCATTGCCGAACAACAGTTGCAGGCCGAACTGGTGGCCAAGGTGCGCGAGCAGATCGGGGCGCTGGCTTGTTTCAATCGAGTGCGTCTGGTCAAGCGCCTGCCCAAGACACGCTCGGGCAAGATCCTGCGTGCGGTGCTGCGCAAGATTGCCGATGGCGTGGACTACGTGGCGCCGTCAACGCTGGATGACCCGGCGGTACTGCCTGAGATAGAGGGTGTGCTGGCGGACCTGCCGCGGGCGGGATAAGGCCGCGGTGTCACCGGCAGGCGCGGCCCATCAGGCCGCAGGCCCCATCTGCTGAAGTTGCCCCAGCCGGCTGCGGGTGCGCATCAGGTCGTTGATCGCCCCGCCCAGGCTTTGCTCCAGGCTGCGCTTGCCCAGCACCAGCAGCGATTTGTCCTGGTCGTACAGCACATCGATCAGGTTGACGAAGCGCTGCTGCGCCGCCAGTGAACAGGTTGACAGATCATCCAGGCCATCGATGATCCAGTGGTCGAAACGTTCGGCCAGGGCCAGGTAGTCGATGACCGCGGTGGGCTGTTCGCACAAGTCGTCGAAGGCGAACATCACCTGTCGTTCATGGCTGTGCAGCGCGCGCAGCGGACGGCGATTCACCTCCAGCGTGAGTGCCTGTGCGGCGGGCACGGCAAGGATCTGGCGCTGCGTGGCATCGGCTGGCCAGACATAGTGGCCCTGGGTGAAGCGCTGTTGCTCGCGGTTGGCCGGCAGGCTGCGAAAATCGGTGTCGCCGCCAACCTCCAGCACCTGCATGCGGCTGTTGATCAGGCGTATCACCGGCAGGAAGCGCTCGTGATACAGCGGGTTGGGCAGCAGCCCTTCCGGGGCGTAGTTGGACGTTACCAGCAAGAACACACCCCGCTCGAACAGTGCACCGAACAAGCGGGTGAGCAGCATTGCATCGCCAATGTCGTGGACGTGGAATTCGTCGAAGCACAGCACCTGGCAATCGCCGAGCAACGCATCCAGGGTGGCCCCCAGCGCATCGTCCAGGGCGCGGTGGCGGTGCATGCCTTCGTGCAGGCGGGCGAAGAAATCATGAAAGTGCAGGCGGCGTTTCGCTGTGGTCGGCACGGCCTGGAAGAACCCGTCGAGCAGCCAGCTCTTGCCTCGGCCGACCGAGCCATGCAGGTACAGGCTGCGTGCCTGGCCCTGTTCGAGGGCGGCCAGTTGCGTGGCCATGGCCTCGATCACCCGGTGTTGGCCTTCGCTCAGGGTATAGCCGCGTTCGTGGGCCTTGCCCTGGAAGTGCGTCAGCAGCGTAGTGTCGATTGGGGGGCAGGTACGCAGGCGCTGGCCGAGGTGGCGCAGGGGGTTTTGAATCCAGGCGGACAAGGCGACGGCTCCGAATGACGAGGGCAGACGCAGCTTGCGCGAGCCTGCGTCGTTTGACCAGTCGAGAATGTGCGCCACAGTGATCGCATGGCGCGATAGGTCGCCGATCAGGCCTTGCGCTCCAGCTGCCGTTCGATCATGAACTTGACGGCCAGGCGCTTTTCCTTGAGGTGGCGCAGGTCTTCGTCCACAAAGTTGCCCGCTGAAATCGACTCGGCAGCCAGCACCTGGTTGTCGAGGTCCACGTAGTCGTCCAGCAGGCGATCCAGTGTCTTGTCCTGCTGACGTCGCTGTTGAACGATTTCGCGTGGGTAGTGCAGGTCCTGATACAGGTCGTGTGAAACTGGCATGGCGCCCTCCTTGTGATGCGCAAGCGGTGGTTACTTGCTTGGAATGGGTAAAGGCGCATGCGTTGAAGCGAGGCGGAAAAAAACCGACAGACGGTTGCCTGTGCCAACCCTTTCAAGGGCGAGTGGCGCCCAAGGCAACGGGTGTGGTTGGATCACCTTAGAGTAGAGGACACTAACTTGCTGTTTTCCGGCAATTTTTTTCAACTCGGGGGTTCCCAGCCGAAAAGAATGTTGGTAAAGTGCGGCCCATTCCAGCACAGCAACACACGTAGCTGTCAGCGAATTCGATACAGGGGCGTCGCCAAGCGGTAAGGCAGCAGGTTTTGATCCTGCCATGCGTTGGTTCGAATCCAGCCGCCCCTGCCATTATTTCCAAGCATTCTCAAGCGTCCAGCCTGCAAGTCAGCCTGGCGATTTTTTGTGTCTGCTCGTCAGGTGGCGCGCGCATGGCGCGCCATCCTGGCTTATTCCGCTCCCCCCAGCAAATCGTTCAGTGCCCGGGTCAGGTCTTCGGCTTGCACGGGCTTCTGCATGACCAGGCTGCCGGGCAACTCCAGCCCTTCCAGTTCGGCGTAGCCAGTGAGAAACACCACGGGCAGGCGAGGGTAGCGCTCGCGTGCAGCATGGGCCAACTGGGCGCCGTTGAACTCGGGCATGGCGAAGTCGGTGAGCAGCAGATCGATGCGTTCGTCGAGCAAGGCCAAGGCCTGCTCGCCACTGTGGGCCTGGCGTACCTGGTAGCCGTGCAGGCGCAGCACATCACCGATCATGTCGCGGACCAGGTGATCGTCATCCACCAGCAGCACCACTCGGTCGTGACCGTTGAGCGATGTACCTTGCGGCACTGCGAGCGTCTGCGGCTCCTCAAGATCGACGTGCTTGACCGCCGGCAGGTAGACGCTGACCTTCGTACCGAGCCCGGGCGCTGTGTCGATGTGTACGCCGCCCCCTGACTGCTTGGCGAAGCCGAACACCTGAGCCAGGCCCAGGCCCGAGCCCTTGCCGATATCCTTGGTGGTGAAGAACGGTTCGAAGACCCTGGCCACCACCTCTTCGCTCATGCCGCAACCGGTGTCGCGGATCGACAGCATCACGTACTCGCCAGGCTCGGGGTCTTCCGGGCGCTGGGCGAGGGCCTCGATGCGTATGTTGCGGGTCGAGAGGGTCAACTGGCCGCCGGTTGGCATGGCGTCGCGGGCGTTGATCGCCAGGTTGAGGATGATCATCTCGGTCTGGGTCGGGTCGGTCAGGGCCTGCCACAGGCTGCTGTCCAGATCCAGGCGCACCGAGATATTGCCGCCCAGGGTGCGCCGCAGCAGTTCCTCGAGGCCGGCCAGGGTGTGGTTGAGGTGCAGCGGCACGGGTTCCAGGCGCTGGCGGCGCGAGAAGGCCAGTAACTGCGAGGTAAGCTTGGCCCCGCGCTCGCCGGCTTCGCGCACATGCTTCAGGCGACTGCGCGCCTTGGCCAGGTCGCCTTTGTCGAGGTCGCGCTCGACGAAGCTGGTGCCGGTGAGGATCACGGTCAACAGGTTATTGAAGTCATGGGCCACGCCCGCAGTGAGTTGGCCCACCGCTTCCAGGCGTTGCATCTGCTGCAGGGCCGCTTCGATGCGCTCGCGCTCGATGATCTGGTCACGCAGTCGGCGGTTGGCCTCGGCCAACCCCAGCGCCGATTCGCGCTCGCTGCTGATGTCACGGGCGACCACGTACAACAGCGTGTCTTCCGGCACCACCACCCAGGACAGCCAGCGCTGCTGCCCGCCGGCATGCTGGATACGGCCGATGAAACGGGCGCTGGTGCGGCCATGGGCGAGGGCGGCCAGCTCTTCGAGAAAGGCCTCCTGCTCGGCTTCGGGCAACAGGTGCAGCAGCGACGTCTGGCTCAGGCGTTCGCGGCTGATGCCCAGTACCGCCTCCCATGCCGGGTTCAGTGCCACTGGCGTCAGGTCCTTGTTCAGCACCGCGAGCAGGTCCTGCGACAGCTCCCAGGCACGGTCGCGCTCGCGGGTGCGGCGCTCGACCCGTTCGCCGAGCATTTCATTGAGCTGCTTGAGCGCCTGGGTGGCCAGGCGTTGCTGGTGGATGTCCTGCAGCACACCGGAAAAACGCACGCAGCGGCCATCGACAAACTGTGCCTGCCCGGTGGACAGCAGCCAGTGCGGTTCCAGGTTGCCGGGAGCGGCGATGCGGAATTCGGCGCGGTAGTGGCCGTCGCTGTCTGGCTGCATCGCCAGTTCCACGGCTTGGCTGACATGGGGCCGATCTTCGGGGTGAATGCCGGCGTAGAACACCTCCAGACTCATCTCCGCGTCGGCTGGCAGACCGAACAGGGCCTTGCAACGGTTGTCCCACAGCAGCAGGTCTTCCTGCGGGCGGTAGTCCCAGGTGCCCATGCCGGCGGCGTCGATGGCAATGCGCGCACGTGCCTCGACATCGGCCAGCGCTTCCTCGGCACGGCGCCGCCGCTGGCGCTCCTGCACCTCGGTCAGGGCTCGGCGCACGGCCTTGGGCAGCAGCGGCAGGTTTTTCTTCAGTACATAGTCGGTGGCGCCCAGGCGGATCATCTCCACCGCGTGCTCTTCACCGTAGATGCCGGACAGGAAGATGAAGGGCACGTCCGGTGCCAGGCGCTGGGCGATGGCCAGCACATCGGTGCCGGAGGAACCGGGCAGGACGCAGTCGCAGAGAATCAGGTCGTAGCTGCCCTCAAGCAGCGCGTGCTCCACCCCGGCATGGTCGAACACCAGGTCCGACTGGACCTGAAAACCACTGCGCTCCAGGCGCAACAGGCTCAGCTCGGCATCCATCGAACTGTCTTCGACCATCAGCAGTTTCAGCGAAGTGGCTTGCATCGTCGGCGCCTTCAGTTGCTGCCACGCCGGTTCAGGCGCAGCGAGCCGGGCGGTGGTTCGTTGAGCACGGCCCAGAACACCCCGAGCTCGGAAATGGCGGCGACGAACTCCTTGAACTCCACCGGCTTGACCACGTACGCGTTGACACCCAGCTCATAGGCGCGCAGCAAGTCGGGTTCTTCACGCGAGGAGGTCAGCATGACGGTGGGAATGCTGCGCAGTTCTGGCGTGGCGCGCACCTCCTTGAGCACTTCCAGGCCGTCGACTTTTGGCAATTTGAGGTCGAGCAGCAGCACCGCCGGATTGCCGTCGTCGCGTGTCGCGTAGGCGTTACGCCGCAGCAGGTAGTCGAGGGCATCGGCGCCATCGCGCAGGACAATGACTTCGTTGGCCAACTGGCTGCGTTCCAGGGCCAGGAGCGTCAGCTCCAGGTCCCGGGGGTTGTCTTCGACCAGCAGGATCGGTTTGAGCATGATGAGTACGGTTACCTCAGGTGTTAACGGATGACAGGCAGGGCGAAATGGAAGGTGGCACCCTTGTCGACCTCCCCCTCGGCCCAGACTTCACCATCGTGCCGCTCAATGATGCGGCGCACGCTGGCAAGTCCGATGCCGGTGCCTTCGAAGTCTTCCATGCGGTGCAGACGCTGGAAGACGCCGAACAGCTTGCTGGCGTAGGTCATGTCGAAGCCCACGCCGTTGTCGCGCACGAAGATCTCGATTCGGTCTGCGTGCTCGTGTGCACCGATCTCGATGCGTGCAGGCTCGCGCCCGCGGGTGTATTTGATCGCGTTGGCGATCAGGTTCTGCAGCACCAGATTGATGAAGGCAGGATCGGCGATCACCTTGGGCAAGCGCGCGATCTCCCAGACAATCTCGCGGCCGCTGTAATCCGGGGCGAATTCCAGGCGGATGTTGTCGACCAGCGCATTGAGGTCGACATCCGAAAGACGCAGGGCCGAGCGGCCCATCTGCGAGAAATTGAGCAGGTTGTCCACCAGTGTGCCGGCGAAATGCGCGGCCTCGCCGATGTGCTTGAGGAAACGCTGGCCGCGTTCGGACAGACCTTCGCCCTCGACTTCGCTGAGCAGTTCGGAGTAGCCGGCAATGTGCCGCAGTGGGGCGCGCAGATCGTGGGAGACGCTGTAGGAGAAGGCCTCGAGCTCTTTGTTCGAGCGCTGCAGTTCACCGCTCAGTTGCGCCAGTTCCTCGGCCTTGCGCAGCACGATGCCCAGCACAGCGGTGCGCAGTTCAGCCACGCCATCGATGACCAACGGGTCCCAGGCGGCGCAGAAGCCGCTGACCTCTTCCTGCCAGCTGTCGAAGCTGTGCCGTGGGCTGAGGTTGCCTTGGGCGCTGACCTCCTTGAGCGGTTGGCCGGCCCAGTTGACCGTGCGCACCTGCTCGGGGCGGAACCACAGCAAATAGTGCGAATGGATCTGGGAGATGGCCACCGCCAGCACGCCGCCAGCGTGTTCGGCCAGGGCGGGCAGCTCGGGGATGTCGCGGCCCAGGTTGTCGCTGCTGAACACGCCATCGTCACCGCGTCTGGACAGCCATTGCACCAGTTCATTGACCAGCGCTTCGGGCGGCGCGTGGCCGATCAGGTCGCAACGTTCGGCGCTGATGATTGCGGCACCGCTGGCGCCGACGAAATCCAGCAGCACATCGGGCAGGCTGAGCAGCCCGTCGCTGACGCTGTCGTAGTCGGCCATGGCCGAAAGCATGTGCACGATACGTTGGCGCAAGTCGAGCAGGATGCGGGTCGCGCTGTGTGCCTCGTGGGCCTCGATCTGCAGCGACAGTACGCTGCCCAGCAGTTCGCAGGCGGCGCGGGTGCGGAAATCCAGGGCGCGCGGCTGTTGGTGGTGGCAGGACACCAGCCCCCAGAGCTTGCCATCGACCATGATCGATACCGACATCGACGCCAGCGTGCCCATGTTGCGCATGTACTGCAGGTGCACGGGCGAGACGCTGCGCAGGGCCGCGAAGCTCATGTCCAGAGGCTTGCCGGTGCGAGGGTTGTGGCTGGGAATCAAGGGCGAGGCCTGGTAGTTGGCATCTTCGATCAGGCGGATACGGTTGATCTTGTACAGTTCGCGAGCCTGGCGCGGAATGTCCGAGGCCGGGAAGCACAGGCCCAGGTAGCTCGGATAGCCGGGATCGGCCTCTTCGGCCAGCACTTGGCCGTTGCCCTCGGCATCGAAGCGGTAGGCCTTGACCCGACCGAAACCGGTGATGCGCTTGATCTGCACCACCGACTGCTGGAGCAGTTCCTCGATGCTCGTGGCCTGGTGCAGGCTGCTGACGAAGGCGCGCACCAGCGGATAGTAGTCGTCGTGCTCACCCAGGGCGGCGGCCGGGCGACAGGGCTCGAACTCGGCAATCAGTACCTGGTCGTGGCGGTGGGCCAGCAGGCGCAGATTATCGGTACAGGGCGCACCTTCACGCAGTTTCACGTCGCCGATGTGGAAGGGAAAGATTTCGTCTTCGGGCAGGCGCGCGAACTTGCGACGGGCATCGAAACCCTGATCCATCAGCTCGGGCAGGGTGCAGCCGATCAGCGCTGGGGTGGGGATGCCAAGCCAGCGCTGGGCGTTCTCGCTGGCCTGCAGGATACGCAGGTCCTGTTCGTCGAGTACCAGCAGAAAGCCGTGGGGCCGGATGCTGCCTGGAACCTGGATCGGCTCCTGGGCGCAGCGTTCCACGGCTTGATCGAAGGCGTTCTGGGCGGTGGTCAAGAAAAACTCTCCCGTCGTGGCCACAAGCGGTGGCCATAGGCGTCTGGCACAGGTCGTGCACTGTGCAAGGTATCAGAAAGTCAGCGTTTTCGCCGGGGTTATGGCCATTTGAGGGCTATTGCTCGGGGAGGTTCTACGTGAGGTTGAAATTTGTATAAGTTCCCCACCTCAAGCCCTGGGGCGAGGCTTGGCCGAGGGCTGAGGAGTTGAGAAATTTCCCACGCGCTAGCAGGATCCAATCCTACTGCTACGCTCAAAACAGCACAGGGAACACTGGAAGGGATGTTCGGTGACGGAGCGCTTGCTGGCCTCGCTGTTGGGCCTGTTGTTGAGTGGTAGTGCCGTAGCGGCGGATTTTCTCGTCGAAGTGCGGGTCCAGGTGCAGCGAGGCTGCATGCTGGTGAACCAACCGCGCGACGCGGGTGCGCAGGCCCTGGGTCAAATCGACCTGGGCAGCGCCGCGCGCCTGGACGGCCCTGATGCGCCACTGAGCGGCGAACTGCTTGCCCAACGCCCGCCACGCCTGGAATGCAATCCCGATACGCCGTATCAGGTCAGGGTCGATGGCGGCCAGCATGGCGGGGTGGGCGAGGTGCGTTATCTGGGCGGCAATGATCGGCAACTGCGCCCAATCCCTTATCGTCTCTATCGCGACGCTGCCTGGCGTGAGCCGCTGGCCGTAGACGTCGCACAATCGGCGCGGGTGCCGGACAGCGGCTCGGTGGAACTCCCGCTGTATGCCCGCATCGACCGTCTGGCCTGGGTACCGAAAGCCGGTCTGTATACCGACCTGCTCAAAGTCACGGTCACCTGGTAGGGAGCGGATCCACATGCACAAGGACGCGCCGACATGAACCGTACCTCATTGCTGCTGCTGACCCTCGGGCCCCTGTTGCTGCCCGGCACCTCGGCGCATGGCAGCACCACCGGGTTCATCCAGGCACGGCTGGTGATCAGCAGCGCCTGCCAGATCAGCAGCGACCAGCAACCGGCCACCCTTGGCAATCCCGGACTGATGGACTTCGGCGCTCAGGGGCCGACCTGGGACGGGCCGTTGCGCACCCGTGTCGACGAGGCGGGCGGGCAGGGCAGTCTGCAGATCAGTTGCACGCCTCAGGTGCGTGCGTTCAGCGTACGCATCGACGAAGGCCTCAATGGCGGTGGCGGCGTACGCCAACTGAGCAATGGCCGTGAGCTGATCCCTTATCAACTGGCCGTCGACCCTGGTGGCAACAGCCGCTATGGCATCGGCCAGGCCCGTACTTTCACCATCCAAGGCACCGAGCAGGTGCCCGTCCCGATCTACGGTGTGGTGGTCGCGCAGCCGCGCGCGCTGCCGGCCGGGCTGTACCGCGACACCCTTCGAGTAACCCTGGACTGGTAACACGCAAGGAGATTCCCATGGCAAGCACATCGATCCGCTGCATCCTCACCGCCCTGGGTCTTGCCCTGGCGGCCCAGGCCCAGGCGGCCACCGTGACCGGGACGATCAACTCGACCCTGACGTTGATCTCGGCCTGCCAGGTCAATGGCAGCGCCGGCACCTCCGGGCTCAATTTCGGTAGCCTGAACTTCGGCACCCAGGATGCTCTGTTCACCACTGCCAATGGCCAGGTGCTCGGTGGCGGTGGCGGGGCCATGAGCATTCTCTGCTCGGCTGGCACCGTGCCGGCGATTCGTGTGCGGGCCGGTGCCCACGACGGAGCATCCAGCGGCGGGACGCGCGCGTTGGCCGATGGCGCTGGCAACTTCGTGCCGTACGACTTCTACACCGATACCGGTCGTACGCAACTGCTGGCCATCGACGGCACCATCACCCTGCCGACCAGCACGGGTGTCGCCCAGACCGTCAACCTGTACGGTCAGGCGCGCGGCAAGGCGGGCCTGCCGGCCGGGGTGTACACCGACACGGTCGCGGTCGAGCTGACCTTCTGACCCATGCGCGGTTGGCCCCACGCACTGCTGGCGGGCCTGTGGCTGGTGTGGACGTCGCCCTCGACGGCAGCGACCACCAGTACCTTCCAGGTCAGCGCGCAGATCACTGCAGGCTGCCTGGTGGTCGGCGGCGTGAGCGCCTACGGCGTACTCGATTTCGGCACCCAGTCGGCGCTGTCCACTGCCACCCTGAGCACCGCTCTGGGCGGCACCACGGTGACCTTTCAATGTACGCCGGGCGTGACTCTTGGCATGAGCCTCGATGGCGGGCAGAACAGTGCCAGCGGCACGCGCAATCTCAAGCGCAGTGGCGGCACGCAGTTGGTGGCCTACCAGCTGTTTCGCGATGCGGCGTTGAGCCAGGCCCTGACCATCGGTACCAGCGTGCCGGTGAGCTATAGCGATCCGACGGCGATCAAGTTGCCGGTGTATGGCCGCATCCAGTTGCCCGGCAATGTGCCGGCGGGGACCTACACCGATGTAGTGCAAGTGACAGTGACCTGGTGACGGTGATCCGCACGTTCAGGCACGGCTATCGACAAGACAGAGGAGAGCGGCATGGGGGCAGGGGCGAACACGGCGCGGAACATCATCATCGGGGCATTGCTGCTGGCCAGCCTGCCGGTGGCAGCAGCGACGTCGGTGCTGATCTGGCCGATCGATCCGGTGCTCGAGGCCGACCAGAAGGCCGGCGCGCTATGGCTGGAGAACCGCGGTAGCGCGCCGGCCAGCCTGCAAGTGCGGGTGTTCGCCTGGCGTCAGGGCGATTATCAGGAGCAGTTCCAGGCGCAGCGCGAGATCATCGGCAGCCCCCCTGTGGCCAATATTCCGCCAGGTCAGAAGCAACTGATCCGGCTGACCCGCACGGGTACCTCGCCGGTGGGCCAGGAGCAAGCCTACCGGATCATCATCGACGAGATCCCCTCGCCAACTCCGCCCGATAGCAATACCGAAGGGCCGAAGGCAGCCATTCGCCTGCAGATGCGCTATTCGGTCCCGCTCTTCGTGTATGGCGAAGGCCTGTGGGGCAAGCCCGACCCCGAGGGCAAGCGTAGCGCCGAAGGTGTCGGCAAGCCTCAATTGAGCTGGCGTGCAGTGACGGTACAGGGCAAGCCGTATGTCGAGCTGCGCAACACCGGGCCGGTGCATGCGCGCCTCACCGATGTGGTGCTGCAGCAAGGAGGCCAGCAGAAACCGCTGGTCGAGGGTTTGCTGGGTTATGTGCTGCCGGGGGCCAGCATGCGCTGGCCGGCACCGGCCGCACTGGGCGCAAGCAGCGTGCTGAAGGGACGGGTCAATGGCCAGGAGGTGGCTCAGGCCATCAGCCAAGGGCAGTGACCTGCAAACGCGGGTAGTGGAGGGGCCAGGGAGGACCCGCCGATGGTTGGAAACCGTGTGTGAGTGGCTGGCGGCGAGCGGCGCGCCGGTGGTGGCTGGGCCTGGCGATGTTCGGGCCGGTGTTTGGCGTGGCCGACGATCTGCCGCCACCTCCGGCAGAGAGCACGGCGATTGCCGATGCCACCCTGTACCTGGATCTGTTGGTGAACCAGGTGCCCAAGGCTGAGCTGGTGCCGGTGCAGCAGCGCGCTGGGCGACTGTATGTGGCCAGCGATGCGCTGCGTGCGGCGGGCATCCTGGTGCCGGGCGATCCTCAAGGCGAGGTGGCGCTGGAGCGTATCGCCGGCCTGCATGTGGACTACGACAGCCAAAACCAGCGCCTGCTGCTGCAGGTGCCGCCGGCCTGGCTGCCCGACCAGCAGTTCGGCGGGCGCAACCTGTACCCGGCCAGCGATGCGCGCAGCAGTTTCGGTGCCTTGCTCAACTACGATCTGTACCTGAACGACACCGATGATGCCGGCACCTATCTTGCCGCCTGGAACGAGCTGCGGGTGTTCGACAGTTGGGGCACCTTCTCCACCACCGGGCAGTGGCGCGAATCGTTCAACGGCGCGCCCAACAATCAGAGCCGCGAAGGTTTCCTGCGCTACGACACCACCTGGCGTTTCACCGACGAGCAGCGCCTGTTGACCTACGAGGCAGGCGATCTGGTCACCAGCGCCTTGCCCTGGAGCAGCTCGGTGCGGGTCGGCGGCTTGCAGGTGTCCCGCGACTTCGCCGCCCGCCCGGATCTGGTCACCTATCCGCTGCCGGCCTTTGCGGGCGAGGCGGCGGTACCCACTTCGCTGGACCTGTTCATCAACGGCTACAAGACCAGCACCACCGATCTGCAACCTGGGCCCTACACCCTCACCAACGTGCCGTTCATCAACGGTGCTGGCGAAGCCGTGGTGGTGACCACCGATGCGCTCGGGCGCCAGGTCTCGACGACCTTGCCGTTCTACGTGACCAGCAGCTTGCTGGCCGAGGGGCTGTCGGACTTTTCGGTGGCTGCCGGCAGCCTGCGTCGCGACTATGCCGTGAAGGATTTCGGCTACGGGCCGGCGGTTGCCTCGGCGAGCCTGCGCCATGGCGTGTCCGATTACTTCACCCTCGAGACCCATGCCGAAACGGCCGAGTCGATGATGCTCGGTGGCCTGGGGGGCAACCTGCGCCTGGGAACCTTCGGTGTGCTCAACGCCGCCGTGGCGCAGAGTCGTTTCGAGGGCGACACCGGGCAGCAGGTGGCCTTGGGTTACCAGTACAACAGCCGGCGTATCGGCTTCAATTACCAGCGGATCGAGCGGCATGGCGACTACGCCGACCTGACGTTGGTCGACAACCCCTACACCCGCCTGAGCACCCGTAGCGAGCAGGCGACCGTAAGCCTCAACCTGGATCGCTACGGCAGCGTCGGTGCTGGCTATTTCGACGTACGCGCAGGGGATGGCTCGCGCACGCGGCTGGTCAACCTGAGCTGGAGCAAGCCGTTGTGGCGCAACAGCAGCCTGTACCTGTCGGCCAATCGCGATGTCGGTGACAGCCAATGGGCGGTGCAGGCACAGCTGGTGGTCCCGTTCGACACCCATGGCACCCTGGCCTTCAGCGCCGAGCGCAGCAAGGACGGCCAGGACCTGCAGCGGGTCAACTACAGCCGCGCAGTGCCGGTGGGTGGCGGAGTGGGGTACAACCTGGGCTATGCCAATGGTGGTGATCGCGGCGCCTATCGGCAGGCCGATGTCACCTGGCGCCTGCAATCCGTGCAGTTGCAGGCGGGGGTCTACGGCAGCAGCGACGAGATGACGCGCTGGGCCGACGCCAGCGGCTCGCTGGTGCTGATGGACTCGGGCATGTTCGCCGCCAACCGTATCGATGATGCTTTCGTGGTCGTCAGCACCAGTGGCTACGCCGATGTGCCGGTGCGCTACGAAAACCAGGTGGTCGGTCGCACTGACCGCAATGGTCGTCTGTTGGTGCCTTACAGCAGCGGTTACTACCGCGGCAAGTACGAGATCGACCCCATGGAGCTGCCCGCCGATGTGCTGGCATCGACGGTCGAGCAACGCGTTGCGGTGCGTCGGGGCAGTGGCTATCTGTTGGAGTTCCCGCTCAAGCGGGTGCTGGCAGCGAGCATCGTGCTGGTCGATGCCAACCAGCAAGAGCTCAAGCTGGGCAGTCGGGTCAGGGATGCCCAGAGCGGCAGCGAGGCCGTGGTGGGTTGGGATGGCCTGGTCTACCTGGAGAACCTCTCGGCGCACAATCGCTTGCAGGTGGACGTTGCCGATGGCGGGCAGTGCCAGGTCGAATTCGACTTGCCTGAAGGGGAGGGGCCGATTCCGCTGATCGGCCCACTGGTGTGCCGATGAACGCCCTGGGCAGGGTTGTGCTGGGGGTGGGCCTGTGTGCCGTTTGCGCTCAGGCGTGGTCGGCCTGTTCGTTGGGGGCCACGGTGCCTGCCTCCTTCGGCACGATCAATTCGACATTGGTGCGCACCACGGTGCAACCGGCTTCGACCACCAATGCCGGGCTGTCGTGCACCGGCTCGCTGTTGTCGCTGTTGACCAGCAGTGACCATTTCTACGCCACCATCACCTCCACCAGCGCGGGCATGGTCGGGCCAACTGGCGACGTCATCCCCTATACGATCTACGCCAACAACACCACCAACTTTCCGATCAGCCGCGGCACCCGTTTCGATTTCGCGCCCAACGGCATCATCGACGCCCTGGGGCTGCTCAACGGGACCTCGCCCAAGTCGGTGCCGCTGTACCTGCGCACCGTGGTCGGTGCCAACGTTGCGGCAGGCGTCTACACCGAGACCCTGTCGATCTTCTGGGACTGGAACTATTGCTCAGGCATCGGCCTGGGCAATATCTGCCTGGGACGCGACATCGGCAGCGGGACGCAGACCTTGACCGTGACACTGACCGTCAGCAACGACTGCCAGATCACCACCCCCAACATCAGTTTCGCCAGTGCACCGGTGGTGGCCGGGTTCGCGACGGTGAACCAGAGCATCAACATCGCCTGTACCAAGGGCAGCAACTATACGGTCGGTCTGGACGATGGGCAGAATGTGTCGGCCGGGCGTCGGCGGATGAAGTCCACGGCGAACAACTACCTGGCGTACGACATCTTCAAGAGCGCCGGCACCGTGCGCTGGGGATCGGTGGGCGCGGCCCGGCGCGCGAGCAGCGACGCCAACGTCAACCCTGGCGCCGGCACAGGGACCGGCAGCCAGGTGTTCAACTACAACGCCAAGGTCTACACCGACCAGGCGACGCCGCCTGCGGCGACCTACACAGACAGCGTGATTCTCGATGTGCAGTTCTGAGGTGCCCGGCGGGCAAGCCTGCGCGGTGCAGGTGATCAGCGCAGGTCCTTGACCATCCTTTCCAGCGTTTCCAGCACGGCGCCTGCCAGTGCCTTGGAGCGTGCGCCAGACCAGCCGCAGCGGGCATCGGGGTTGTCGTCGTGGTCCTTGAACGGCATTTCCAAGGTCAGCGACAAGCAGTCGTAAGTCTGCCCGACCGCATTGCAGGCCAGCGTCATGTTCGCTTGGCCAGGCTGGTCGCGGGTGTAGCCATGGACGGTCTGGAAGTCCTTGGTCACGCTGCACAGGGTGCTGCGAAACTGCTCCTCCAGCCTGGCGATGCGCGGTGTGTAGCCGGGGTTGCCTTCGCAGGCTGCGGTGAACACATGGGGTATTTCCTCGTCGCCGTGCACATCGATGAAGGCATCGACGCCGTGCAGTTTCATCTGGCTCTGGGCGAAGAACACTTCCGGGCTCAGCTCGACGCTCGCATCCTGCCAGGCGCGGTTGAGGTCCTTGCCCTTGAAGTTGGTGCGCAGGTGGCCGAGAAAGGCGCCATCAGGGTTCATGTTGGGAATCAGGTACAGGTCAGCTTCGGCAAGCAGGCGCTGGAGCGTCGCGTCGTTGCCTTCGAGACGGTCGATCACGCCTTCCATGAACCACTCGGCCATGTGCTCGCCGGGGTGCTGCTGGGCGATCAGCCACAGCTTGCGCTTTGCGCCTGTGCCTTTGCTGGCGCGCAGCAGCGGAATGTCGCGGCCCTGGACGCTACGTCCACTGGCCAGCAACTCGACGCCGGGAATCTTCAGCGCGCGCTCGATCAACTGGTTGTGGCGTGCGCGCGGATAGGGCTCGAAGTAGGCGAACCAGGCCTCTGGCTGCTCGGCCGTGAAATCGAACGCCAGGGCTTTGCCGTCGAAGCTGCTGGGGACGCGGAACCAGTTCTGCTGGTCGTACGACGCCACGGCGTGGTAGCCGTCCCAAGCGTTCTTGTAGGAGGACTCATGGGCGTTGTCGAGGCTGAAGCGGTGGGTCTGCCCCAGCGTCAGGCCGCTCACCTTGAAATGGAACCACTGGAAGTGGCCGCTATTGGTGTCGGGACGGATGGCCAGGCGCACCAGGCGCGGGTCACTGGCATCCAGTACCTGGATATTGCCGGAATCGAAATCGCAGTCGATCTGCAGTGGGGACAGCGTCACGGTCATTGCCAGACTCCTGTGGCTTTGTTGTGACGCTACTGTAGCTCAACGACAGGTGGGGTGTCTGTGCTGGCCCCTCACGCAACAAGCCCTCGCGCGCAGCGCTGGCGTATCAGCCGAGCAGGCCGAAGGCGATCAATGCGGCAACGCCCAGGCCGACGGCGATCGCACACCCACCCATCGAGAGTGCTGCGCGGCCATTGCGATATCCGCCATCCTGGCCCAACTGGCGGGCTGGAGCCAGCAGGCTGCGCCAGCACCATTCGGTCTGCTCGAAGGCCTGCAGATGCTCTGGTGCGGCGTCCAGCCAGCGACGGAAGTCGATGCGTTCGCAGGTGGTCGCTTCCGGGCTTTGCAGGCGTACGTACCATTGCCCGGCAATGCTGGCCAGCGGTTCGCTACGCGGTAGTGCGCTTTGCAGGGCCTGGAAGAGATGGCGTTCGACGGTCAGCAGGGGCAGGTCGAGACGGGCAGCAATGTCAGCGATGCCGAGCTGGTCGAGGCGGCTGAGCAGAAACACCTGCTGAACCCGGCGCGGCAAGCGCTTGAGGCCATGCAGCAGCGCGTCTTCGGTAGGCGTATGGACGACTTGCGGGCCATGCTCGAGGGGCAGCAGCAGACGGGTCATGGACGGCTCCTTGCGCGAGAAGAGGGGGAGAGGGGGCATCCTCCCTGATGCGCAGGCAGCTTAATCTTAACGAGATTGATTCTCAAGTGCTGTTTGCGCAAAACGCTGCAACACGCATTCACGAATTGACACACCTTTGCTATCATCGCGGCCATTCAATGCGGTAACCCTTCTTCATTAGCCTGAAGAGCCAAAAAAAATGACCCGGCAAAAAAACCGGGTCAAAAACCGTGATTAGCCTGATGAGGAGATAATCTGAGCGCCCGACCTGAGGGCTCCAGGTTATCCAGCGGGTCTCGCGACCTGCTGAGTGCAATAATAATCGTTATCATTTGCAAGTCAAATGATTTTTCTGTCCTTCAGAAAAATAATTTCCTGTGCGCTTCCTCTGTCCGGCAACCGGGCAATGTTCATTACCCGGCCATCACGTACTCCCGTCTCTCATAGCCCCTGTGGCGCTTGCCGTTGCTCCAGCATCGCGCGGGCCATGTTCACCATATGCATCAGTGCGAACAGCACCTCTCGGGTCGTGCCCTGTTGGTGGCTACCGGTTTGCTGTGCCGTGGCGGCTGCGCAGCGTAACAAGGCCAAAGCGTGCGCGTTGGCCTGCTCGGGGGAGACCTCGTCGCGCAGCCGCCAGGGCACGCTGTCGATGCTGGTGTGCGGGGGTGTTGGGTTGAGGTAGTAGTCGAGCGCGCGACGCGCAGCTTCGCCGTCCAAATCCTTTTCTGGATGTGTCATCGGTTTCATCCTGTTACCTGTTGAGCGTGATAGGGAAATCAGTACACTCGAATACTAATACGAAAAGTACTCATGACTATCAGATTAATAATACAATATGTGTATTGAGCGCTGATGGGCAGTCCGTATCGTGCGGGCGATGGAAAAATGGATCGCGCTGGTCAAGCAAAGGATGCGAGAGCTGGGGCTTTCGCAGGAGCAACTCGCCGAACGCGTTGGGGTGACCCAGGGCGGTGTTGGCCATTGGCTGCGCGGCACTCGCCAGCCGAAGGTGGGCATGATGAACCAGGTCCTGCAGGCCCTGGGCATGGCGCACCTGCATGTTTCGCTGCGCATGGTACGCATTGACCAACTGGCCGAACGCAATGGCACCTATGCGGCCGAGGCAGGCGGGGATGACGACGACCTGCAGCAGTACATCATGTGCTTCCGCTACCCCGTGCTGGCCTGGACCGAGCTGGACGGGCCGTGGCCCGAGGGTTGCATTGTCTATGAGCAGACCGACTATGCGGCGCTGGGCAAAGCCTTCTGGTTGCCGGTCGAAGGCGACCTGATGAGCGCAGCGACCGGCCCCAGCGTGCCCGAGCAGATGCTGGTGCTGGTGGATCCGGGCGTGTCGGCGGCGCCAGGCAAGCTGGTGATCGCCAGACAGAAGGGCACCTCGGCGATGTTCCGGCAACTGGTCGAGGATGGCGGGCAGCGGTACCTCAAACCGTTGAACCCGACCTACCCGAAGCTGCTGTGCGGCGAGGATTTCGAAGTGCTGGGCGTGGTGGTGAGGTCGCACGGGCGGCATTGACCCCGCCCGGTGTTCCTGCAGGGGCGGCACACGGCCTACAAAGGTTCAAAATCGGCCAGTCTCCTGTGGGAGCGGGTTTACCCGCGAAAAAGACACCGCGCTGCCTGGCACGGGCTGCGCCCGTGTTCGCGGGACAAGCCCGCTCCCACAGGGGATTGGGCTGATCTTTAGATTTTGAGCAAGACAGTTGCTCCCACAGTGGATTGGGCTGGCCTTTGGATTTTGAACAAGACAGCTGCTCTTGTTGGGCCCTCAGCGCTCCTCCAGTTCCACCAGCACCGTCCCTTCGCTGACCATATCGCCCTCCTGGCAGAACAGCGCCTTCACTGTCCCCGCCTGCGGTGCACGAATACTGTGCTCCATCTTCATCGCCTCCAGCACTACCAGCGCTGTTCCGGCTTCCACCGCCTGGCCCGCTTCGACCAGCACGCGCACGATGCTGCCGTTCATTGGCGCGCCCAGACCGCCCTGATGGCTATGGCTGGCCTCGGCGGCGGCAATCGGATCGAACGCCGTGACCGCGTGCAGTTCGCCCGCCCATTGCAGGTACAGCACCCCTTCGCGACGAATGGCCAGGTAGCGCCGACGCAGGCCATCCTGATCCTGAACCAAGTGCTCGCCGAGCAGTTGGAATGCCGAGGGCGCGCTGTTCTGCAGCGCCACGGCCTGGTCCTGACCGTCGCATGAAAGATGCAGGCTGCTGCGAGCTGGCAGGCCCAGGCGCAAGCCATTGTTGTGGGCCCAGGGCGAGTCACCGTCGTCTGCGCGCCGCTGTGGTGAGCCGCTCTGCAGCCAGGCTTCGGCAGCGGCTTGCCAGAACATCGCCGGGCGCTCGCCTGTGGCGGGCAGCAGCACCTCGTGATGACGACCAATGAAGCCGGTGTCCAGCTCGGCGGCGGCGAAGGCCGGATGGGCGAGTATGCGCCGCAGGAAGGCGATATTGGTTTTCAAGCCGCCGATGGCGAACTCGTCGAGCATCGCCAGCAGGCGCAAACGCGCCTGTTCGCGATCCTGCCCCCAGGCGATCAGCTTGCCCAGCATCGGGTCGTAGAACGGCGAGATCACATCGCCCTCGCTGACCCCGCTGTCGACCCGACGCCCTTCGCCTGGTGCCGACTCGCGGTACAGCGCCAGGGTGCCGGTGGCCGGCAGGAAGTCATTGGCCGGATCTTCCGCATACAGCCGCACCTCGATGGCATGGCCGACCAGCGGCACCTGCTCCTGGGTGATCGGCAATGCCTCGCCGCACGCTACACGGATCTGCCAGGCCACCAGGTCCAGCCCGGTGATCGCCTCGGTGACCGGGTGTTCGACCTGCAGGCGGGTGTTCATTTCCATGAAGAAGAACTCGCCGCGGGCATCGAGCAGGAACTCCACCGTGCCCGCACCGACATAACCGATCGCCTGGGCTGCGCGCACCGCAGCCTCGCCCATGGCTTGGCGCAGTTGCGCCGACAAGCCTGGAGCCGGTGCCTCTTCGACAACCTTCTGATGGCGACGCTGGATAGAGCAGTCACGCTCGTTGAGATACAGGCAGTGGCCGTGTTGGTCGGCGAACACCTGGATTTCCACGTGCCGAGGCTTGAGCACGTACTTTTCCACCAACATCCGTGCATCGCCGAACGACGACTGCGCCTCGCGCTGTGCCGAGGCCAGAGCGTCGGCCAGCTCGCTCTCTTGCTCGACCACCTTCATGCCCTTGCCGCCCCCGCCGGCACTGGCCTTGAGCAGCACCGGATAACCAATGCGCTCGGCAGCGGCATGGAAGGTCCCCAGGTCCTGGGCGTCCCCGTGGTAGCCGGGCACCAGCGGCACCCCGGCAGCTTCCATCAGGGCCTTGGCCGCCGACTTGCTGCCCATGGCATCGATGGCGCTGGCCGGTGGGCCGAGGAAGATCAGCCCGGCCTGCTCGATGGCACGGGCAAAGCCTGCGTTCTCGGAAAGAAAACCGTAGCCGGGATGAATCGCCTGTGCACCACTGGCCTTGGCTGCAGCGATGAGCTTGTCGATCACCAGGTAGCTGTCGGCGGCCTTGGTGCCGCCCAGGTCGACGCGGATATCGGCCTCGCGGCTGTGCCGGGCGTCACGGTCGGTGGCGCTGTGCACCGCGACGGTGGTCAGGCCCATGGCCTTGGCGGTACGCATCACCCGGCAGGCGATCTCGCCGCGGTTGGCGACCAGCAGGGTGGTCAGCGTGGGGTGGCTCATGGGCGAGGTTCCTTGTCGACAGGCTGCCAGGCGGGGCGGCGTTTTTCCAGGAAGGCGCTCAGGCCCTCCTGGCCTTCGGGGCTGACGCGAATGCGGGCGATGGCGTTCTCGGTGTAACGGCGCAGGGCAGGGCTCAGCTCGCCATCGTCTACCTCGCGCAGCAGGTCCTTGGTGGCACGCAGGGCCTGCGGGCTGTTGAGCAGCAGGTTGTCGATCCAGGCCTGGACCTGGCTGTCCAGTTCGCTGGCGGGGTACACCTCGGCCAGCAGGCCCAGTTCGCGGGCGCGCGCACCGCTGAAGCGCTCGGCGGTCAGGGCATAGCGGCGGGCGGCACGCTCACCGATGGCCTTGACCACGAACGGACTGATCACCGCCGGTGCCAGGCCGATGCGTACCTCCGAAAGACACAGCTGTGCGTCCTCGGTGCCGATGGCCATGTCGCAGCAACTGATCAGGCCCAGCGCTCCACCGAATGCGGCGCCCTGGACCACTGCCAGGGTCGGCGTCTTCAGGCGATGCAACGCATACATCAACTCGCCCAGTTCATGGGCGTCGTCCAGGTTGGTATTGAAATCCAGCTGGGCCGACTGCTGCATCCAGGCCAGGTCTGCACCGGCGCTGAAGTGCCGGCCACGGCCACGCAGGAGGACGAAGCGCAGGCTGGCGTCTTCGCCCAGTCGGTCAATGGCAACGATCAGTTCGCGAATCATCTGGGCGTTGAAGGCGTTGTTCTTGCCTTCCCGGCTCAGCCACAGGGTGGCGAAGCCGCGAGGATCCTTTATCACTTCGAGGGTGGCAAAATCGCTCATGGGTCACATCCGGAAAATGCCGAAGCGGCTCTGTTCGATCGGGGCGTTCAGCGCGGCGGACAAGGCAAGGCCCAGCACTTCACGGGTTTGCGCCGGGTCGATGACGCCGTCATCCCACAGCCGGGCGCTGGAGTAGTAGGGGTGGCCCTGGCGCTCGTACTGGTCGAGGATCGGCTGCTTGAGCTTCTTCTCGTCATCGGCGCTGAACACTTCGCCACTGCGTTCACTCTGCTCGCGCTTGACCTGGGCCAGCACGCCGGCGGCCTGTTCGGCGCCCATCACGCCGATCCGCGCGTTGGGCCACATCCACAAGAAGCGCGGATCGTAGGCGCGCCCGCACATGCCGTAGTTGCCAGCACCGAAGCTGCCGCCGATGATCACCGTGAACTTCGGCACCTGGGCGCAGGCTACCGCGGTCACCAGCTTGGCGCCGTGCTTGGCGATGCCGCCTTCCTCGTATTTCTTGCCGACCATGAACCCTGTGATGTTCTGCAGGAACAACAGCGGGATGCCGCGCTGGCAGGCCAGTTCGATGAAATGTGCGCCTTTTTGCGCGGCTTCAGCGAAGAGGATGCCGTTGTTGGCCAGGATCGCCACCGGATAGCCGTGCAGGTGAGCGAAACCGCACACCAGGGTGGTGCCGAACAGGGCCTTGAATTCATCGAACACCGAACCGTCGACCAGCCGCGCGATCACCTCGCGCACGTCGAACGGTTGCTTGGCGTCAGCCGGGACCACGCCATACAGCTCTTCTGCGCCATACAACGGAGCAACCGGCGCCTGGCATTGCAGCTTGCCCAGCTTATGCCAGTTGAGGTTGGCGACGCTGCGCCGGGCGATAGCCAGGGCGTGTTCATCGTTGTCGGCGTAGTGGTCGGCCACACCGCTGGTGCGGCAATGCACGTCGGCGCCGCCCAGCTCTTCGGCGCTCACCACCTCGCCGGTGGCGGCTTTCACCAGCGGCGGGCCGGCGAGGAAGATGGTCGCCTGCTGGCGCACCATGATCGCCTCGTCGGCCATGGCCGGCACATAGGCGCCACCTGCGGTGCACGAGCCCATCACCACGGCGATCTGCGGGATCCCCAGAGCGCTCATGTTGGCCTGGTTGAAGAAGATCCGCCCGAAGTGCTCGCGGTCGGGGAACACCTCGTCCTGGCGCGGCAGGTTGGCGCCGCCGGAGTCGACCAGGTAGATGCACGGCAGGCGGTTCTGCAGGGCGATGGTCTGCGCGCGCAGGTGTTTCTTCACGGTCAGCGGGTAGTAGGAGCCGCCTTTGACCGTGGCGTCGTTGGCCACGATCATGCACTCGACCCCTTCGACGCGGCCGATGCCGGCGATGACGCCTGCTGCCGGTACGTCTTCGCCATACACCTCATGGGCGGCGAGCTGGCCGATCTCGAGAAACGCCGAGCCCGGGTCGAGCAGGCGGTCGATGCGCTCGCGCGGCAGCAACTTGCCACGCGAAGTGTGGCGCTGCTGGGCCTTGGGCCCGCCGCCCTGGCTGACCTGGGCCAGCAGGGTGCGCAGGGCATCGACCTGTTCGAGCATGGCCGCGCTGTTGCTGGCGAACTCCGCCGAGCGCGGGTTGATCTGGGTGTGCAAGGTAGCCATGGACGCCAGTTCCTTGTGCTCAGCGGGTTTCGTTGAACAATTCGCGGCCGATCAGCATCCGGCGGATTTCGCTGGTGCCGGCACCGATCTCGTAGAGCTTGGCATCGCGCAGCAGGCGCCCGGCCGGGAACTCGTTGATGTAGCCGTTGCCGCCGAGGATCTGGATCGCTTCCAGGGCCATCTGCGTGGCGCGCTCGGCGGTGTAGAGGATCACCCCGGCGGCGTCCTTGCGCGTGGTCTCGCCACGGTCGCAGGCCTGGGCTACGGCATAGAGGTAGGCGCGGCTGGCGTTGAGCTGGGTGTACATGTCGGCGATCTTGCCCTGGATCAGCTGGAACTCGCCGATGCTCTGGCCGAACTGCTTGCGATCGTGGATGTAGGGCACCACGAGGTCCATGCAGCTCTGCATGATGCCGGTCGGTCCGCCCGAGAGCACCACGCGCTCGTAGTCCAGGCCGCTCATCAGCACGCGCACACCGCCGTTGAGCTGGCCGAGGATGTTTTCTTCCGGCACTTCCACGCCATCGAAGAACAGCTCGCAGGTGTTGGAGCCACGCATGCCCAGCTTGTCGAACTTGTTGCTGCGCGAGAAGCCCTTCCAGTCACGTTCGACGATGAATGCGCTGATGCCGTGCGGGCCCTTGTCCAGGTCGGTCTTGGCGTAGATCACGTAGGTGTTGGCGTCGGGGCCGTTGGTGATCCAGGTCTTGCTGCCGTTGAGTACGTAGCGGTCGCCGCGTTTCTCGGCGCGCAGTTTCATCGACACCACGTCGGAGCCGGCATTGGGCTCGCTCATGGCCAGGGCGCCGATGTGCTCACCGCTGATCAGCTTGGGCAGGTACTTGAGCTTCTGCTCATGGGTGCCGTTGCGGTTGATCTGGTTGACGCAGAGGTTGGAATGGGCGCCGTAGGAGAGTGCCACCGAGGCCGAGGCACGGCTGATCTCTTCCATCGACACCACATGGGCCAGGTAGCCCAGGCCCGCGCCGCCGTACTCCTCGGAAACAGTGATGCCCAGCAGGCCCATGTCGCCGAACTTGCGCCACATGTCGGCGGGGAACAGATTGTCGTGGTCGATCTGCGCCGCGCGCGGGGCGAGTTCGGCGGCAGCGAAGGTGCGCACCTGGTCGCGGAGCATGTCGATGGTCTCGCCCAGGGCGAAGTTCAGGCTGGGGTAATGCATGGGGGCACCTTGTTGTTCTTGAAATTCGAGGTACTGCACCGACCCTGTGGGAGCGGGCTTGCCCGCGATGCCCGTCAGAACGGCCAGCGATGTTGTCTGGTCCGGCCTCATCGCGGGCAAGCCCGCTCCCACAGGGTCGGTGCTCGTGGTTGACGTTAACGTAAACCTGCCTTTTCGGGCTGTCAATTGGATCATCACCTTTACGTAAACGTAAATGTGCGCCAAAGTACCCTTCGCTTGCTTCAGTCATGCCCAGAACAACCACAAGAAGGGATACTCATGAGTCAACCAAGCTACACCCGAGGCCGCCAGGACCGGCCCCTGCTGACCCAGACCATCGGCCAGTCGTTCGATGCCACCGTCACCCGCTGGCCCGAGCGCGAGGCCCTGGTGGTGCGCCACCAAGGCCTGCGCTACAGCTGGCGGGCGCTGGCCGAGCAGGTCGAGGTGCATGCCCGGGCGCTGATTGCCCTGGGCGTGGCCAGTGGCGATCGAGTCGGTATCTGGGCGCCGAACTGCGCGCAGTGGTGCATCCTGCAGATCGCCACGGCGAAGGTGGGCGCGATCCTGGTCAACATCAACCCTGCGTACCGGGTGAGCGAGCTGGAGTACGTGCTGCGCCAGTCCGGCTGCAGTTGGCTGGTGTGCGCCGATGCTTTCAAGTCGTCCGACTATCACGCGATGGTCCAGGAACTGGTGCCCGAGCTGGGTGCGCAGCCGCTGGCGAGTGAGCGCCTGCCGGACCTGCGTGGCGTCATCAGCCTGTCGTCCACCCCGCCCGGCGGTTTTCTGCCCTGGGATGCGCTGGCTGAGCGGGGAGGGCAGGTCGATCCCCAGACGCTGCAGGCGAGGCAGCAGGGCTTGCAGTTCGACCAGGCGGTGAACATCCAGTACACCTCCGGCACCACTGGCGCGCCGAAAGGCGCCACGCTCAGCCACTACAACATCCTCAACAACGGCTTCATGGTCGGCGAAAGCCTGGGCCTGAGCGAACGGGACCGCATGGTAATCCCGGTGCCGCTGTACCACTGCTTTGGCATGGTCATGGCCAACCTGGGCTGCATCACCCACGGCAGCACCATGATCTATCCCAACGATGCCTTCGACCCCGAGTTGACGCTCCAGGCTGTGGCCGAAGAGCGTGCCAGCATCCTCTATGGTGTGCCGACCATGTTCATCGCCATGCTCGACCACCCGTCGCGCAGTATCCTGGACCTCTCGACCCTGCGCAGCGGCATCATGGCCGGCGCTACCTGCCCGATCGAGGTGATGCGCCGTGTGATCGAGCAGATGCACATGGGTGAGGTGCAGATCGCCTACGGCATGACCGAGACCAGCCCCGTGTCGCTGCAGACCGGCCCTGGCGACGAGCTGGAGCTGCGCGTGACGACGGTTGGGCGCACCCAGCCGCAGTTGGAGACCAAGCTGGTGGATGCGCACGGCGTGATCGTCCCGCGTGGCGAGATCGGCGAATTGTGCACCCGCGGCTACAGCGTGATGCTTGGCTACTGGAATAACCCTGAAGCCACTCACCAGGCGATCGATCCGGCGCGCTGGATGCGCACGGGCGACTTGGCGGTGATGGACGAGCAGGGCTATGTGCGTATCGTCGGGCGCAACAAGGACATGATCATTCGCGGGGGCGAAAACATCTATCCGCGCGAGCTCGAGGAGTTCTTCTACACCCACCCGGCGGTGGCCGATGCTCAGGTGATCGGTATTCCGTGCAGCCGCTACGGCGAGGAAATCGTCGCCTGGATCAAGCTGCACCCCGGGCACAGCGCCACGGTCGAGGACTTGCAGGCCTGGTGCAAGGCGCACATTGCGCACTTCAAGGTGCCGCGGCATTTCCGCTTCGTCGATGAGTTTCCGATGACGGTGACCGGCAAGGTGCAGAAATTCCGGATGCGCGAGATCAGCATCGCGGAACTTGCGCCGCACTGAAGCGCCGCCTGGCCTGAGAAGGCCAGGCGGATAGGACATGTCACTTAACAGCCTTGAACAAATCGTCGAAGGTTTCGGCGTCTTGGATATCGCTTTCTGCCAGGTCGGTTCCTAAATCGTCATTGAGGTATCGAACCAGTTTTGAGGTACTGCTGACGATGTCGGAAACTTTCGTAGCGCCGTTGATATCAGCCTCTTTCTTGTCGAATTTTTCGGCAAGCAGTTTTTTCAGTTCCTGTTCGGTAGCCATGTTCATTTATCCTTGGGTTGAGTCATGCGTCAGTGTGTATTGAGGTTCAGGGTCTCATTGGTCGGGCATGGGCAGGCTCCTGTGTCATGTAGCGATAACGGTCGCCAAGATCAAACCGTTGGTACCTCGGCCTGGTGCGTTGAACCGTACTCTGGCTAGCGTATGTCCCGGAGCTTTCATACGGTTCTCAATTAGCTTTCAGGTAAGCGATGGACGAGAACATCAGTTTTCTATCGGGCCCACCTCCCCAACCTTCGAACTTGACGTGGTCTTCCGCCCAAGACACCACTTTCGCGGTGTACGTTTCTCCTGTTTTGTAGGCGTACTGGACCTGCTTGCCCACGAGGTCTTTGGCCGCTGCTTGCAATTGAGCGAGCGTTTGGAAGGTGTCGGTCTTCTTGCGTATGGCGGCAATGGTTTTGGCATGGGAGTCTGCGCGTTTTGCAGCCTCCTGAGCTGAACGGGCTTTGGCTTGTGCGGTTGCAAGCTCGCCTTCGCTGGCCGCTGCCTCGGCGTCCTGATACGCCTTTTTTGCCTCGTCCACGGCTGCTTGCAGTTTGCCCATTGCACCCGTCGCCTCTTTTTTTTCTGCGCTTGCCTCGGGGATGTTCATGGACGTGGCTTGATAGTCGGCTTGCGCCGACTTCTGTGAGGCCTCGGCGGCCTCGGCTGCGGCCTTGGCAGAGGCAACCGCAGTGGCGATCTCAGCCTTGAGCTTGTCGGCGGCTTCTTGAGCAGCCTTTTCAGCGGCTTCTTGAGCAGCCTTTTCGGCGGCTTCTTGAGCAGCCTTTTCAGCAGCTTCACGCGCAGCCGCCTCGCGAGCCTTGGCCGCGTCCTGTGCATCCTTGCAGGCATTCTGAGCCGACTCGGCGGCCTCCCGGGCCGACTTGGCGTTTTTCTGCGCCTCATCTGCGCTGGCTTGCGCGCTGTCCACCTGGCCTTTCTTTGCAGCGGCTTCGGTGTTCTTGCGGGCGGTGCTGGCCGCTTCGGCAGCTTTCTCGGCTTTGGCGATCGCTTCAGTCACTTGCTTGAGCTGCTTGGCCGCCTCGGGCGCCTTCAGCGCCGGATTGTCAGCCTGCGCCTGGGCGGTTGCCAGTGCCGCATTGGCGGCCTGTTCCGCTTCTCGTGCAGTGACGATGGCATTGTCAGCGTTACCTGAACTTGCTGGCTGACTGCTGCCGTTGCCGCTTGGTGATTCGCCTGCTGCGCTGTCGCCCCCATCAGCAGAGCCGGTTGTACTTTCGGCCTGCAGCAGCTGCTTGACTTCGTCGCGAAATGCCGTAGGACCATCAACCGCGCTGTAGCTGACGGTGATGGTGATGTCTTTGAGCCTGCACTCATTGTCCCTGTAAAACTCAGGGTTGTTCCTGGCGCCGCCTGGGAACGCCAGCCGCCAGCTCGAGATCAGCCCGGTGCCTTCGAAGGGTTGATAGCGGGCCTTGTCGGGTACCGACGGCTGCAGATCGAAGTTACGCGACACTTCCTTGACCGACCACAGGGCAATGCTCTGGTTCGGCCGGAGGTCGCGAAGCACATGCTTGGGGCTGCCTTGGCTGGCCGAATACAGGTGGCGGGCGCCTTCGATGTCCGCTTCCAGAAGCACCTTGTTCGAGGTCTGGTAGAGCATGGCCGAGATCGGTTTCGAAGAACCTGACCCTGGGATTTCGAAGGCCAGCGTGATGCGTTCCAGGCGGCGCAGGTAATGGCCTGGGAAATCGATGTCGAACACTCGTGCCGGCAGCTCGAACAGGATTTCATCGTTGTCCAGTTGCTCGTGCAATTGGCTGGCGGTCCACCCGGTGAGTGCCAGTAGGGAGAAATCCTTGCGGATATCCAGGGGCCTGTGGTTGTCACGGATCGCTGCGACGTCCATTTGCATCAGGTCGCGCTCAAGCGCTTCGCCCGCAAGCATCCCACGCCAGTTGTCGAGCCAGCCGTCCGTCCTGATCCAGCGACTGGTGAAATCGCCGAGTTCGTACCGCAGGCAGTTTTCGGCCATCAGGCAAAGGGAAGTGGTTGCGTCGTACGCGGTGCTGTAGATCTCCGACAGCCGACCGATCAACCACAGATAAGTGGTGTGGCTGGCGAATACCGATTGCATGACCTCGTATTCGGCCTGGTGCGCCTGGCGGGTTGCACGGGCCTCGTGCACGGCGATGCCGGCGGCCTTGATCTGTATGTCTCGCTCGCGCAGTTGAGCATCGATGATGCCGAGTTCATGTGTGGCCTGGTCGGCTTCATGCTGCCATTGCTGGCGACGCAGAATGTATTCCGCTTGCTTGTCGATCGTATTGCTCATGGTTTCGAGTGTCTCGGCCACAGCCTCCCAAGCATTGGCCGCCGACTCAAATGCTTCCTGCGGGCTGAAACCACCCACCGCCATACCGAAAATGGTCGGTGCCATTGCGGCGCCCGCTGCCATGGCGTAGCTGGGGACCGATGGCAGGCGGGTGGCGACAGAAGACGTTGCCAGTGCAAGCACAGCCGTTTCCAGCTCGATCACGCCTTCGTCCACCAGCCGCTGGTAATACTCCTGACGTTGTTCAATCATGGCTCTGGAGCGCAACACGGTGTCACGCTCGCGCTTGGCCAGTTCCAGCGCTTGCTCCTGCAGCTGACAAGGGAAGTCCAGCAGCCTGATCAGGTTGCGTTTGCCGAGCAGTTCCAGTTGCTGGGCGGCTTCGGTGTTGTAGAAGCCCAGCAAGGTTTGCCCCAAGGCGATCAGTTGCTGCACCGCTTCTCCGGCGCATTTGCGCGCCTCCTCGTAACGGCAGGGGGGCACGATGGGCGCAACCGGCGTGGCCTCGCCCCGGTCCTGGGCGACAACGCTGTTGCCCAGTGCGATCTGGTCGAGTGTGTCGGGGTCGAGCATGATCGCAGCGGGCTTGCCATCTAGGGTCAGGCCGTGGCGCAGGTTGAACAGACGGTCACGCAGCAGGTTGCGCAGCGTGACGAGCTTGTTGTTCAGCGGCGGGGTAAAGGCCGTGGAACTGGCCTCCGCTAGCGTCGGTGGCTGGGCCGGTGCGCTGGACAGGTCTTCGGGGAGCACGCCGATCAGGCGCAGCGCCTTGTCATAGCACAACGCGGCCTCGACCAGCGAATCCAGCGTCAGCATGCGGTATTGGTCATCACCCTGGCGTTGCCAGTTTTCCACCACTAACAGGTGCAGCGCCTTGCGGTAGCGCTCGGGTTCGGCGTAGGCCAGCAGGTCCGGGTCGTTGGTCTGGGCGCTGGCGGTGAAGGCTGCACGGGCCAGCAGAGGTCTTGTCAGCCAGAACAGCGGCGGGTGGTTCCCCTCGGGCACCCAGGTGCGGTAGGGGTCGAACAGGAACCGTGTGCACCAGCGCCAGGCTTGGCTGTATTCGCGGTTCTGGCGTTGCAGCCAGGTGACCAGGAACGGCACGTGGAAGAAAAGCTCCCAGAAGTACAAGCCGTTGGCGCTGCGCAGGTCGACGATGGTGCCTGAACTTGCAGGTTCCAGGGGCGGTTCTGGCAAGTGTTGGGCTTTCCATGACAGCGACTGTTCGACCGATTGAGTAGCCAGTGCCACCAGTTGCTTGCCAAACAGGGTGTTCAGCCGCAGGGTACGGAAAGGGGGGGCATTGGTCTGGTCTTCAGCTTTGTCATTGACCTCCTTGAAGTCCAGGTACAGAGCCTGTGTTTCATTGCGGCAGATCTGCACACTGGGGATCGCGTCGTCGTCTTTCTCTTCCAGGGTATAGGCGCAGGTAGCCGTTGCGATGGGGTCGGTTGTACTGACTTGTTCGTTATAGAAGTCTAGCGAGACAGTGTAGTCACGAATGTCCTTGTTGATGGGGAGGCTAAAATTGACAGCACCTTTACCGTTGGCGATCAACGTGTCCTCGAACGCCATTTCGTGCTTGGGATCAAGATAGAAAAGGATTTTGCGGCAGGCCGCCGGATGGAAGTATCGAAGGCGTAATATCGCCTGCAGCGATTCGTCAGGCAGGTCGGGCGTGATTTTTTTTAATTCATCGAGCTCTTCGGCGATGAGCGTGTTGATCGCGTCTGCCTTGTCCAGCGCTTTGGCGTTGTCAATGGCGGTGTGCAGTGCGATGGGCTGGCGCGGTTGCTCGATGTTGGTGATGCCAACCAATTTGCAATACTGTTCTGCAGGTAGGTAGCGTACCTTGAGCAGGAAATTCTTTAGTTTACTGAACGCGTCAGCGTTGTCGGTGGGTAAAGTTTTGAGTATCTGGAGATGTTGTTCCTCAAGGCGGGCCTGCTCAAATACTGAGAGTGTCCAGCTAGGAATTGAGTTTTCTTTAGGTTTGTTGGTGAGTTTTATGATGAGTTTGGAAAAATCAAGTTTCGGGGTGGGTCTTGTTTTAAATATTGGCAACAAAGCGCTATCATAAAGTGTGAGTTTTGGTTCTTTTTTGGACTGAATTTTTACTTTCGCCGTTCTGAGCCAACCTGAGAGGGACCAGGTTTTGGGCGCGAAAATATGTTTGGAGTTGGAGAGTATTGGTACGGAGATTTCAAACCTGTCTTCGGTTTTGAAAATTGCTACAATTTCAATCAGTATGTCATGTTTGACGTCGATTGCGGTTCGTTGTGCTCTTTTGCTTGTAAATGTTATGACGTTAAAGTTTTCATCAAGATATTGCTTTCTGTTGTGTTCTAATGTGTTTTTTTTATTTTCTAGTTCTGTTAATTCTTTGCTATGATTTTTGGTTGTGTGTTCTTTTGTTTTGTGGATTTCTTCTGCTAGCGTGTCGATTTCATGATTTAGGCTAACTATTTTTAGTATTTGTTCTGTCTTTGGTTTTATATCTAGTTTTTGTACTTCCAAAATTAATGTGTGGTCTAGGGTTGCGAGATCGGCGTCACTTAGGGTTTGTTTTTTGTAGTGAGATGCGAAAGGTACTGACTTTATATCTATTGATAATCCCCATGGGCGGTTGGGTGTTACAACGGTTTCAGAGATGCTTAGGTTTTCTTTTTTCAACCTCCATGTGCTATCCAGCGTGACATCGACTGAGATGCAATCCAAAGCGTCAGACAATGATGCCTCAATAGAGGCCTGCCCGAGCGTACTGATTTCGTAGCGATCTTTTACTTCATCTTTAGAAGCCAGGTCGCTCCAGCTGAACGCTGTGGAATCTTCCTCGACCGTCTTCAGCTGGGTAACCGCCCCCACATAGGGATGTTGTACCGTCCGCGGGTCTCGGAAGAAGCTCAACCACCGCTTCACCATGTTTGTCTCGATGGGGCGGTCCGTCACGTTACCGAGATCGAGCGCTTTGTCCTCGAGCAACAGCAGGTCCTTGGTGCTGATGAAATAATCAACGTTGCGTGTCGGCTCTTTTCCTTCCTCCGCTGGCAGTGAGCTATCGAACACCACGGTGGTCAACCAGGGGTCGTGCAACCGATCCCCATGGATGTTGACCATGACCATCAATCCCGGCATGAACGTCCTGGTCTTCAAATACACGTTGGTGTTTGCAGCAGTCCCTGCTGTGTTGGTCGCCAGTACTTCGCTGCTCTTGAACACGCCTTGCTCGTCATGCCCGTCCAGCGTCATGAACTCATTGGGCGGGCTCCAGTTGCCATCGGTCTGCTGGAAGGCGAATAACACCCGCAAGGCAAAGTACTCGCTGGGCTTGCTGTCGGGCCCCATGGGAATCCCGGTGGTATCACGCTCGACCCACACCACATAACGACGACCGGCAACGATCACCGGGCGGATCAGCTCGATATGGGTACGGTTGTCGTCCGTCTTCGGCGGCAGTGGGGTCAGCGCGATCGTTGCGCTGACCGCCAGGCTGATCTTCTCCCACTCGCCCCACGCCAACATGCTCGGCACGCCCTGTTGATCACGCTGCGACATGTCCAGGGTGCGCCAGTAGAACTCGGTCGGCTCGACGTTGGTCTTGCCGATGAAATGGTAGGTATCGGTCAGTGGCGAGGTGCAGTCGGCATACACGGAGATCGGCTGGATATTGCTCAGGGTTTCGAAAGTACTCAGATAGCCAAGCATGGCCATATGGATGTCTTCGGGCTGGCATTTGCCCTGCGCCAGCTGAGTCTCCAGGTCTTTGAAGGCGCTGGTCTTGCGCTGGCGGCGGGTGGGGTCGATGAAGTTCTGGGGCTCGTTGTGCGCATCCTGGCGCAGCCTCCAGCGCTCGTAGCTGCTGCTGAAGTTTTCCCATTCGTCGCGCTCGGCGTCGCTGATCGCGGTGCTGCGGTAGCCGTTTTCCAGGCGTGAGTGGATCTGGTGCAGGTAGCGTTGCAGGCTGGCGGTGGCCGACAGCGTGCGGGTGGTCAGGGGTTCGTGAGACACCTGCAGGTCGATCAGCAGGTAGTCGGCCAGGGTCTGCGTGCTGGTGATCCAGCTGTGTGCCGGGTCGGTCGGCGCCCATTTGGCGATCATCCAGTGCATCAGGGCGTCGCGCCAGGCAACGCTGTGCTGTTCATCGACCACCTTGCGTTGCTTGGCGCTGCAGCCTTTGCGCAGGGCCACGGCGGCCTGCTGGAAGGGGGCGTAGCTGTCGGTGCTGGGCAGCTTGCTCAGTTGCAACAAGGTGTCCAGTGCCAGCTGGTGTTTGTCTGCCAGCTCGAGGGTGCGCAGCAGGCGATCGATGCCCATCAAGGTGTCGGGCGGCGCAATGTCGATCAAACCACAGAGAGAACCGCTGGTGCGGCCGAGCAGCTGTTCCAGGGCGGCCCAATGTTCTTTTGCCGTGTTGTCTGCAGATGACGCTTCGTCGTGCGCCTCGAACCTTTGCAGGTGAACCAGCAGGTCCTGTTCACCCATGCCCAGTGCTAGCCTGGCCAGTACTGCCTTGTAACGGCCGAGTTGATAGAGGGTGCTCAGGTCCAGCGGCCGGCACTTGTCCGATTTCGGATCCTTGAGGTTGAACCTCTCTGGGGTAAGCGTCAGCTGATCCAGCAAGTGTGCGCTGAGTTTGAACAGTTTTGTCACGTCGGCGTAGCGTTGCAGGGTTGACCACTGCGTGAGGTCACTTTCGGTGAAGCACGCCTTTGGTGTCGTTGACTCTGCAGTACACTGCGCAGCGATGGCCGCTATCCGGGTGCTCAACAGCTCGGCGTCGACCCCGGCCCAGCGCAGCAGGGGCGCAACAAGGTTTGGTGATTCGAGCCCCAGTGCCGTTTTCAGCTGCAGGTGAAGGGCATCGGCGTTCTGGCTGCCTTGAGGGTTGAACGCATTTCCCCACGCCGGGTGGAAGCCAGGCGCCCGGGGATTGAGCAGGTAGGCCAGTTGCAAGGCGTCCATGCCCTGGTGCTGCAGCCACTGCGCAGCCTGCAGCACACCGGCGATCACATCGATGATGTCGGCTTTGCCGGGCTCGCCTGCAAGGCTTGGCTGGCCGGCCAATTGTTGGCAGTAGACAGGGTCCTGATTCATCAGTACGTCGATCAGGGACAGGCCCTGCAGGGTCGACGTGCCGAACACCCGGGCCAGGGCAACGATCCGGTAGCAGGCCGAGACCACGGCCAGCGAGCGTGTCGGTTTTTGCAGATTCTGTGCTTTGACCACCCGATCCAAAATGCCCCGCAGCAAGGTGTCATCCACCTTCAGGCCAAGGGCCAGCTGCTTGACTGTCAGGCCGTCGGCACCTGTGGTGGACGCAGGATCGAACGCCTTGTCGTCCAGTTTCAGGGAGGGTTGTGCAGGTTGGCCGTCTTCATCATGCCCGGCGGCGAACAGCTGGTCGTAGAACGAAGCCTGCCGCCCAATGGCATAGGGTGAGAGTGCATCGATCAACGCAGCATACTGCTCGGCATTGACGTTGTATTTTTGCTGCAGATGACGGAACAGCCCGAGTGCGCGCAGGGTCTTGTCCGTCAATTGATAGTTGCCGGTCTGGCCTTCGGCACGCAGCGCAGCCATGACCAGCGTGTCAGTCTGGGCTGCGCTCAGGCCCAGGGCCCGCTGCAGGCGCAGTATGCGTTGGAGGCGGTCCAGGTGGGCATCGGTGAGGCCTTCGATGCGCACGATTTTTTTTGTCGCAGGCTGCGCGGGCGCCGATTCGAGCAGATACAACGGCGTTGCACCGTTATTGATGAACACGGCGCCATATACCTGGCTGGATGGCTTGGCGGCTGTGGGCACGTGGGGGCTGCGGGTCACCGCCGTACCGCCCTTGCCGACAGCCTCTACAGCCAGCAACTGGCGCAGTTCACGACGGCTCAGTGCCAGCGCCTTGGCCAGCTTTCGCGTCGTATCGTACGCGGTTGCACTGAGCATCAGCTCGCTGGGCGTAGCGTCGAGCAGCAGGGTCCGCAGTTGCGGCGAGAAACCGCTGGCCAGTGTGGTGGCAGTCCGCTGGGTGGCCGAGGGCAGATGGTCGAATGTGAACAGTGGATAACAGAGGCTGGTAGCACTCAGCAGGTCCCACAACTGTACCTGTTTGGCCGCCAGTGTCGCTTTGACCGACTCCCAGGCACGATGGAAGGGCACACTGGCTTGGCCGGAGCCTTGCGCAACCGCTGCTTGTAGCGTCTGATTCTTTGCCAGGGCTTGCTGAGCACGGTTTTCCAGCAGTTCAAGCGTAATCCTGATCTTGGGCAGGGTACGCCGGGCGTTTCTGTCGTCGAGCTTCAACGTCAGCAGGTCAGGGCGCCGTGTCAGCAGGGTGATCGGTGCGTTGACATCCGCGCGTACTTCGAACGCTTGAATCAGTTCCTTGAGGTGCACCAGGTAGGCCAGCCTGCTGTCGTTGCTCATCAACGCCCCGGGCGCGCAGCGTGTGCGGTCTTCCGGGAACAGCTTCATGTAGTTGGCGGCGTCTGGGCGGTTGGCAGGGTTGGTGGCGTCATTCATCGCGGACAGTCCTCGGCAGATGCTGTTGCGCTGACGCGGCTGTAAATCTGCGCCAGGCCCACTGCGGCAAACTACACGCGTCCGCCGCAGGGCACACCTGACAGAAATACTAGGTAGGTCGATGTTTCGCAGGCTCATGCAGGGCCAGGCATGCGCTCAAAGTGGCCACGCCGTGGTTTGCCTGAACTGTGTTGTGATAGCGGCTTGCACCGCCAAGGGGCACTGAACGGCCCCGGCTGTTGGTCGAATAAAGCAGTGCCCGCCTGCCGGGCAGGCCAGCGATATGGCGGAGTCATTGGGCCCCTGTGTGACCCGGCCTGGTCTATGCTCAGGCCTTCACCGGCGGCTCCTGGCTCGGCGGATCACCCACCGTCGGCGGCACGGTCGGCTTGATCGGCAGTTCGTCCGGATCTTCCTCGGGCACCGGCGGCGGCAGCGCCGGGTCGTCGATGTTCGGATCGGGCGTCTCCGGTGGAATGGGAATGTTCATGGCCTGACCTCGCGCGGTGGATGAAGAGGTTCTGCAGGCTTCGACCTGCCGTGCCAGCCATTCGCTCAATTTTTTTGAACCCGCTGCGCACCCACGGCTCTGAACCCTTACCGCCACCAGCTTAGGGGAGCAAGGTTCGATGTCCGGTAATGAGCCCGTCGCAAAAGCGCCTTTCGAGCAAGTGCCCAAGGCCAACGATCATCCCGACCAGGCCATCAGCCTGTCCCAGGCCTTGCTGGCGCCACGCATCGTGATCGAGGACACCACGCCCGTGCTCGACGGCGGCACCTTCGCGGTCAAGGCGGTAAGCGGGCAGGCGGTGCAGGTCACCAGCAAGGTCTACAGCGACGGCCATGACCGCCTGTCGGTGGTCTTGCACTGGCGCCAGGCCCATAGCCGGCACTGGCATGGCGTGCCGATGACTTCGGCAGGCAACGACCTGTGGGTTGCCGAGTTCACCCCAGTGGAGCTCGGCTTGCACCTGTTCGGCATCGAAGCCTGGATCGATCCCTACGCCACGTACTGTCACGACCTCGAGAAGAAGTATCACGCCGGGGTGGAGGTCAAGCTGGAGCTGGAGGAGGGCAGGCTGCTGCTGGGTAAGGGCATCGAGCGCAGCGAAGGGCCGTTGCGCGAGCAGCTCGAGCAGTTGCAACAGCGCTTGCCGACGCTGGCGCCGGGCGATCAGGTGGCGTTGCTGCTGAGCCCCGAAAGCGCCAGCCTGATGAGCCAGGCCGAGCACCGCAGTTACCTGACCCGCAGTCCCGAGCTGCCGCTGGACGTGGACCGCGAGCGCGCCCTGTTCGCCAGCTGGTACGAACTTTTCCCACGCTCTGTCACCGACGATCCGGCGCGCCACGGCACGTTCGACGATGTGCACCAGCGCCTGCCGATGATCCGCGACATGGGCTTCGACGTGTTGTACTTCCCGCCCATCCATCCCATCGGCAAGCAGCACCGCAAGGGGCGCAACAATGCCTTGCAGGCGGGCCCCGACGATCCGGGCAGCCCCTACGCCATCGGCAGCCCAGACGGCGGCCACGACGCCATCCACCCGCAACTGGGCAGCCGCGAAGACTTCCGTCGGCTGGTCGCCGCCGCCGCCGAGCATGGCCTGGAAATCGCCCTCGACTTCGCCATCCAGTGTTCCCAGGACCATCCCTGGCTTACCGAACACCCGGGCTGGTTCAGCTGGCGCCCGGACGGCACCATTCGCTACGCCGAGAACCCGCCGAAAAAATACCAGGACATCGTCAACGTCGATTTCTATGCGCCCGAGGCCGTCCCCTCGTTGTGGCTGGCATTGCGCGATGTGGTGGTTGGTTGGGTCGAGGAGGGCGTACGCACCTTCCGTGTCGACAACCCGCACACCAAGCCGCTGCCTTTCTGGCAATGGCTGATCGCCAATGTGCGCAGCCAGTACCCGGATGTGATCTTCCTGGCCGAGGCCTTTACCCGGCCGGCGATGATGGCGCGCCTGGGCAAGGTCGGGTACGCGCAGAGCTACACCTATTTCACCTGGCGCAACACCAAGCAGGAGTTGCGCGAGTACTTCGAACAGCTCAACCAGCCGCCGTGGAGCCTGTGCTACCGGCCGAACTTTTTCGTCAACACCCCCGACATCAACCCCTTTTTCCTGCAGACCAGCGGCCGCGCCGGTTTTCTCATCCGTGCGGCGCTGGCGACCATGGGCTCGGGCCTGTGGGGCATGTACTCGGGGTTCGAGCTGTGCGAGGGCACGCCGTTGCCGGGCAAGGAGGAGTACCTGGATTCGGAGAAGTACGAGATCCGCCCGCGCGACTTCACCGCGCCCGGCAATATCGTCGCCGAGATCGCCCAGCTCAACCGCATCCGCCGACAGAACCGCGCCTTGCAGACGCACCTGGGCGTGGCCTTCTTCAACTGCTGGAACGACCAGATCCTGTATTTCGCCAAGCGCACGCCCGAGCGCGACAACTTCATCCTGATCGCCATCAGCCTCGATCCGTACAACGCCCAGGAAGCGCATTTCGAACTGCCGCTGTGGGAGCTGGGGCTCGATGACAGCGCCGATACGCAAGGTGAAGACCTGATGACCGGGCACCGCTGGACCTGGCATGGCAAGACCCAGTGGATGCGCATCGAGCCTTGGCACCAGCCGTTCGGCATCTGGCGAATCAGCAAGCTCGGCTGATCCCTTTGCCGGGGTGGGCTTTTGCGGGCGTGACCCGACAAGCCTGCCGCCACTCACAAGGCCGCTCCTGCACAGGGGCGTGCCGAACCCAGAATTGAAAGGAGTCGCACATGGCCAAGCGTTCCCGCCCGGCAGCCTTCATCGACGACCCGCTGTGGTACAAGGATGCGGTGATCTACCAGTTGCACATCAAGTCGTTTTTCGATTCCAACAACGACGGTATCGGGGATTTCGCCGGCCTGATCAGCAAGCTCGACTATATCGCCGAGCTGGGTGTCAACACGCTCTGGCTGCTGCCGTTCTACCCCTCGCCGCGCCGTGACGACGGCTATGACATCGGCGAATACAAGGCTGTGCACCCTGACTATGGCAGCATGGCCGACGCCCGGCGCTTCATCGCCGAGGCGCACAAGCGCGGGCTGCGGGTGATCACCGAGCTGGTCATCAACCACACCTCCGACCAGCACCCCTGGTTCCAGCGTGCCCGCCACGCCAAGCGCGGCAGCAAGGCCCGGGACTTCTACGTGTGGTCGGACGACGACCAGAAGTACGACGGCACGCGGATAATCTTCCTCGACACCGAGAAGTCCAACTGGACTTGGGACCCGGTCGCCGGCCAGTACTTCTGGCATCGCTTCTACTCGCACCAGCCGGACCTGAACTTCGACAACCCGCAGGTGATGAAGGCGGTGATCGGGGTCATGCGCTTCTGGCTCGACATGGGTGTCGACGGTCTGCGTCTGGACGCGATTCCGTACCTGATCGAACGCGACGGCACCAATAACGAGAACCTGCCCGAGACTCATGACGTGCTCAAGGCGATCCGCGCCGAGATCGACGCCAACTACCCTGATCGCATGCTCCTGGCCGAGGCCAATCAGTGGCCGGAAGACACCCGCCCGTACTTCGGCGAAGGCGATGGCGACGAATGCCACATGGCTTTCCATTTCCCGTTGATGCCGCGCATGTACATGGCCCTGGCCATGGAGGACCGCTTTCCGATCACCGACATCCTGCGCCAGACCCCGGAGATTCCCGCCAACTGCCAGTGGGCGATCTTCCTGCGCAACCACGATGAGCTCACCCTGGAGATGGTCACCGACCGCGAGCGCGACTATCTGTGGAACTACTATGCCGAGGACCGCCGCGCGCGCATCAACCTGGGTATCCGCCGGCGCCTGGCGCCGCTGTTGCAGCGCGACCGCAGGCGCATCGAACTGCTGACCAGCCTCCTGCTGTCGATGCCCGGCACTCCGACGCTGTACTACGGCGACGAGCTGGGCATGGGCGACAACATCTACCTCGGTGACCGTGATGGGGTGCGCACACCCATGCAATGGTCGCCAGACCGCAACGGCGGCTTCTCCAAGGCCGATCCGCAGCGCCTGGTGCTGCCGCCAATCATGGACCCGCTGTATGGCTACCAGACCGTCAACGTCGAAGCCCAGAGCCACGACCCGCATTCGCTACTCAACTGGAACCGGCGCCTGCTCGCGGTGCGCAAGCAGCAGAAGGCCTTCGGTCGCGGCACCTTGAAGATGCTGACCCCGAGCAACCGGCGCATCCTCGCCTACGTGCGCGAGTACACCGATGCCGACGGCAACAGCGAGACCATCCTGTGCGTGGCCAACGTCTCGCGCGCGGCGCAGGCCGCCGAACTGGACCTCTCGCAATATGCCGAGCGGGTGCCGGTGGAAATGCTCGGAGGCAGCGCATTCCCGCCCATCGGCCAGTTGCCGTTCCTGCTGACCCTGCCACCGTATGCCTTCTACTGGTTCCTGCTGGCCTCCCACGACCGCATGCCCAGCTGGCACATCCAGCCTGCCGAAGGCTTGCCGGAACTGACCACGTTGGTGCTGCGCAAGCGTCTGGAGGAGTTGCTCGAAGCCCCGTCGGCAGACACCTTGCAGGCGTCGATCCTGCCGCAGTACCTGCCCAAGCGGCGCTGGTTCGCCGGCAAGGAAGGGCCGATCGACGCGGTGCGCATTCGCTATGGCGTGCGTTTCGGCACGCCGTCCACCCCGGTGTTGCTCAGCGAGCTTGAGGTGCTCAGTGACGGTGTGACCAGCCATTACCAACTGCCGTTCGGGCTGCTGCCTGAAGAGCAGATCCACAGCGCCTTGCCCCAGCAGCTGGCGTTGTCGCGGGTGCGCCGAGGTCGACAGGTCGGGCTGATCACCGATGCCTTCGTGCAGGAGTCGTTCGTGCGGGCCGTGTTGCGCGCCTGTCAGGATGACACCCGCCTGCCCTCGAGCGCCGGCGAGCTGCGCTTCGAGTGTACCGAGCAGCTCGCTGGCCTGGCGCTGGGTGAGGACAGTGAGGTGCGCTACCTCAGTGCCGAGCAGTCCAACAGTTCGGTGGTGATCGGTGAGCGCGTGGTGCTCAAACTGATCCGACGGGTCAATTCCGGCATTCACCCGGAGCTGGAAATGAGCGCCTACCTCACCGCGGCCGGCTTTGCCAATATCTCGCCGCTGCTGGCCTGGGTCAGTCGTGTGGATGAGCAGGCGCAATCCCACCTGCTGATGATTGCCCAGGGTTACCTGAGTAACCAGGGCGATGCCTGGTCATGGACCCAGAACACCCTGGAGCGAGCGATCCGCGACGAGATGGAGCCCACGCAGGGCAGTGCCGAGGCGCACACCGATGCCTTGTCGGAACTCTCGGGTTTCGCCACCTTGTTGGGGCAGCGACTGGGAGAGATGCACCTTTTGCTGGCCGCGCCTACCGCCGATCAAGCCTTTGCACCGCGCCCCAGCGACACCCAGGACAGTGAGCGCTGGGGCCTGCAGATCAATGCCGAGCTCAGCCGCGCCCTCGAGCTGCTGGCCCAGCATCGTGAGCAACTGGACAGCGAAAGCCAGGCGTTGGTCGATGACCTGCAACAGCAACGCGAGGGCCTTGCCCAGCACATCGAGATGCTCGCACGCCAGGCCCAGGGCGGCCTGCTGATGCGCGTGCATGGCGACCTGCATCTGGGTCAGGTACTGGTGGTGCAAGGCGATGCCTACCTGATCGATTTCGAAGGCGAGCCAGCACGGCCGTTGGACGAGCGCCGGGCCAAGCACAGCCCGTACAAGGATGTCAGCGGCGTGCTGCGCTCGTTCGACTATGCTGCAGCGATGATCTTGCGCAGCGCCTCGGCGGTAGACCTCTCCGACGCTGCGCGCCAGGCTCGTCAACGGGTTGCCCGGCAGTACCTGCATCAGTCGCGTCATGCCTTCGTCGAAGCCTACGGCCTGGCCACCGCCGCCATTGCCCATGCCTGGCAGCACGCCGAGGGCGAGCGTGCGGCGCTGGAGCTGTTCTGCCTGGAGAAGGCGGCCTACGAAATCACTTATGAAGCCGATAACCGACCCGGCTGGCTGGCCGTGCCTTTGCATGGTCTGCATGGGTTGATCAGTACTTGGGGCGAAGCATGAACCCTGTAGGGAAGGCAGTGTTGCCTGGCACCGGCTGCGCCGGTGATCGCGGGACGAGCCCGCTCCAACAGGTACTGTTGTGCAGGGGTGGGAGCGGGCTCGTCCCGCGATCATGGGCGCAGCCCGTGCCCGGCACTGCGTTACTTTGAAAAATATATGGAATATGGAAAGGGGCAGTGAGATGAATGCATCAATGCGTAGCAACGGCGGCCTTCGCCAACGCGATCTCGACGCCCTGGCCAGCGCCGCACACGCAGATCCGTTCGCGGTGCTTGGCCCGCACGTCGACGGGGCGGGCGACGAAGTCATCCGCGCCTTCCTGCCAGGCGCCTTGAACGCCCGGGTGTTGGCGCGTCACGACGGGCGCATTCTCGCCGAGATGGAGCAGGGCAGCCTGCCGGGCCTGTTCAGCGCGTACCTGGACGAGCGCCAGCCCTACCTGCTGCAGATCGGCTGGGCCGGAGGCGAGCAGGTCACCGAGGATCCCTACAGCTTCGGTCCGCAGCTTGGCGACATGGACCTGTACCTGTTCGCCGAGGGCAATCATCGTGACCTGTCCGGGCGCTTCGGTGCCCAGCCCATCCAGGTCGACGGCATCGACGGCGTGTGCTTCTCGGTCTGGGCGCCCAACGCCCGGCGCGTCTCGGTAGTGGGCGACTTCAACAACTGGGACGGCCGTCGCCATCCCATGCGCCTGCGCCACGATGCCGGGGTGTGGGAGCTGTTCATCCCGCGCCTGGCCGTGGGCGAAACCTACAAGTTCGAAGTGCTGGGGGCGCACGGCGTACTGCCGCTGAAGGCCGACCCGCTGGCCCGCGCCACCGAACTGCCGCCCAGCACGGCCTCGAAGGTCGCAGGTGCGCTCAGCCACGACTGGCGCGACCAGCAGTGGATGGAGCAACGTGCCCAACGCCATGCTTATAGCGCACCGTTGTCCATTTACGAACTGCACGCTGGCTCCTGGCGCTGCGAGCTGGACGAAGCCGGTGAGGTCGCGCGCTTCTACAACTGGCGCGAGCTGGCCGAGCGCCTGGTGCCCTATGTGCAAGAACTGGGTTTCACCCATATCGAGCTGCTGCCGATCATGGAGCATCCCTTCGGTGGCTCCTGGGGCTACCAGCCGCTGTCGCTGTTCGCACCCACCTCCCGCTACGGCAGTGCGGAAGATTTTGCTGCCTTCATCGATGCCTGCCACCAGGGCGGCATCGGCGTGATCCTCGACTGGGTGCCAGCGCATTTCCCCACCGACGAGCACGGCCTGGCGCGCTTCGACGGCACCGCACTGTACGAGTACGACAACCCGCTCGAAGGGTTTCACCAGGACTGGAACACGCTGATCTACAACCTCGGGCGCAACGAGGTGCGAGGCTTCATGCTCGCCTCGGCGTTGCACTGGCTCAAGCACTTCCACATCGACGGCCTGCGCGTCGATGCCGTGGCCTCGATGCTGTACCGCGACTACTCGCGCAAGGCCGGCGAGTGGGTGCCCAATCGCTATGGGGGGCGTGAGAACCTCGAGGCGATCGACTTCATTCGTCAGCTCAACGACATCGCGCTGCACGAGGCGCCCGGTGCGCTGATCATTGCCGAAGAGTCCACTGCCTGGCCAGGTGTCAGCCAACCCACGCAGCAGGGCGGCCTGGGCTTCGCCTACAAGTGGAACATGGGCTGGATGCACGACACCTTGCACTACATCCAGAACGATCCCGTGCACCGCGCCCATCACCACAACGAGATGAGCTTCGGCCTGATCTACGCCTACTCCGAGCATTTCATCCTGCCCATCTCCCACGATGAAGTGGTACATGGCAAGCATTCGCTGATCGACAAGATGCCCGGCGATCGCTGGCAGAAATTCGCCAACCTGCGCGCCTACCTGACGTTCATGTGGATGCACCCGGGCAAGAAACTGCTGTTCATGGGCTGCGAGTTCGGCCAGTGGCGCGAGTGGAACCACGACCAGCAACTGGATTGGTACCTGTTGCAGTATTCCGAGCACCAGGGCGTGCAGAAGCTGGTGGGCGATCTGAACCGGCTCTACCGTGAGCTGCCGGCCCTGCACGAGCAGGATTGCCAGCCCCAGGGCTTCCAGTGGCTGATCGGCGACGACGCTGCCAACAGCGTATACGCCTGGCTGCGCTGGAGCAGTGCCGGCGAGCCGCTGCTGGTGGTGGCCAACTTCACCCCGGTGCCGCGTGAGGGCTATCGCATCGGTGTGCCGTTCGGCGAGCGCTGGGTCGAGTTGCTCAACAGCGACGCAGAGCTGTATGCCGGGAGCAATGTCGGCAATCTCGGGGCGGTGGCCGGCGAGGCGGTGGCAAGCCATGGGCAGCCGCTGTCGCTGGCGTTGAACCTGCCGCCTTTAGGGGTTCTGGTCATGAAGCCCGCCTGATGTCGCGGCGCATCCTCCTGGAGGGGGATGCGCCGTACTGGTTGATCACCAGCGCATCCGTACCCCAAGGCTTCCGATCAGCCCATTGAGGTCATTGTCATCCACATCACTGCTGTAGTCGGCACTGACGAACAGCGCCACCGTCGGCGTGACCCGCGCCACCAAGCCCAGGCCCAGTTCCACGGTCGCTGCACTGCGCGAGCTGGAGATCTTGTCGACCTGATCCAGTTTCACCGCGTCGCTGTCGTTGAAGTCGTACCAGACGTTGGTCCGCACGTAGGGTTCGATCGGCATGCCGCGCACTTCGTAGCGCCCCGACAGTTTCGCCCCCACCCGGCCACTCCAGCTCGGCTGGCTGTCGAATGCTTGCAGGGTCTCGGCCTGTGCCTGGTTACCGGGGAAGAACTGCTGGTTGATCAACTGCGCCTGCGGCTCGATCACCCAGTGGTTGCCCAGGCCGATGGGGAAACCACCCTCGACCGAGAAGGTCATCGCATGGCCGCTGTCGTCCAGGCGCTGGCCGCTCTGGCTGCGGCCGTTGACGTCGATGCGCGTGCCCATGGCCACCGCATCCACATGCCAGCCCTGGTCGTGAGTCATGCTCCAGTAAACGCCCAGGCTCTCGCCGCTGAGGTTGACGGCGTTGCGCTGCTTGTCACCGAGCAGCGGACGCATGCCGTTGAAGCTGCTCTGCAGAGTGTTGTGGCCGACGAACACCCCGGCGCGGTGCACGTTACCGCTGGCGGTCTCGCGTACGAACAGGTCCGGGCCGATCATCAATTGCTGGCTGGGCGCCTCCAGTCGGGCCGGTGGCGCGGAGGCCGGTCGCGCAGCGCCGGGGAAGAATTGCGCCCATTGGCTGGCGACCAGATCCATCGGCACGTTCCCGTGGCGCGCGCTCATGCGCTCGGAGAACGCCTGCAGCGTGCCCATCCCCAGACCACTGGCGCTCACCGGATTGAGCGACAGCAGCGGTACCGCCGGTGGCTGCATCAGGTTGGCGAAAGGGGTGTCTTCGTCAAGACCAAGCGCAAAGGTTTCCACCGGGGTTGCCAGAAGCAGCGATGTGGAAACCGCGCAGAACAGCCGGTCGAAACGCAAAGGGTTCGATGCTCGTTTCATGGCGGATCTCCTGTTTCTTGTGGGTAACAGCCAAGGCCTGGCCTGTTGTCACGAGCTGTACGACACGAAACAGGGGGCGACACAAACCAGCACGCGGAAGTCTGCTGGCGCGCGTAAAGACGCGGGCCAGAGAGCTCGGCGCGAAGTTTTCGCAGTGGGCGTTATGTTCAGCTAAGGAGAGCGGAGGCATTGCGTCAAGAAAATGTTGGCGGGATGAGAAAATTGTGTTGTGACAGATAACTTGCTGAATGAAAACGTGATTATTGTTCGTTTAGCAATGTGGGTTCTTTGCCTGGGTTTGGTTATGCCGAAACATTGCTAGCCGAGTTTTTGCTGTATCGGCGGTTCTTTTCCCGGCTGGCTACCTGTTATTTCTGTCAGTTTCGTGCGGGCGTATTTGTATCTAGCATCCAGTGACATCCACGAAAGGGCCAACGTATACACAGGCCTGCTTCGTTCGCTCACGCTAAGCACCGCCCGGGGGACGCCATGGCTAAACGCCAGAGCCGCAAACAAGTTGGTCTGCTTGAGAGACTGCTGGACACCGAGCCGGGAATCAAAGTCAAAATCGCCCCAGCGACCCTGGAACAAGACTCGATCATCGACCTGCAGTGCAAGACGACCGATGCGCTGATGGCGCATTATCCGGGCTTGCACAGCGACGAAGCCCGGCGACTCAAGGGGCGTCTGAATGTTGCAGCAGCGGCGATGATGCGTGCTTTCCGGGAAAAGCGCCTGAGTGCCTCGGCGCGCCGCCCCTCGGATGAGCTGAGAGGCCCTCTGGACTTGTCCAGAGGCCCCACCTTCGAAAATCAGTTCTTGCCCAGTTGGGGCAATAACGCACATCCGCAAGCCGTGGATGCCACCACCTCGCCAGTGGCCTACCTCATCGATCTACTGACGTTCATTCAGGAGCACGTCGAGGCCCAGGGCGATGCCGATATGATCCTGACGCTGAAAACTCGGCGCCCTGATCTGTTCGAGCGCCTGATCGATGAGGCGTTCATGAACCGTGAACTGCCGCAGGTCGAGGTGATCGTCCATGTCCTGGAACAGCTGATCGAAGAGCATCGCCAGCAAGCGGACGGTGACCGCACAGCGACTGAAGACAAGCTGCTCAAGGTTCGCTATCCCATCAAACAGTTCCCCTATGAAGCGTATTGGGAGCAGATCCACACGGTGCTGTCGCATAACTCGCTGCTGATGGGCGATGTGGCACGCCTGTCGGATATCGACAGTCCTTACTTCATCCAGGCCGGTGCGCATTCACCCTGGTCCGATGCCGCGCTGCAGCAGGAAGCTACGCTTGGCCCGGTGCTGCGTGCCCTGCTGATCGAGGTTCCCTACTTCGGCACCGCGGCGTCGCAGGGCGGCAATGCGCAGAGTCCTGGGCCGAAGACACAGGCCGATGAGCCCGGAGAGCGGTACAAGGCGTTCTACGAGGACAACTTCGGAGTGCCGAATGCCATGCACCTGCATAAGGTGGTGAGCTTCTGTCAGGTGCTGCAGATCAGTCAGGACGAGATGGAGTCGCTGTTCGGTCTGGCGGCCTATGCCCCCACGCGTTCGGACAACGTGACCCGCAATGTGCTGGCCGAGGAGGTATCGCCGGCCCTGTTCGTCGCGCGCTTCATCAACAGCGGCGGGGCCGCGCCGGTGGGGGTTGTCAGCGATGCGCAGGACCCACAGCGGCACACCTTCGAAAATTTGTCCGACATGCGTTTTGACCGCATCCAACGCCTGGTGCGCGTGGCTACCGCGTTGAAGCTGACCTATGCCCAGGCCGACCAGGTGGTGTGTGCGGCAATCGATGCGGAAAAGCGCGCTGTCGCCGAAGTCAGGCGCATCAAGTCCGATGACTCGCCGCTATGGATGACGGTCAACACCCATCGGGCCTTGGGTGTGTTCCAGTTCTTGCGAGAGCGCTTTGCCTGCAGCGCTGAAGACTTTTCCGTTCTGCTCTCGGATATGGCCGTTCACGGCATTGGCGCGACTGCGAGCCATTTCGACCGAGTATTCAACAGCGACCCTACTTCGCGTCTGGTGCTCGACGGCAGCGACTTCAGCCTCTCGGGAGACGATGTCGCGAGCAAACGTACCGTCGACCAGTTATGCCGCGGGCTGGGCATCAACGTGCAGACGTTCCGTTACCTGTCGCGTCTGGTGATGCAGGGGCAAGGGGGCGACAAATTGCAGCGCTCTGTGCGCGTGGTCAGTGCCTTCTATCGTGTGACGATGCTGGCCCGTCTGCTTTCGATCACCACCATCGAGCTGCTGGCACTGTTGGAAACCCTGAGCCCCGAGGGGCTTTATGCCTTGCAACTGGGGGGAGCATCGCAGAATGCCATGTACCGCAGCTTTGCCCAGACCGACACCCTTAGCGTCATCCATGCCATCAGCCACTGCGTGCTCTGGTGTCAGGAGCAGGACCTGCCGATCAGCTGGCTGGTGCAGCAGTTGCTGCCGGTCGAGACGCCCGATGTGGTGCCCCAGGAAATCTCTGCACTGTTCGGTGAACTCAAGACTCAGTTGCTACCTTTCCAGGCCTTCGAGCAGGCGTTGCTGGATGCCGGTGTTCTGACCCTGCCCGCAGGTGAGTGGCTCAAAGCCTTGGGGCAGGTCGTCGATGAGAACGGCCTGTTGGCGGACACTGGCGACCCTGAACAGGACTTCGACCCTGAGCAGTACGAGCAATTTGCCGAGCGGGAAATCAAGACGGCGGTCGATCAGTTGGCCAGCGCCGGCCAAAGCCCGTTGGTCGATATGGACAGCGCTGAAAAGGAGCGCCTGACCGGCATTATTCTCGGCGTGGTCCTGCGCATTCGTTCGCAGCAGTGGGGCGTCGTTCAGCAGAGTCTTTCACAGCTTCTGAGGGTCAATGCCGACATGGCGATCCCGATGGTCTACTGGGCCGAGGGCACAGTGCACCAACTGCTGGAGAGCGCGGTGGCCTTCGACCCGCAGCAATCCCAGTCCAATGCCATGAAGGCCATGCTGGGGCTGGTGCAGCGGATGCAGCGCTGCGCACAAATCGCGACACGTTTCGAGTTGACGCCCACGTTGTTCTCCAGCCTGCTGATACGCGCGCATCGCGCACGGTTCGGCATCGACGCCTTCGAGTTGTCCTTGCACACGCTCTACCATCTGGAACGCTACGCCCGTGGCTTGCGTCTGGCCAAGCAATCGGAAGCACAGCTGCTGGGCTATTTCTCGGCAATCGAGGAATTGAAGGATCTGAGCGCGAATGAACAGCGCCTGCTCAGGGACGCGGCGGCCCAGCGTATCGCGGCCTGGTTGGACTGGGGGATCCGTGAGGTGCTGGACGTGGCGGCCCGGGTCTCGCCGGATGGCATCATTCGCGATCTGGCTCAGTTGCGCATCGTGGTCGACACCAAGCTGCTGAGCGACACTACGGGGCTGAGTGCTGAATCACTGTTGAAACTCAGCAGGCTGACCGCCTATTCGGGCACGCAGGACTATCGCGATGCCGCACAAGAGATGCTCAGCAGCCTTGAGAGCGACAGCGCGGAGCGCGGGAACGAGGCAGAGCTGCGTCAGAGCCTGGCCTCGCGCTGCACCGTGAGTGAAACACGCCTGATCGCACGCGCGCCTGATCAGGAAACCACGGTGGCCTTGAAACTGCTCGATATGAACAACGAGCCGGTTTCAGATATTCGCATCACCTGGTCCACCGATCTCGGGATTTTGCAGTCCCATTCCAGCTACACCGACGAAGAGGGCGTGGCCAAAGTGCGACTGCAGGCAGGTACTGAGATGGGCAGTGCCCATGTGCAGGCCAGCTACCTGCTCGATGGCAAGGCGTTCGCGCCGCCGGTGGTGATCGACTGTGACGAAGAGACGGTGCGAGTGCTCAGAATCGAAGGGCGACCGGGTAACACGACGCCTCTGGAACTCGCAGGCGGACAAGGCATTTATCGCTTGGCTGCCCTGCTCGTAGACCGTTATGACAATGATGGGGTGGATCGTCTGGTCAATTGGTCTACCACCATCGGCTACTTTGTGGACAACACAGGTGAAACCCTGACTGATCACACTGGCTACAGCCGGATTGCGCTGAGAAGCCGGGAGCCAGGCTCGGGCGTGATCCGTGCCTGGTACGCCGGCAAGCCCGATGACGTCACAGTGGTGCAGGTTGGCTTCGCCGACAGGCCCTACGTCAATTCGCTCGTACTGCAATCTGCGTTGGTGGTGGACGAGCCGATCACGGTTCAGGCCAGAGTCCTGGGGCTCGATGGTGAGCCGGTCGCTGGTCAGGCGATGTCCTGGTCGTGTGAAGGGGGCGAACTGGTCAGTGCCGACCAAACCTCTGATGCAGCCGGGCTGGGTACAGCCGTACTGCAGGTCGGTACGGCTGGGCGGGTGAAGGTGACCGTGACCCTCAGTACCGCCGGCGAAACCGCAGAGGCCTATCACAGCAAGGATCTCGAGTTCGACGTGCTTGCCGATGCGACGATACGGCAGCACAGGAAGATCGGGAGCTGGCCGTTGGCCGATGGCATCAGCACGGTGGAGTATGAAATTCATATCGCCACCACCGATGGCATCCCCGTGGCGCGCTACCCCATCACCTGGAGCGTCAGTGAAGGTGGCACTCGTGTGGCCGAGCCCGCTGTCAGTTTGACAGGCAGCGATGGTGTTGCCCGCTTCGATCTCAAAAGCACCACGACTGGCCAGCGTACTGTAACCGCAAGCTGGGGCAAGGAGCAGTCCCATGCCTTCGATCAGGTGACCTTCCTCGAGCCCCTCGGGTTGATGATCGAATTCGACGGCAAACCGTTGGAGGGGGAGATCGTCATTACGCCGCCTTCCGAAGGGGAAACGACGCACACCTTGACCTATCGCGTAACTGCCGGCCATTCGCTGATCGGCCAGCCGATGTCTCTTCACGTCAGTGGTCGCAACTCGGCAGCTTCGTTGGGCTTGGTGATCTCGCCTGCGCCAGGTGCCGACAACGAACTGGGCAACGACGGCGTGACCTGGACCATCACCAGTCGGCCCGTGGCCCTGAAGACGGATGTAGGGCTGAAGTTCGGGTTCTCCTATGACACCGCTTATCCGTCGAACCTGACCGATGTCGTGATCAAGGGAATACGGAAATGACTGCAGCGCCATCGACTTTCGAGCTTTTGCAGCGAGGCCCACATGAAGACTGAATTGAGCCACCGACTCGCGGAACAATGGCGCGACGCGCTGAGTGCGTATGCCATTCACCACGTACTGCCGGACAAGCTGCAAGCCGGTAGCCTGGGCATGATGACGGCCGATCACCTGGACCGTTACCTGATGACCGACACCCAGGTCAGCGCCGAGGTCACCACGTCCGCGTTGGCCGAGGCAATCGCGTGTGTCCAGACCTACGTCAATGCGATCCTCAACAATATCGAACAGGGCTACGGCAAGGATTTCGCCCCCGAGTTGACCCTTTTCTGGCAGCAGGCCATGTCGACCTACTCGTTATGGGCGGCCTACCAGATGATGGAAGACTACCCGGAAAACTATATCCGTGCTGACTTGCGCCTGGATAAGACGGAGCTGTTCAAGAACCTGGAGAACGACCTGGCGCAGGGTCGGATCGATGATGCGGGTGTTCAGAAGGCGCTGCTGAACTACCTGAAACGTTATGAGTTCCTGAACAACATCCGGGTCCAGGCCGGCTACATCGACTATCGCGATGGGCACCGCGATGAGGGGCGGTTCCCGGGGTATGCCTACGCCAACGCTGATTACTACTTGCTGGGCAAGGACAATGCGACGCCTTGCGCCTATTACTGGCGCAAGGTCAAGGTCCGTCTGGACGAGGCCTCCACGTATATCCAGCCCGATGCGTGGACGGAATGGAAACCGGTGAACATTCCGCCGGGCACGACAGTGTTGCAGATGTGCCCGGTGTTGTTCGGTGGTCGGTTGCATGTGGTCTGGTGGTACTTCACCGCACCGACAAAGGTCCTCGGTGAAAAGGGTGAGGCAACCGACAAGCGTTCGTATGCACTGACCCTGGATATCATTCATCTTGGTCTCGATAACCAGTGGACTACACCGGAGCAACTGTGGCAGTACGACGTCGAAGTTACCGGTCCTGAGACCCCGTCGCAGATACTGTCTGAGGTGGAGCAATTCAGAGTGATGGCGGTTGCGGCGGGGCGCGTGAACGGCGATGACGATCAACTGTTCGTTTCTGTTCACCAGACCTCGAACGATGAAGCCTGGGCGGAGAAGTTCGTCCTTCAACGGGATGTCTTGAAACGTCGGACCGAGCGCGCTATCGACGCTGATGCCAGCGAAGCCCTGTCTCGGCGATTCACAGGCAGCGCGGGCCGCTTGCCCTTTTCGCAGCGGATTGCAGCGGTTGATGCTGAGGTGAAAAGCATCAAGGGGAGTGGCAATCCTTACATTGCACTCGATGCTGAGTTCGAGCAGGGCCTGTCGGGGCGTTCGCTACGCGTACGTGCGCGCTCCAGCGAGTTGCGCACGGTGACTCAGGTCGTGATCTTGTCGATTGACCGCTTTGCTTTTGTCTACAACGGCGTTCTCGTGCATTTCCAACTACACGCCTATGAATCACAAGGTAAAACTCATCTTTCTTACACTGTCGTTACGGTTGGGGCTCCGAACTTCGAGTCCGTTACACTCCAGCATCATGGAAAAACCGTGGCTGCATTGAAACGGTCCGACTTTTCCAGCAGCTTTTTCGCCACCCTTTTCAATGCTGAGGTACCGGTCGATTTGCCGGAGTTTTCGCGTCCATTTACCAAGGAGTACATCCGCGAAGGCATGGGTTTCACGGTCATTGTCGACGACATGGCGGACGTGGCGCTGGAGGTGATGGACAACCGAGCCGTTCTTGTCAGCGAGAACGTCCGTTTGCCGGAAGTGAAACTCGTACATAAGCAAGGCGAAGAATCGACAACCTGTTGGTCGGGGCTCTGGGTTCTCAATAAGCATGCCGTCAGCCCCTGGAGCCGTCTGGAGAACGTTGCTGCGACGGGCTCGGCAACCTTCGAAGTTACCGCCGCGGGTGAAGCAACCGCCACCTTCACGGTGACCTGGGGCGCCATCTCGAGTCTGGCCGATACAACGATTCCGTATATTCACCAACAGTCCGACGGTAGCGACTTCCTCGTCTTCGATGCCATTGGTGGCAAGAACGCCCCCTTGGCCGTGCGGCTGAACTCCCAGCATGTTACCGATCTGATCAATCGCGCCGAAGCCTCGCCCGAGGCTGTGTTCGCCTGGGATGCGCAGCACCGGCAGGAGCCGGCATACCGCAAGGAGCTGGCCGGCACGGTGTATCAGGGTTGGCATCCCAGTGCGGCGGACCCGTTGCTGCACATGTTCGATGCCTATGGCAGCTACTTGCGTGAGCTGTTCTTCCATGTCCCTCACCTGATCGCATCACGTCTGCAGGAGGAGGAGCGCTTCGCTGATGCCCGGCGCTGGCTGGGGCTGATCTTCAACCCGTACCAGAAGCAGCCGCCCAGGGCGACCCCGGGCCCTGACTACTGGAACTGCGCCTGGTTGCTTCAGGACGACACCGAGGCGGCAGGGCTCGAACACGAATTGATCGAGCCTCATGTCATCGCGCTGCGCGCGCCGTCCCATTATCGCAAGGCGGTGTTCGTGCAGTACGTGAACATGCTGATCGGCGAAGCCGACCAGCACTATCGCTACCAGACCCGTGACGGCCTGGCGCACGCCTGGCTGTTGTACCGCATGGCCGCGGACCTCATGGGAGAGGTGCCGGATGCGCGGGCGATCAATACCTGGCAACCCAAAACGGTCCGCGACGTGCTCGCTGTCGGGCCGGCCGACATGCCGTTGGCCGCTAGTGGCCAGGACATCGTCCCCGCCAATCTGCCCAAGCAGCTGTCCACCTTCTTCTGGGCTGGGGTGGCGGCACATCCGGCTTTCCGTTTGCCCGTCAATCAGCAGTTGCTGGACATCTGGCGATTGCTGGCGGAGCGCTTCTACAACTTGCGGCACTTCCTGACCCTCGATGGACGCCCCATGGTGCTGCCACTGTATGCACCACCTGCGAACCCGTTCGATTTGCTGATGGCACGCATGGGGGGCGGTACCAACCTGTCGCACCTGATGGGCCAGCGCACGGTGGTGCCGCCGTATCGTTTCCGTACCCTGATCGCCAAGGCTCATGAGGTGGTGGCGACTCTGACCCAGTTCGCCGAGCAATTGCGTGTCTTCATGGAGCAGGAGGAGCGCACCGGGCTTGAAGCATTGCAATACCAACACGCCGCCGAGATCGCCGGATACACCATTGCCATCCAGGAACAGTTGCTCGAGCAGCAGCAACAGCAGGAAGGGGTATTGCTCAAGCAGGCGCTCTGTGCCGAGGCTCGGCAAGCCCACTACACCAAGCTGGTCGAAGAGGACATCTCTGCTCTGGAAATCGAGACAATGGTTGTCCATAACTCAGGCGGGTCAATCAATGCCTTTGGTACCAGCGCGATGAGCGCCTACTACGCGACACAGATGGCGCCCAAAATCTTCGGCATGGCGCAGGACACGGGAGATGTGACCGCCCCTATCATGAGCGGTGCTCAGCTTTCGTTCATGGCAGGGAGTGCGTTGCAGATCTCCGGTGACATCATGCGCGAGACGTCGGTCTACAAGCGTCGCCGACAGGATTGGGAGCTGCAGGCAACCTTGGCACGCAAGGACATCGATGTGATCGCCGAGCAGGGCAAGGCCCAGGCCTGCGCAACCCAGGCCGCGAGGAACTCGCTCGATCACAGCCGCAAGGTGTTGGAGCAGGCCCAGCAGATGTACGCCTTCTACCAGAGCAAATCGACCAACGTACCGCTCTATCGCTGGCTGCGTTCGCAGGTGACCGCCTGGCATGCGACGTTGTTCGATGTCGCGGTGGGCTTGTGCAACAGTGCCGAAGCCTGCTGGCAGTACGAGACGGGTAACTATGACAAACGCATCGTCCGTACCTCGGTCTGGCAGGCCGATCGGCATGGCCTCAATGCCGCAGGCGAACTGCGGCTGGACCTGCATCGCCTGGAGGCCGAAGCTTTGTTGCGCAACGAACGTCATCTGGAACTGCGCAAGACCGTGTCGCTGCGTGCACTGATCGAAGAGGGCCTGGTCTTCGACAAGAATGGGGCTGCGCTTGGTGACTGGCCGGCGCTGCTCGAGGCGCTGGCCGAGAACGGCGAACTGGATTTCAGCCTTGGCGAAACGCTGTTCAACCAGGATTACCCCGGGCATTACCTGCGGCGCCTGCACAGTGTGGCGCTGTCGCTGCCTGCCTTGCTGGGGCCTTACCAGAACATCCGCGCCACCCTGACCCAGACGCAGAGCCGGTTGTTGATCAAGGCCGATATCGAAGGGGTGAAGTACCTGTCGCCGCAACTGGACCAGGGTGAAGGGGATGGGCGCTACGTCATGCGAAGTTTGCGACCCAGCCAACAGGTCTGCCTGTCGTCAGCCACGCAGGACATCGGGTTGGTCACGCCCCCCGAGAGCGATGACCGTTACTTGCCGTTCGAAGGCACCGGCGCCGTCTCCGACTGGAACCTGAAGTTCCCGCGAGTTGCACGGCAAACCGAACTGCTCCAAGGGCTGAGCGATATCGTCATGGAGGTGCGCTACCACGCACGGTATGGCGGTGCACTGTTCGAGCAACAAGTCGAGGCGTTGTTGCCGGAAGACGCGGCCGGGAGTTTTGCACGTGTCGTCCAATGGGAGGGGAAGGATCATGCGCAATAGTGATGAGGTGCAGGGTATCCGGTCGATTTCGACGCGTGCGCAAAGCCTTACCAAAGGGCATGACTTTCTTCAGGATCCTTTCATCCAGAGGCCAATGGAAAGCGCTGGCCTCGAAGGTGTGTGGAGCTACGAAGAGAAAGACAGCTATGAGCTTCGTGAAAACGATGCCAGGGACGGCACGTACCTTTCGCTTTTCCAGAAGGGTCGGCTCTACCAGGACTTCAGTTTGCTCGAGGGGGTTGCACAGGGATATGCCTTGGGCTGCCAGTACAATGTCCTGTACTTCACCGACAGTTGCTGGCTCAGGGTCTACGCACTCTCGGGCGCTTCGCAAGGCCAGATTATTCATGAGCAAGCGCTCAAGAACCCGGAGACCACCGAGCAGGCCGACGAACAAGATCCCAGGCCCGAAGCCGAACCTACCTGGCATACGTTGACGCCCAAGCCCATCGATATACCTGCGGGTGTATCGAGAATTCGTGTGGCGTTCGAAACCCCCGCCGGCACGAGGGCGACGGAACTCAGCCTGCGCAACATCATTTCCGAAGTGCACCTGGCACCCTTCGAAGGGAAGGTGTTGCTGTCGCCTGGACCTGATCAGTCATCGCTGGCTCCGCAAACCCAGCCACCGTTCAAACTGTGCCATGGCGCCACGTACAGCCTGCAGGTCAGCGATGCCTGGCAGGGGCAGAAGCTGAGCGTGCTGTGGCCGGGGAATGCCGATACGCCACCCACGGCGTACGGGCTGACAACGAATCCGTCGCTGAATATCGACGACAGCGACGAGGAAAGCCGCTATCCGCAACCGGAGGCCGGCACCAGTACCTGGAGCTTGGATGCGAGTGCGGCCAAGGAGGTGTTATCCGGCGCGCTACCGCTGGGCCTGGGTAGTTACTGGCGGGCCGAAAAGCATGAGCTCCAGGCGCAGTTGGGGGATTTTCGCTATGAAGTGAGTGAGGTGGCCTGGGATGGCGTGGTGCCGGTGCTGGAGTGGGGTAGCCGTACCCGGTTGACCGCAACGCTGGGCAACCTTGTCGCATCAGCGCGAACGATCGTTGGTCAACATGTGGATTGGTACCTCGACGATGTGCTCTACAAGACTGTCTCAACGGATGAGCAGGGCAAGTCGACACTTGAATTCATCCCTGAGCAAAAGGAGGGTGTCGACTTCTACACCGCAGAGCTCAGTGCCCGGTGCACTGATGGCCTCGGCGCAGAAAGCGACAAGCTGCAAGCTATCCCTGTGTACTCCCGCTCACCGTGGTCGGCCCAGTTCGATGTGTTGTTCGACGACAGGCCAATCACTGATTTCGATGACGTCAACCTGGTGCTGGGGAGTGGCGGCGAGCATAGGTTGACCTTGAAGCCCAAATCTGCGGACAACTTTTTCATAGGCGAACAGGTCGCCTTGGGTTGGCCAGGCGGCACACCACAGCTGGACATCACCTTCAGCCCGAGCGAGCCGCAGGAAATGACGGCTGCTGGTGTCAGTTGGACCATCATGCCGGGTGTAGAGCGGGATCATTTCACGCTCGAAGTCATCACGCCGACGCTGACTTTGCCCCTGTCCCTCAAAGGCCTGCGTCTATCGCCCAACCTCGAGGACGAGATCGAGCTGACCCTTGCAGACGCTGTGCCGGCAAACCTGGCGCTGTTCTGGCGGGAGGAGGCGCAGACGCTGAAGATCAACCTGAAGCCCGGCAGCCCGCTGGCGAAGATGAAATCAGAAGCCTGGCTGACCTTCACCGACGGCAGCCTGAAACCGACCAGTGTCGTTGCCGCGCCCAATTACGGTGAGCGGCGGGCGATGTTGGAGGACGGGTTGAGCTGGACCCTGACCGGTGCGCAGGTGAGTGGCACCTTTGGCGTGCAGGTTCACATGCAAGGCTTTGACAAACCGTTGGTCGTCGACACTTGCTTGCTGATGTCCCGGGCTTTGGCGGACGAAGCCGAGCTGATCTATGACGATGAGCGTGGCACTGACGAATCGACCTGGATATTCCGGCGCATGGTGCCGTCCTACGTCGGGGTCAAGCCAAAAACCGGTAGCCCGTTGGCTGAAAGCGGTTTGAAGGCCAAGTTGACGTTTGTGGAAGATGACCTGGCGCCGGAGCAGATGGAGGCCTATCCGGACTACGAGGCCGAGCAGGGGTTCACGGGCGGTGAGCTGCAATGGGAGATGCTGGGCAAACAGGCAAGTGGTGTGTTCGGGTTGGCCCTTCATGTGGCGGGTTTCTCGAAGCCCCTGGTGACGGGCAATTGCTTGCTGCTGTCGCTGCGCATGGAGGATGAGTTCGACGTGGTGATAGATGGGGGGCCTCTGGTCGAGCCGCTGGTTATTCAATCCAGAGCAGAGCACACGTTGAGTATCGTGCCGAAAATGGGCAGTCCGCTAGAGCGAGAATTCCTGAGCGAAGCATGGATCGAGTACGTCGACGGAAGTTTGCCCCAGGCGCAGTTGATTACGGTTCCGACTTACAACGACAGACGACCGATATCCACTGCAGGCCTGGGCTGGAAGTTGACCGCCAGGGCTTCTGGCACATTCGGGTTGACCCTTCATACAGGCGCGTTTCCAGCACCACTGAAGGTGGCCTCGGGCTTTGCTTTGTCGCAAGACCTGAGTGATGAAGTGGAGGTGAAGGTAGGAGGGCGCGTTGTCGACGGTCTGTTGGTGTTTCGGCGTTCGGTGGGCAAGACCATTGTGCTCGTTCCGAAGCCTGGTAGCCCCCTGGCAGACCTGAAGCAACAGGCATGGATGACACTCTCCCCAGGCAGTGTGAAGGAAGGGGATGTATCGGCCTCTCCCAATTTTGGTGTGCGAAGAGTGATGTCTTCCGATGGGCTGGAGTGGGAGGTGACGGGAGCCGACCTCAGTGGACAATTCGCCTTGGTTTTTCATGTCGCCGGTTTTTCGACCGTTCGGACACTGCCGACATGTTTACTGTTATCCAGCAAATTGGCGGATGAAGCAGAGGTGACCCATACACCCCATTTCCCGCCTGATCCCGCGATATTCTACCGCGAGGAGTATCTGGTATTCACATTGAAGGCCAGGCCGGGAAGCCCGTTAGTCGCTGCCGGCCTCTTGACCTGGATGGAATTCAGTTCGCAGACGCTGGGACAGGACGACATGGAGTCAGTACCCATGTTCGGCGGAAAAGTAAGACTTCCACAGGCGGGGTTGCGTTGGAATACGCGAGGTCGCGAGGCCAGTGGCTACTTCAACTTGACAGTTCATGTCGACGGCTTCGATACGCCGATAACGCTCGTGCCGAATGTGATGCTGTCCAAGACCGGTGCTAACGAGTTACAGGTTAGATTGGTGGGCTACGGCCCGGATACACTACTTGAGGCGTTCCCCGTTAGGGGCAGTCCAATTGCCGATAAGGTTTATTTATTATCCTTGTCGAGTAACAAGCCAGATCCAGGGTTCGTGCCGGATCCACCCTTCAATAAACCTAGGGAGTTGAGAGGCTACTCAGGTCTGCTGTGGAACCTGGGCCCTTTTCCGAGGACAGCCTCGACACTGACAGTTGGAGGAAGCGACTTTCCGTGCCCGGTTTCCATTCCCTATGGCTTGTCGAGCTAACGGTGCGTTTGAAGAGGGCTTTGCAAAAAAAGCGGCTCTTGGCCTTTTGATAAATGACGAGCGTCGGAGCCGTGCATTTACCCTCGTTACGAGATGCTTTGTCTGCATTGCCAAACAGCTCGCCGTTTGATCAAGAGCGGTCGGGTGATCTGAAGTGACTGCGCGGATCAATGCTGCGCGTCATACACAGGTAGATTGGAACGGGTCACAGGAGGGGTTCATGCCCGACTCATTGGATGGGTATTCACACGAAAAGCAGACTGCTGCTTCGGGCCAGGCCCCCGCTCCCGCGACGGGAGAGGGAGACGCCTCCTTCTACACTCCCCCAGCCCTCCCCAAGGGCGGTGGCACGGTCTCGGTCGGTGGCGGCATGCTTTCGGCGGGTGGCCCGGATGGTGCGGCTGGTTGGCAAATGCCCCTGCCATCGCCGGCGGGTCGTGCGCTGTCGGCGGAACTGGCATTGCACTACTCCTCCGGCGGCGGCAACAGCGCCTTTGGCGCCGGCTGGGATTGCGATTTGCCGGCGATTTTCTGCATGACCCGCTTCGGTTTCCCTAAATACGACGGCAACGACCGAATGGTCGGTCCGTCCGGGGAGGAAGTCCTCAAGGCGGGTGCACCCCATGACCGCACAGGCTTGCCGTTCGCCGAGACCTCTGACGATGAGCGCTACAGCGTTACCCCTTGGTGCCTGCGCAGCGGTGCGCCCTCGCAGCGTCTTGAGCACTGGGTGGTCAAAGGCGCTGTGGCTGACCCTGGTTTCTGGCTGCACTGGCAGCCCGATGGCAGCCTTTCGTTGTTCGGCTGGTCGGCCTCTGCTCGTCTGCACGATCCCGCAGCCCCTGAACGTGTGGCGGGCTGGTACCTGGAAGAGCGGGTTTCGGCCCGTGGCGAGCATCTGGTGTACCGTTATCGCGCCGAAGACGAAAAGGGCTGCAGCGACCAGGAGCTCAAGGCCCACCCACACGTCGTCAACCTCTATGCCGATGCTGTCTACGCCATGAACGCCACGCCTTCGCAGGCGCTGCTGATTCCACAAGACGGCTTCGACGAGACGGACTTTCTCACCTTCACCCAATTCGACTATGGCGAGCGCGGCGCCGATCCCGAGCGCGTGCCTGGGCTTGCGCCGGAGCAGGACTGGCCGGTGCGTGACGACTGCCATTCGTTCTGGCGCTATGGGTTCAACGTGCGCATCCGCCGGCTGTGCCGCGATGTGCTGCTCTGGCACCGCACCGCACGCATGAACGGCGAGGCCGACGACACGCCAGAGCTGGTGGCACGGCTACACCTGCAGTACGACAGCAGCCCGGTCAGCAGCATTCTGGTGTCGGCGCAACAACTGTCGAGCGTACCCGACTGTCGCTTGCCGCCGATGGAGTTCGAGCTGACCCGACCGGGCAGGGCTACGCCCGGTTGGGAAGCGGTGCCAGCGCTCGACGGATTCTGGGCCCCTGCATGGCAGATGGCCGACTTGCTGGGCGAAGGCGTGCCAGGCCTGTTGTACCGAGATCAGGACGCCTGGCATTACCGGCCGCCGATGCGGCCGGGCAAGACCCCAGGCGCGGAGCAGGATGCGATCACCTGGGGGGCGCCGTGGCCCTTGCCCAAGCGTCCGGCCGATAGCACTGGCAGCCTGACCGACCTGGATGGCGATGGTCGCCCCGAGTGGTTGATCACCGAGGAGGGAATGCGTGGCAGTTTCACGCTGGCGCCCGACGGTATCTGGGGGTCGTGGAAACCCCTGTTGAGCTTGCCCAGCGAGTATGGTCATCCGGCTGCGTAGATGACTGATCTCACCGGCGATGGCCGCTCCGATGTGGTCATGCTGCACGCCCTCGGTCCACGGAGCGTGCGACTATACCCCAGCGCAGGCGCCGACGGCTGGCTGGCTGCGGTTACCGCACAGTACGCAGGGCGCGAAGCGCTACCCTTACTGGATAAGGCCGACCGTCAACTGGTCGCCTTCGCCGATCCTGCCGGCAGTGGTCAGTCGCACCTGCTGCGCATCACTGGCGACGACGTGACGCTATGGCCGTCCGTGGGCTATGGCCGGTTCGACGAGGCCATCAGTATCCCGGGTTTCAAGGTGGACGATTTCAACGCCTCGCGGGTGTTCCTCGCCGATACCGACGGTACAGGCACCACCGATATCCTTTACCTGGAACCCGACCGTATCCGTGTGTTCATCAGCCAGTGCGGCAACCGTTTCGTCGAGGGGCCTGCGATCGAGATGCCGCTGGGGGTGACGCTGGACAGTGAAACCCAGCTGCAGGTCGCCGACATCCGTGGTCAGGGGACTGCCGACTTGCTGGTGACGGCGCCGGATCATGGCCCTGCAAAAACACGCCGCAGTTGGCTGTTCCGCTTCAACGACCATCGGCCGTGGTTGCTGTCGACCATCGTCGACAACATCGGCAACCGTACCGAGTTGCAGTACCGCAGCTCGGCCCAGGCCTGGCTCGATGAAAAGGCCGAACAGCTGGCCCGCGGCCAGACCCCGGTCAGCTACTTGCCGTTCCCGGTTCATACCGTGAGCCGGGTCACGACGCTCAATGAAATCACCGGCGTGTGCATGGGCCGCGAGACCACCTATCTCGGCGGCGTATGGGATGGTCGCGAGCGTGAATTTGCCGGGTTCAGGCGCCTGATCCAGACCGACACCCATGAAGTGGCCCGGTCGATGGCGGCACATCTGTCGCCGCCCTCGCGTACCTGCACCTGGTTCTACACCGGGGTGGAGGCGCTCGATGCGGCGGCTGACGGTGCTTTTGTCGACATGGATGCCCGATTCCCTCAGGCTCCACCACGTTTCACCCAGTGGCGCGACGACGCAGAGGAGGCGCTCGAGGTGACGGGTGCGCTGCGCGCCTGGCTGTACCGCGCGGTCCGTGGCCAGGTCATGCGCATCGAGGTGTATGGAGAAGATGGCCATCCGCGTGCAGGAAACCCCTACAGGCTCGAGCGCTCGCGTCTGCAGATCCGGGCCATGGCCAGTGCCGATCCACAGCGACCGAGTGCGCTGGTGACGCCGATCCAGCATCTGGCATTCAGTTGCGAGCGGGTACCGGAGGACCCGGTGGTCGCCCAGACGCTTGTTCTCGCGCAGGACCTGTATGGCAACGTGCTGCAAAGTGCAGCCGTCAACTATCCGCGTCAGTTGAGCGAGGCGGACCTGGTCAAGGAGGAGGGGGAGCGTCAGATCTATCCCGACAGCTTGCCGGCGGGCTTGATCGAGGCAAGTTGCGATGAGCAGCAGTACGACTGTTGGATCAACCTGACCCGCGCTCGCGTGCACAACCTGCTTCGTGGCGATGACTTTGTCATCGGTCTGGCCGATGGCACGCGTCGGGATGTGATCAAGCTGACGGCCAGCGACGTGCCCAAAGACGGTTTCAGCGTGGAGAACCTGGCAGTGGAGGAGCTGCTGGTGGCCGATCCGCAGAGGACGACGCTGGTCGGCTACGAGAAGGCGGTCTGGCGACAAGCCGATGGTACAGGCGCCGCGAAGGTCCCTTCGCGTCAGGCACTGCTGGCCTATATCCGCACGGCGATGCTCGACAAGGCTTCACTGGACGTCCTGCGTCCGACCTTCGAGCAGACCTTGGGCAATCTGGTGGAGCAGGCGCTGGCCAACCCGAATGCCGACCCGGCAGTGTTGCGCCGGGTGCGCGAGCGCTTGCCGGAAGTGAAGGCGGTTGCGACCTCGTACCCGCTGCTGATGGCTTATCTGCAGTGCTCGCCCCACGACGCGCAGGCGCTCGGGCTTCTGCGCGCGGCGCTCAAGACGGTGATCTCGGTGGACGCCTTGCGCGAGCGGCTGTACCAGGCCGACGCTGCGGCGTTGCCGGAGGGCTTGCAGGCGGCGTTGCGCAAGCAGAGCCGTGTGGCCGATGCGGCTCTGCCAGCGGTGGTTGCATGGTTCGCCGAACAGGCGCAAGGCAGCGCGGATCTGCAGCAACTGCATGCCGCAGTGGCGGACGGACTGGCCGTGACCGGTGCTGACAGCGTGTTCTGGCGAGTCGTGCTGGCCAACCTTGCCACGCGCGGCACTGATTCATCCCAGCCTCTCCAGATCCAGGCATGGTTGGAAGACGTCCGGCACTTGCTGGACACCCGGGTGCAGGCCGAATCCCTGACCGAGCTGCTCAAGCGTGGCGGCTATGTCGCCATGAGCCGAGCGGAGGACGCCGAAGAGCTGGCCGAGCCGCACGATCCCTCCGGCGCAGGCGCGCCGTCGATCCCGTGGGCGCCGCCAGTCGAAGAGGCGTACTGCGGCCATCACGGCATTTCAGGGTATCGCGGCGCCGAGCATTTCTGGACGCCCGACACCGTCCAGGAAAGTACGGTTATTGGGCCCCGCCAACTGCAGTACACCGCCCATGACATTGCCGTGTGCCGGGTGACCGATGCTGCCGGTCTGACCTCCACTGTCGAGGTGTATGACTGGCGCTTCATGCAGCCAGCGCAGATCAAGGACGCCAATGACAACACCCACACCAGCAGCCTCGATGCATTGGGACGGGTGATACATACCCGCTTCTATGGCACCGAAACCCCGGCGGGCAGCGATGAAGCTGTCATGAGCGGCTTCTCCCCCGATGCTGCCTTCACGCCCCCTCGCACGGTCGAGCAAGCCGTGGCCCTGAACGAGAGCAAGGGGGTGCCGGTGGCCATGGCATTCACCAACGTGGTCGACAGCTGGATGCCATTGGCGCTGCAGGCCGATGGTCGTATCGCGGGCACCCGCCGTTGCGGTGCATTGGCCTGGCAGCGGGATGTGCAGCGTTTGCGTCGGGATGGCATCGAGGTGTCTGGCGACCTGTTCATGGCCGGACGTACGCCACCCCATGTGATCCAGATCCAGCCCGACCGTTATGACAACGACCCCGAGCAACAGGTGCGCGTGCAGGTGTCGCTGACAGGCGGCTCGCAGTTGTTGCAGGCCGCCATCCTCAATCCGGGCGGCGAGGCGTTCGTGCGCACCGAGGAAGGAGGGCTTGCCCAGGATCAGGACGGGCACGCCGTGTTGGCCCACACCGAGGTGCGCTGGGCGGTTACCGGCAAGACCGAGTTCGACAACAAGGGGCAGGCGGTTCGAAAGTGGTTGCCGTTCTACCTCGACGACTGGCGCTGGGTCAGCGACGACAGTGCGCGTGAAGGGATCTATGCCGACACGCATTTCTACGATGCGTTGGGCCGCGAATGCAGGATCGTGCGCGCCAATGGCGAGGATGTCGACGGCGAGTGGGCGAACTACGAGCAGCGCGTGCAGGTATACCCCTGGTTCACGGTATCGGAGGACGAAAACGATACCTGGCAGGAGGTCATCGAGCGGGCGCGGCTCAAGGCACGCAGTACCGTGCATTGAGGTGCTGGCCCCGGTCCGTCGATGTGACTCGAGCAACGTGCCGATGGGCTGCCGGGCAGTCCATCGGCAATTGCCACGCGGGCGAGGGCGGGTATCGTCGGCTGATCATTCCTCGTCGCGTTGCAGCACCATCAACAGCATCGAGCGGCCCTGCACCTCGAACAGGCTGTCGAACGCCAGGTGCTGCGCCTTGCGCAACTGCGGCCGATCGGTATCGATCAGGCAGCTCCAATGCTCGCCCTCCGGTACGCTCGGCAGCTTGAACGGCACCACGTCGTGGTGCGCGTTGACGATCAGCAACACCGTTGCTTCCGACCCTGGCCGGGCGATGCCGCTGACCTGCGCACGGCCGTCGATGAGCATGCCCAGGCAACGGCCGTGGGGGTCTTCCCACTGCTCGACGCTCATTTCGCTGCCGTCAGGGGCGAGCCAGGTAACGTCCTTGACCCCGATCGCTTCGTTGTAGTCGCCGACCAGGAAGCTCGAGCGGCGCAGCACCGGGTATTGCAACCTGAGCTGGGTAAGGCGCTTGACGAACTTCAGCAGCGCCTGGCCTTCGTCGTCCAGGTCCCAATTGACCCAGCCGATCTCGCTGTCCTGGCAGTACGCGTTGTTGTTGCCATGCTGGGTGCGGCTGAACTCGTCACCGGCGACGATCATCGGCGTACCCTGCGACAGCAGCAGGGTGGCGAAGAAATTGCGCATCTGGCGCAGGCGCAGGGCCTTGATCTCGGGGTCGTCGGTCGGGCCTTCGACGCCGCAGTTCCAGGATAGGTTGTTGCTGGTGCCGTCCTGGTTGTTCTCGTCGTTGTCCTCGTTGTGCTTCTCGTTGTACGAGACCAGGTCGCGCAGGGTGAAGCCGTCATGGGCGGTGATGAAATTGACCGAGGCGTAGGGGCGCCGGCCACGGTTGTTGAACATGTCGCCTGAGCCTGTCAGGCGGGCAGCGAAATCGGCTAGCTGGCCTTCGTCACCTTTCCAGAACGCCCGTGCCGTATCGCGGAAACGGTCGTTCCATTCCGCCCAGCCGGGGGCGAAATTGCCCACCTGGTAGCCGCCGGGGCCGCAGTCCCACGGCTCGGCGATCAGCTTGACGCTGCGCAGCAGCGGGTCCTGGCGGCAGGCGACGAGGAAGCTGTGACGCTCGCTGTAACCGTCGTGGTAGCGGCCCAGTATGGTCGCCAGGTCGAAGCGGAAGCCGTCCACATGCATCTCGCCCGCCCAATAGCGCAGTGAGTCGGTGACCAGTTGCAGCACGCACGGGTGGCTCAGGTCCAGGGTGTTGCCGGTGCCCGAATCGTTGATGTAGAAGCGCTTGTCGTCGGGCATCAGGCGGTAGTAAGAGGCGTTGTCGATGCCGCGCATCGACAGGGTCGGCCCACGCTCGTTGCCCTCGGCGGTGTGGTTGTAGACCACATCGAGGATCACTTCCAGACCCTTCTCGTGGACGTGCGCGACCATCTCCTTGAACTCGGCGATCTTGCCACTGGCCAGGTATTTGGGATGGGGGGCGAAGAAGGCCAGGGTGTTGTAGCCCCAGTAGTTGTTCAGGCCCTTGTCCAGCAGGTGCTGATCGTTGACGAAGGCGTGGATGGGCAGCAGCTCGATGCTGGAAACGCCCAGATCCTTGATGTGCCCCAGCAGCTCGTCGTTGGCAAGCCCTGCGAAGGTGCCGCGCAGATGCTCGGGGACAGCCGGGTGGCGCATGCTGATGCCACGGGCGTGGGCTTCGTAGATGACGGTCTGCTCCCAGGGAATCTGCACCCGCTGGTCGCGACCCCAGGTAAAGGCCGGGTCGACCACCTTGCACTTGGGCACGAAGGGGGCGCTGTCGCGTTCATCGAACGACAGGTCGTCGTCGGGGTGCCCCAGGGTGTAGCCGAACAGCGCCTCGGACCATTTCAGCTCGCCCACCAGTTGCTTGGCGTAGGGGTCGATCAGCAGCTTGTTGGCATTGAAACGGTGACCGTTCTGCGGCTCGTAGGGGCCGTGCACGCGATAACCATAGACCAGCCCTGGATGCGCGTCGGGCAGGTAACCGTGGTAGATCTCGTCGGTGTATTCGGGCAACTCGATGCGCTCGAGCTCGTTTTCGCCGGTCGCGTCGAAGATGCACAGCTCGACCTTGGTAGCGTTGGCGGAGAACAGCGCGAAATTCACGCCCAGCCCGTCCCAGGTTGCACCGAGCGGGAAGGGCAGGCCTTCGCGAATCCGGGTTGGCGCGACGGAACGGGTTTTCTTCGGGGTGCGTGGGGTCATGACAGTCCTCGTCTGGCCAGGTGAATTGAATTCGGCTGCGGGAGCGGCGGTTCGCCGCTGCGACTTGCCCGCGAAAAAAACACCGCGCTGCCTGGCACGGGCTACGCCCGTGTTCGCGGGCAAGCCCGCTCCCACAGGGACAGGCTTGCCTTTGGATTTTTTACAGGACAGCTGTTCTCAAAGGGAGGGGCTGGCCTTTGGCTTTTGAACAAGGCAGCTGCTCCACAGGTCTTGGGTTGAACCGCAGGCGGGTATCAGCCGGCGGCGGGCTTGCGCGGCGCCCGTGGTTTTTTCTCGACCACAGGCTTGCCCGCCGGCAGCGCGGCAGCCTTGGGTTCGGCAGGTGCCTTGGGCTTGGCTGCGGCCTTCTTGCGTGGTGCAGCCTTGGGCGCCAGGGCTTCGGCTTCGGCCAGCTTGCGGGCCATCTCCCAGTGGCGCTCTTCCTCGCCTACCGGTTTACCCTCCGACTCCCAGATCTGGTAGGCGAATTCGCGGATCCGTTTTTCATCGACACTCATTTCGACGCTCCTGAAATTCATGCATGTTCAATCAACAGGTTGAGCGGAAAATCCGACAGCACATCGCTCAGCATCAGCTCCCTAGAAGTGCTGACAGCGGTGTGTGCGAAAAGTCCCTTGCAAGTGGCAGGCGACAAGGCAAACGGCAAAACAAGCCGGGTATCGTCCCAGTTCTGTGCCGGGATAAGGGGTATCGGGGCTGCGCCCAGCAAGGCGCTGGCCAGCCGCGGCACGATGACGATGGCACGCTCGCCCTCACCGAGTCGGGCGAAGGCCAGCACCTTGTCAGCGTGGCGACCCTGGGCGTTGAGCGGCAGGTAGGCACCGCGCAGGAACAGCTCGGGATGCGCTCGGCGCAGGTCCAGCACGCGGGCGATCAAGGCCTGCTTGATGCGCCCGTCGCGCCAGTGTTCGAGCAGTTCGGCCTCGGGCAGGCTGGCGTCGAGGCTGGCACGTCTTGCCGGGTAGTCCACTGGGCGGCGGTTGTCCGGGTCGACCAGGCTCAAGTCCCAGTATTCGTTGCCCTGGTACAGGTCGGGCACACCGGGTGTGGTCATGCGCAGCAGGCACTGGACCAGGCCGTTGAGGGCGCCCGGGCAGGCGATGCGGGCCACGGCGTCGGCGAGCGAGTGACGCAGTTGCTGGTTTTCGCTGTCGAGCAGGAGGCCATCGAGGTAGCGGGCGCAGACCTGTTCGTAGCGCTCGTTGGGGGCGGCCCAGCTGCTGCGCAGCTTGGCTTCGCGCAGGGCTTTCTGCTGCCACTGGCGTACACGTTCGGCAAAGTGCTCCAGGCCCTGCGGGTCATCACGGCTCAGCTCCAGCGGCCAACTGGCGAGCAGGGTCTGGAACAGCAGCAACTCGTCGCCGGGGCTCGGTGCCAGGCCGTCTTCGAGGGTTTCACGCAGCGGCTCGGCCAGTTCGCGCCAGTGCTCGACGCGGCTGGCGAGCCACTGGCTGTGTTCACTGAGCACCGCCAGGCGCGCGCGACAGTCTTCGCCGCGCTTGTGGTCGTGGGTGGCAGTGGCCAGCAGGTTATCCGGGAAGTCGCGCAGGCGGCGCTGCGCTTCGTTGTGGAACTGCGCAGGTGTGGTGCTGAACCGCTCGGCCTCGAAGCCCACGTCGTTGCGCGAGAGCAGGCGTGCGCTGCGGTAGAATGCCGTGTCCTCGACCGCCTTGGCGGCGCTGGGTGCGGTCAGTTGCTGGAAGCGTACGCACGCGTGGCGCAGGTGCTTGCGCGCGCGCCCGACAGGCAACTGGCGCCAGGGCTGTCCGCCGAGCCAGCGTTCGAGGTGGTCGAGCAATGGCCAGTCGGCTTCGCTGAGCGACTGCCGGGCGCCTTCCAGGGCGCGCTGGAAGAACGCCTCATCCTGCTCAGGGCGGCCACAGGCATTGATGTAGGTGCGGTACACCGAATAGTGCTCGACCAGCGCCTGCAGGGCACGGCGGATTGCGCCGAGGGTGAGGTCCCGGGTCATCAGGTCGTCGCGGGCGACCTGCAACAGCGCCTGGGCCACCGACTCGCAGTCACCGGCCAGGCTGGCATTGAGCACCAGGCGTCTTGCGATGCGCACTTCCTCGTCGAACGCCGGTCGTTCGCTGACGTTGTGCCAGAGCTCGGTCAACGGTACTTCGCCGGCCGGGTCGTGTTGCAGCAGCGAGACCTGGTTCATGAACTCGTAGCCGGTGGTGCCGTCGGTGAGCCAGTCCTGGTGCAGGTGCTCGTCGGTACCGAGGATCTTTTCCACGTAGATCGGGAAATGTTCGAGTGCCGCTTCTGGCGGACGCAGGGCCAGCAAGTGATCGACACGGCGGCGCAGGTTGCGGCAGTAGCGGCGAGGGTCGGCCAGGCCGTCGATATGGTCGATGCGCAGGCCATCGACCAGGCCGCGCGCGATCAGCTCGAACAGCTTGGCGTGGGTCGCTTCGAACACCGTGGCCCGTTCCACGCGCAGGCCGCCCAGCTCGTTGATATCGAAAAAGCGCCGCCAGTTGATGTCGTCGGCAGCGGTGCGCCAACTGGCCAGGCGGTAGGTCTGGCGTTCGAGCAGCAGATGCAGGCGCTTGAAACCAGGCTCGCTGCGGCTGTCGAAGGCGGCCAGGGCCTGTTCAAGGTGGGCGCCGGTGCGTACCAGGCGGGCCAGTTCCGCCTGCAACGGCAGGGCCTCGGAAAGTGGGTCGGTGCAGTCGCTCAGGGCACTGAAACGCGTGGCCAGCGCCTGCAATGAAGGATCCTCGCTGTGGTCGAGAATCCGTCCGTAATCCAGCGGACAGATCGGGAAACGGTGCTCGTAGTGCTCGATCTGCAGCAACCCTTGCTCAGCGTCGAAGGTCAGCGGAATCTCGCCATTCTGCAGGGCGATACCGTAGTCGTTGCCCAGGAACGGCAGCAGCAACTGGCCGGCCAGCAGCGGGTCGCTGGAGTGCCACTGGATATCGAAGAATTCGGCGTAGGGGCTGCGCCGTCCCCAGGCCAGCAGGCTCTGCCACCAGGGGTTGTCGGCACCGCCCACGGCCATGTGGTTGGACACGGTGTCGAGGATCAGCCCCATGCCGTGCTGGCGCAGCGCGGCCACCAGCCGCTGCAGCGCCGCTTCGCCGCCCAGCTCGGGATTGACCTGAGTCGGATCGACCACGTCGTAGCCGTGCCGGGAACCGGCGCGGGCCTTGAGTATGGGCGACGCGTACAGGTGGCTGATGCCCAACCGGGCGAAGTAGGGCACCAGTGGCACGGCATCGTCGAGGGTGAAGTCGCTGTGAAATTGCAGGCGCTGGGTGGCGGTCAAGGGTTTCATCGGTCGCGCTCCCAGGCTTGTTCGCGCGCCTGCGCCAGCAGTTCCAGGCGGCGTGCGGCATCTTCGTCGTCGAGCAGTTCGGCAACCGGCAGGGCGAAGCGTCGGCGCCAGTTGGGGTGGCCGTCGGTGGTGCCGGGCAGGTTGGGTTGTTCGTCGCTGCCGAGCAGGTCTTCGAGCGGGACCAGCACGAGCGGTGCGCGGGTGTGGCCGATATAACGGATGGCGGTGTCGATCAAGGCGTCGTTATCCTTCAAAGGGCCATAGTTCGCTTCCAGGCTGCGGCGCAGGCCGTGAATCTCCTGTTCGCGCTCATGCCGCCAGTGCAGTTCGGTGGCGGCGTCGATCAGTTGCAGGCGGTGGTTCCAGTCGATGTCGCGTGCTCGCAGCCAACCGGCCAGCGGGGCGAGGTCGTGGGTGCCGGTGGTGGCCAGGGCGGTATCGGGCCAGTCGAGGATCGGCTTGAAGTGGCCGGGCGAGGTCTGCTCGAACGGCAGCACGCGCATCCCCAGCACACCCTTGTCTGCCAGTTGCTCACGCAGCCCGGGCGGTACGGTGCCGAGGTCTTCGCCGAGGATCACGGCCTGATGACGTGCCGACTCGAGTGCCAGCAGGCGCAGCAGGTCTTCGACGGGGTAGTTCAGGTACGCGCCTTCGCTCGGCTTGGCACCGCGCGGGATCAGCCACAGGCGGCGCAGCCCCATCACGTGATCGATGCGCAGGCCGCCGGCGTGGGCGAGGTTGGCCCGCAGCATTTCGATGAAGGCACGGTAGCCGTTGCGCTTGAGGCCCTCGGGCGAGAAGGCGCAGATGCCCCAGTCCTGGCCGGAGCGGTTGAGGATGTCGGGCGGCGCGCCGACCTTGAGTTCGGCCAGCAGTTCGTCCTGGCGGCTCCAGGCCTGGCTGCCGGCACCGTCGGCACCCACCGCCAGGTCAGCGATCAAGCCGATGCCCATGCCGTTGCTGCGCGCGGCCTCCTGGGCGCGTTGCAGGCTGCGCTCGGTGAGCCATTGGCAGAAGGCATGAAACTCCACCCGCGCCGGATAGGCCGCCGCCATGGCCTGCACTTCCGGCTCTTCGGGGCTGCGCCAGGCGTCTGGCCAGGCGCGCCAGTCGGCCCCCAGGCCTTGCTCCACGGCTTCGGCCTGCAGCACTTCGAAATGGCAATGGTGCTCCAGGGCTTGGCCAGCGGCGAGGCGAAAGCTGTCGAAGTCCGGGCGCAGGGGATGTTCGCTCTGGCTGAAATCTGCATACAGCGCCTTGAGCAGCTTGTGCCGCACATCGGCCGCGCGCGGCCAGTCGACCAGCGACGTCTGCTCCAGGTCTTCGAGGCTCTGGGTCAGGCCCGCAGCCTCGGCCGCCATGCGCACCTCGCGCTCGCCGAGCAGTACCGAGGGGCTGGCGTAGAGCGTGTTGAGCAACAGGCGGCTGGACGGTGAGTAGGGGCTGAAGTGCTGTTGGTCGTACATCGACAACGCATGGATCGGGCTGATCGCCAGCGCATCGGCGCCTCGTTCTGCCGCACTGCGCGCCAGTTGCTCCAGGGCCAGGCAGTCGCCATAGCCACCGTCGCCGGGGCGGCGCAGGCTGTAGAGTTGCACGGCCAGGCCCCAGCGACGTGGCGGGGATTGCTCGCTTATGTCCTGCAGGCTGTGGCAACGCGGCGGCGCGACGGCGATGGTGACCTGTCGATCGTCGATTTCCAGGCGGTGGTAGCCGATAGGGAGTTCGCCGGGCAGCTGTGCCAGTGGGTCGAGGGTCAGCGCGTGCACGCTGCCGTCTTCCTGGGTGCAACGTACCTGGCTGTTTGGGCTGAACCAGCGTGCCAGGGCCAGCGGCTGGCCGAGGTCGGCAGTGAGCAGTGGCGGCAGGTGCTCGCTGTCGTCGAGCTGCTCCAGGGCGGCCAGGCTGCGCGCGACGGCAGCGTCATCCTCGGCCGGATGGCCAAGCCCTTGCAGGACCCGGCGCAGAGCCTCGTCAGATACCTGCTGGGGACGATCGTTGGCGTCTATCCAGTCGCGGGAAAGGCCCGCGCGGGCGGCGAGACGGTGCAGGGGCATTTCGCTCATGGCGTCTCCAGGCGAGAGGGAAGCAGGCTGACCACGCAGCTGTACGCGGCCAGGGTGGAGTCCGGATGGGCGTTGTCACTGCTGTCGAACAGGCGTGTATCCATGCCTGGCAAAGTAATGGGCTGCGCAGATGCGCCAAGGTTCAAATCGATGCGCAACTCGCAGCCGTCGCCCAGTCGCCAGCGGGCGCTGAGGGCTTTGTCGCCGAGCACTTCGACGCCCAGTGCGCGGCTGCCCACCAGGCGCGGGACGATCTCGCGATGGCGGATGTGCAGCAGTTGGTGATAAAGGCCGTGCCAGCCAGCGAGCACGTGTGTGTTGACCGGGCGTGAGGCTTCGAAGGTCTGCAGGGCGTTGGGGTCAGGTATGTGCGCGCGCTTCTCGGGGTCGGCGAAGGCTGCGAAGTGAGCGAACTCGCCGCGCCGACCTTCGCGCACGGCGTCGGCCAGTTCATCGTGGAAATCGGTGAAGAACAGGAACGGCTGGCAACTGCCTTCTTCGTCACCCATGAACAGTAGCGGGATCATTGGCGCCAACAGCAGCAGGCCGGTGGCGGCCCGCAACGCCTGGGGCGGACACAGCCGACCGAGACGCTCGCCCAGGGCGCGGTTGCCGATCTGGTCGTGGTTCTGCAAGAACAGTACGAAGGCACTCGGTGGCAGGTGAGCGCTGGGCTCGCCACGGGGTGTGCCATGGCGGTTGGGCTCGCCCTGAAACACGAAGCCTTCGCTCAGGCAGCGGGCCAGTTGTTCGATCGGACGGTGCTTGTAGTCGGCGTAGTAGCCTTCGGTCTCGCCCGTGAGCAGCACGTGCAGGGCGTTGTGGCCGTCATCGTTCCACTGCGCGTCGAAGCCTTGCTCGAGCAGCGCCGCTTGGTTGTGTTCGTTCTCCAGCACCAGCCACACTTCGCGGCCCGGCTCGACAGCGGCGCGTACGCGGCGGGCCAGTTCGACGAGAAAGTCCGGTTGGTCGATGGCGTGCACGGCGTCCAGGCGCAGGCCATCGAAGCGGTAGTCGCACAGCCACATCAGGGCGTTCTGGATGAAGAACTCGCGCACTTCTGCACGGCGAAAGTCGATGGCGGCGCCCCAGGGCGTCTGACGGTCTGCGCGGAAGAACCGGCTGGCGTACTGCGGCAGGTAATTGCCGTCAGGGCCAAAGTGGTTGTAGACCACATCGAGCATCACCATCAGCCCGTGGCCATGGGCCTGGTCGATGAGTGCGCACAATTGCTCCGGGCTGCCGTAGACATTGTGTGGAGCGAAGGGCAGGGCACCGTCGTAGCCCCAGTTACGCTCGCCCGGGAACTGGTTGATCGGCATCAGCTCGATGGCGGTGATGCCCAGTTCCGCCAGGCGTGGCAGGTGCTGGGAAACGCCGACGTAGCCACCTAGCAGGCCCACGTGCAGTTCCTGGATCACCGCCTCGTGCCATGGGCGGCCTCGCCAGGGGTGCTTCCAGCCGTAACGCTGGGGATCGACGACTTCACTGGGGCCGTGCACGCCGTCAGGCTGGTAGCGCGACGCCGGGTCGGCCACCTGCAGGTGGCCGTCGATCCTGAAATGGTAGCGATCACCCGCCTGGCAGGGGGCGATGCCGATAAACCAGCCATCCTCTTCGGGCAGCAGCTCGACAGACGGCTGCCGCTCGATTTCCACGCTCACGTTGCGCGCATCCGGCGCCCAGAGGGCGAAGCGCGTCGACGTGGCGTCCAGTTGCTGTGCGCCATGCCTGTGCATCTTCGTAGCCCTCGTTCAGTAGTGGCGGCCATGTGCCTGGCAGACCAGTTCCTCATAAAGGCGCGCGTAGGGTTCGACCGCCTGGCACCAGTTGAAAGGTTGAGTCATCGACAGGCACCGCATGGCGTTGAGCAGATCTTTCTTGCCGTGTACGTAGAAGGCGCGGTTCAGGGCTTCGCGGTAGCTCTCGGGGCTCGATTCGTTGAACAGGAAACCCGTGACGCCATCTTCGATGGTGTCGGCCAGACCGCCGGTGTTGCGCGCCACCGGCAGTGAGCCGAAACGCTGTGCGTACATCTGGCTCAAGCCGCACGGCTCGTAGCGCGAGGGCATCAGCAGAAAATCGCTGCCGGCGAACATGCGCCGCGCATCGGTTTCATTGAAGCCGATGCGCACGCCGATGCGGCCCGGATGGCGCAGGGCCAGATCGCGCATGGCCTGTTCTTCCTCCGGCTCGCCACGGCCGATGATCGCGATTTGCCCGCCCTGGCGGACGATGTCGTCGGCCACGCTCAGCGTCAGGTCCAGGCCTTTCTGATAGACCAGGCGCGAGACCACGGCGAACAGGGGCCCTTCGGACGGCTCCAGGCCGAACAGCTCGCGGACCTGCTCGGCATTGCGTGCCTTGCCTTCCCAGTCGTTGATGCTGAAGTTGTGCACCAGGTGCGAGTCGGTGGCCGAATCCCAGCTCTCGTCGATGCCATTGGGGATGCCGCCCAGCAGGCCTTGCTGGGCCTTGCTTGCAAGAAAACCGTCGAGGCCGCAGCCGAACTCGGGCGTGGTGATCTCCCGGGCGTAGGTGGCACTGACCGTGGTGATGTGGCTCGAGTAGGCAAGCCCGGCCTTGAGGAATGACAGCTTGCCGTAGAATTCCATGCCTTCCTGCTGCATGGCATGGTCGGGAATGGCCAGCTCCGGGCTGCAGCCTCGGCTGTAGACACCCTGGTACGCGAGGTTGTGGATGGTGAACAAGGTCGGCGTATTCAGACCGCGCCAGTGCATGTAGGCAGGTGCCAGACCGGCTGGCCAGTCATGGGCGTGCACCAGATCGGGGCGCCAGTGCGCCATTGCGTCGCCTGCGGCGATCTCTGCGGCGGCCAGGCCCAGGCGGGCGAAACGGATATGGTTGTCGGGCCAGTCACGGCCATTGTTGGCACCGTATGGGGTGCCTTCGCGCTCGTACAACTCGGGGCAGATCAGCACGTAGATGACCAGGCCATCCGGCAGGTCCATGCGCCCGATCTTGCATGGCGGAAGCGCAGCATGGCCACCGATTTCGCCGACGATGTGAATGGGGTTGTCGCTGTCGACCACCTGCGGATAACCCGGAATCAAGACCCGCACATCGTGCAGGTGTGACAGCGCCCTGGGCAGGGCTGCGGAGACATCGCCCAGGCCGCCGGTCTTGACCAGGTCGGCGATTTCGGAGGTGACGAACAGCACCTTGCGCTTGTGCGGATTATTGCGGCGCGTGGTAGCGGGTGCCTTGCCTGCCGTGGCGAAGCCAGGTGCAACAGGCTCGCGATTTTCCAGGTTGAATGATTCTGCGTGAGGCTCGACAGCGGCACTGATCATACTTCTCTCCGTCCCTTGTTCATGCGGGTGGTGGCACCCGTTACGTTTATCTCGTATCTGTTCTCGCTTTGGCTTTCAGCATCTTCGTAGTGCAGTCCTTGCCCCATGGTCGTGCGCGCAGGCACAGCGCGAGCGGCATTCCGGCCGAACAGGCGCCTGGAAAGTGTGGGGTGGGCGGGCTGACGCGTGAGGAAGTCCCTTTGCGTGGCCTACTTACTTCCTGACCTACCCGTGTTTTGGAAAGTTCGACTTGATTGCGTCACTGGTTGCGGAGCAAAACACGGGCCGAATCCGCAGTGTAGGGGACGAAAGGTAGGAAGGATGACCCGCTGGTCACAATTTGCATGACCGTTGATCCGCGCAAACGTTGGCGCACTGGAGCTGCGGCAACGGCGCGTTTGCCGGCTTTGGGGGGGAGCTCGCGATCCAGGTGGCCTGAGACAGACCTTATAGAGAGGCGACTTCCATTGAAGGCATTTTTCGTGATGAGGGGGGCGGCAGGGCGCCGCGCACGCAGAGCGCGGCGCGGCGAAAGGTCAGAGGCCGGCAGCCTTGCTGCCCAGGCGGGCCTGTTCGAGCAACAGGTTCAGCTCGGCTACCTGCTGGCGCAGTTGATCGCGCTCGTCCTTCAGTTGGCGCAATTCGTCGCGTCGCACAGTGACATAGAGGGTCTGGGGGGGAGTGGCAGGCATGTAGGTACCCAAGAGAACACCTCGCAGTTTGGCTGGTGACAATAACAAGCGTAGACGCTTCGTGCGGCGCGCATTCTGAATTCTTTCCCTGTCCTTGGGAACTTTTTTGTTTATGGTGGTCACGCCGTTCGTCGGTGAACCCTCGTGCGGTACGCTGGACTAACCTGAACACCTGAATCGCGTTCGTCATCCATTTTCGCAAGGGGAGCATCGGCACATGCAACTGGGAATCGTCGGGCTGGGCCGCATGGGCGGCAATATCGCAAGACGGCTGATGCGCGCAGGCCACCAGACCGTGGTACACGATCGCAACCGTGATGCCGTCAGCGCTCTGAGCAGCGAGGGCGCCCTGGGCGCCCATGACCTCGGCGCGCTGGTACAGAAACTCAAGGCGCCACGGGCGGTGTGGATCATGCTGCCGGCGGGCGAGCCTACCGAGCAGACCATCACCCAGCTCGCCGAGCTGCTCGAGCCAGGCGATGCGATCATCGATGGCGGCAACACCTTCTACAAGGATGACATGCGCCGCGCCGCCCAGCTGTCAACGCGTGGTCTGCATTATCTGGACGTAGGCACGTCCGGTGGGGTCTGGGGCCTGGAGCGGGGCTATTGCATGATGATCGGCGGCGAAAAGGACGTGTTCGAACGGCTGGAACCGCTGTTCAAGGCGCTGGCGCCGGGCGTGGGTGACATTGCGCGCACCCAGGGCCGCACGGGTGAGCATGGGCGTGCCGAGCATGGCTACATTCACGCCGGCCCGCCCGGTGCCGGGCACTATGTGAAGATGGTGCACAACGGTATCGAGTACGGCTTGATGCAGGCTTATGCCGAAGGTTTCGACCTGCTGCGCAGCAAGGGCGGCACCGAGTTGCCCGAGGACCAGCGTTTCGACCTGAACGTGGCGGAGATCGCCGAAGTCTGGCGGCGCGGCAGTGTGGTCACTTCGTGGCTGCTCGACCTCACCGCCGATGCGCTGGTCGCTGATCCGCAACTGGCCCAGTTCAGCGGTTCGGTGTCCGACAGTGGTGAAGGGCGCTGGACCATCGATGCTGCAGTCGAGCAGGCGGTACCGGTGCCGGTGTTGTCCAGCGCGTTGTTTGCCCGTTTCCGCTCACGCCAGCAGCAAGGCACCTTCGGCGACAAGGTGTTGTCTGCCATGCGCCTGGGCTTCGGTGGCCATGTCGAGAAGAAGGGTTCATGAGCAAACAGACGATTCCCGCCGCGCCGCCTTGCACGCTGTTCCTGTTCGGCGCCAATGGCGACCTGGTCAAGCGTCTGCTGATGCCGGCGCTGTACAACCTCAGCCGTGACGGTTTGCTGGACCGCAACCTGCGGATTGTCGGGGTCGATCATAACCAGGCCAGTGCCGAGCAGTTCGCCGAGCGCCTGCACGACTTCATGATCGAGCGCGACAAGGGCGGCGAGGGCGCAGGCAAGTGCCTGGACGAAGGGCTGTGGTCGCGCCTGGCCAAGCGTCTGGACTACCAGACCGGCGACTTCCTGGACCCTGCGACCTATGCCGAGATCGGCAAGCGCATCGCCAAGACCCGTCACGGCAACGCCATCTTCTACCTGGCCACTTCGCCGCGTTTCTTTCCTGAGGTGGCCCAGCGCCTGGGCGAGGCCGGCCTGCTCGACGAGTCTGCGGGCGGCTTTCGCCGGGTGGTGGTGGAAAAGCCATTCGGTACCGATCTTGCCAGCGCCGAGGCGCTCAACGCTTGCCTGCTCAAAGTGATGAGCGAGCGGCAGATCTATCGCATCGACCATTACCTGGGCAAGGAAACGGTGCAGAACATTCTGGTCAGCCGCTTCTCCAATGGCCTGTTCGAATCGTTCTGGAACAACCACTACATCGATCACGTGCAGATCACCGCCGCCGAGACCGTCGGGGTCGAGACGCGTGGCGCGTTCTACGACAATACCGGTGCCTTGCGTGACATGGTGCCCAACCACCTGTTCCAGTTGCTGGCGATGGTCGCCATGGAGCCACCGGCGGCCTTCGGCGCTGACGCTGTCAGGGGCGAGAAAGCCAAGGTGATCGGTGCCATCCGCCCATGGTCGCAGAAAATGGCGCTGAAGAACTCGGTGCGGGGGCAGTACGTGGCGGGCAAGCAGGGCCGCAAGCGGCTGGCCGGTTATCGCCAGGAGCCCAATGTCGACCCGCACAGCAGCACCGAAACCTACGTCGCGCTGAAGGTGATGATCGACAACTGGCGCTGGGCGGGCGTGCCGTTCTACCTGCGCACCGGCAAGCGCATGAGCGTGCGCGACACCGAAATCGCCATCTGCTTCAAGCCTGCACCTTACGCGCAGTTTCGCGAGTCGGAGCTGGAGCGGCCCAAGCCCAACTACCTGAAGATTCAGATTCAGCCCAATGAAGGCATGTGGTTCGATCTACAGGCCAAACGCCCCGGGCCTGAACTGGTGATGGAGAACGTCGAGCTGGGTTTTGCCTACAAGGACTTCTTCAAGATGACCCCGGCGACCGGTTACGAAACCTTGATCTACGACTGCCTGACCGGTGACCAGACGTTGTTCCAGCGGGCCGACAATATCGAGAATGGTTGGCGTGCGGTACAGCCTTTCCTCGACGCCTGGGCCAGTGGTGGCGAAGTGCACGAGTACGAGGCGGGGGAGGATGGGCCCGAGGCCGGCAATGAATTGCTGAGCCGGGACAAGCGCGAGTGGCACCGTCTGGGCTGAAAGACGGCTGAGCGTCTTGTTCACAATCTAGAGACCAGCCCAATCCCTGTGGGAGCGGGCTGGCCTTTAGATTTTGAACAAGACAGTCGCTCCTGCAGGGCAGTTGCTCCTGCAGGCGTGCGTCAATCAGTGGCGACGGTGCTTCTTGTTCTTGTCGCCCAGGTGGTTGCCGATCGCACCACCAGCCGCGCCGCCAAGCCCTGCGCCGATGGTCGAGCCATTGCTGCCGCCCAGTTTGGCGCCCACCAGCGAGCCGCCGGCCGAACCCAGGCCACCGCCGATGGCCGCTTCGGTGCGGTTGCCCTTGCGTGCGCCAACGGCGCTGCCGGCTGCGCCACCCAGGCCTGCGCCGATGGCGGCGCCCGTGCTGCCGCCGATCTGCTTGCCGACGACGTTGCCCAAGGCGCCACCCAGGCCGCCACCAATGGCTGCGGTACCGTCACCGGCGAACGCTCCCTGGCACAGCAGCAGGCCCAGGGCGAGGGAAGGCAGAGTCAGACGCATGATTTCATGAACCTCGAAGGAATCATCAGGATTGGATGCCGCAGGCGTGCGGCGGACAGGGATTGGAGAGACGCTTCAGCGGTAATAACGGTCACGGTAGCGGCGATCGTCGTCATCGCGATCATCGCGGTGATGATGACGGTGACGATCGCGGTCGCCGTCACGCCAGCCATCGTCATCATGGTGACGATGGCTGTGGCAACCGGCGAGCAGCACGACAGCGGCGATCAGCGAAAAACTGGCAAGGCGTGGCATGGCGATGGAAATCCTTGATCCGCAACGGTTTACGGGACAACTGCTGAGACCGGTGAGGATTCATTTGGTTTCAAAGTGGCACCAAATATTACCGCGCCAGGGATAGGCGGCGTGTCTGCGGGCTGCTGTTCTGTCCCGTTGGGTCATGGTCGCGGGCCTGCACGGCTCCTAGACTGTCAGGCAGGCCGCGATCAAGACGGCCATCTGCCACACGGTGAATCATGATGATCGCCCATACTCCTACGCTGTTCGCTGCGGTCGCGCTGGTGGCGACGATCCTGGCTTTCTGTCTGTTGCTGGTCGGGCAGTTCAATCGAGGCGACAACCTGCTGCTGACCGGCTGTGGACTGTTGGCCCATGCCTTGGCCTATGTCTGTTACACGTTGTTCGGCCATGCGCCTCTGTGGGTGAGCTATGTCTTGGCCAACAGCCTGCTGTCATTGGCGTTGGCGTTCTATTCGGCGAGCCTGTTCCGGGTGCGCGAGCGCCCCGTGCCGTGGCGGCCGATCTTCGCCATTCCGCTGTTGATGCTGCTGGGCTTGATCTCGCTGCTCGAGACGGTGGAGCCGCGCATGCTGCTGGCGGCCCTGGTGCTGATGTTGCAATGCGTGTTGATTCTCTACTGGGCCCGTCAACGGGCCCTGCACAAGGGCCGGGCACACCTGCTGCTGGTGATCGGTGCCGGCATCAGCCTGGTGGGGCTGGGCATGCGGGTGGTTGCCGTGCTGGCAGGCACGGCGCAGGAGATGCGCTACGACACCAGCAACCTCAAGCAGACGGTGTCCGTAGCGATCGGTACGGCCACGGTGATGATGTATTCCATTGGCCTGGTGTTGATGGCCAAGGAGCGCAGCGAATCGCGCTTGCAGCACCTTGCCGGACACGATGTGCTGACCGGCACGGGTAACCGGCGCGCCATCCTCGAACGTTTCGAGTTCGAGCTGGAGCAGGCGCGCGCGGCGCAGTACAGCTTGGCTGTGGCGATGATCGATATTGACCATTTCAAGCGTATCAACGATGTGCACGGCCATCTGGCGGGGGACGAGGTTCTTTGCCACTGCGTGCGCCAGTTGCAGCAGCGGCTGCGCGAAGGCGACAGCCTGGGGCGCTACGGCGGCGAGGAATTCCTGCTGTTGTTGCCGCGAACTGAGGGCGAGGGCGCCCTGGCGGCGTTGAACGGTCTGCGCGAAGCCATGGCGAGGAACCCGGCGCGCTTCGCCGGGCTGGAGATCGAGCTGTGCTTCAGCGTCGGGCTCTGGTGCGGTGTGCCGGGGGAGGATGACACCCCGGCACGGCTGATCGCCAAGGCCGACGCCGCCTTGTACCTGGCCAAGGCTGGCGGGCGCAATGCGGTGCGGCTGGCGGCTTGATCTTTCATGCGCCCGGCAGCTTACTGGCTGAACGCGCCTTCGAACGACGTGTCGATGATCGCGCGAGTGTCCAGGGGCTTGGGCAGCGTGCCGGTCTGCACAAGGAAGTCGGCAGTATCCTGGTAGTCCTTCGCCGCCTGCGCATCGACCGGGCCCACGCTCATGTCGGCCTGGCCGATCCAGTGACGCGAGACGCTCTGGTCGAGGTTGGCTTTCTTGGCCCAGAGGTCGGCATAGGCTTCCTTGTGCTCACCGACCCAGGCCCGGGCTTTTTGCAGGCGGCCCAGGAAGTCCTCGATGGCGGCGTGCTTGCTGTCGATCGAATCGTTGCGCGCCGCGATGCTGCTCAGGCCAGGCATCAGGCCCTGGGCGGTGACCAGCTTGCGCGCGCCGGAGAACACGATCTGTTGCGAGATGTAGGGTTCCCATACCGGGAAGGCATCGATGCTGCCCTGCGGCAGCGCGGCGGCGGCATCGATTGGCATCAGTTTGACGAACTCGACGTAGTCATGCGGCAGGCCGGCCTTGTCCAGTGCGCGCAAGGTCAACTGCTGGCTCCAGGCGCCGGGCCAGTAGGCGACCTTCTTGCCCTTGAGGTCGGCAATGGTCTTGGCGGGGGAGTCCTTGGGCACCAGCAGGGCGATGGTGTCGAGGTTCTGCCGTGAGACGCCGATCAGCTTGACGGGCGCCCCTTTGGCAGCCAGGAACAGAAAGCCCGAGTCGCCGAGAAAGCCGATGTCCAGGCCACCGGCCTCCAGCCCTTCGGCCACCGGTGCGGCCGACTGGAAGTGCTTGAACTCGACCTTGTAGGGCGCATCCTTGAGGGCCCCGGAGGCTTCCAGCGATGCGCGCACGTTGTAGTAGTTCTGGTCGCCGATGCGCAGGGTGACCTGCTCGGCGGCGATGGCCTGCGCCAGCGGGGTACCAAGGAACAGGCCGGCGAGGGTGACTCGGATCAGGTGGGACAGTTTCATGGGGTTTCCTCAGCTGGCCTGGCGCGTATCCAGGCGTTCGATCTGGTGATGGATGGCGGGGATCAGGGTCTTGCCGTATTCGATGGTGTCGTTCAATGGGTCGAAGCCGCGGATCAGGAAAGTCGACACGCCGAGCTTGTAGTACTCGCCCAACGCCTGGGCGACCTGCTCGGGGGTGCCGACCAGCGCGGTGGAGTTCCAGCGCGCACCAGTCAGACGGGCAACGCCCATCCACAGGCGTTGATCGAGCACTTCGCCCTGTTGCGCAGCGGCCAGCAGGCGCTGCGACCCGACGTTCTCGGGCTGGTGGTCGTGCAGCGGCAAACCGAGTTTCTGGCGTGCATCGCGGACCTGCTCGAGGATCTCGGCGGCGCGCTGCCAGGCGGCCTCCTCGGTATCGGCGACGATGGGGCGGAACGACACCGAGAAGCGCGGGGCGCGCTGTTGCACAGCGGCGGCCTGGCGGACCTTGGCGATATGCTCGGCGACGGCGGCCAGGGGTTCGCCCCAGAGCATGTAGGTGTCGGCATGTTGCGCTGCGACCCGCACCGCGGCATCCGATGAACCACTGAAGTAGATCGGGATATGCGGGCGCTGCACGGTCCGTACGGCGGGCGAGGCAGCGTTGAAACGGTAGAAGTCGCCGGCGAAGTCCACCGGTTGTTCGGCGGTCCAGATTGCCTTCAGGGCATCGAGGTATTCGCCGGTGCGCGCATAGCGGTGATCGTGGTCGAGAAAATCGCCATCGCGCTGCAGGTCCTGGTCATTGCCACCGCTGACCACGTTCAGCGCCAGACGGCCCTTGCTGAACTGGTCGAGGGTCGCCAGTTGCCGCGCTGCCAGGGGCGGGCTGATCACCCCTGGGCGGTACGCGAGCAGGATACCCAGGCGTTCGGTGGCAGCGACGGCGAACGAACTGACCACTGCGCCTTCCGGCCCGTTGGAGAAATAGCCGACCAGGATGCGGTCGAAACCGGCCGCCTCATGGGCTTGGGCGAAGCGACGCACGTAGTCCGGATCGACCGCATCTCCCGTGGGCTGGTCGACCTCCGAGCCGGGCGAGGCGGTGATCATGCCGAGGATTTCGACGCTCATTGCTGGGTTCCTTTGCTGGGACAAGGTTGCCTGGCGTTGAGCGGTTTAGAAGAAAACGAGCTGGCCGGGCTTCTTCTTAGAATCTAACGGCCAGCTGTAAATGATGGAAATTCATTTTTTGCATATTCTAATATGCAAAATAATTTTATTGCTCGCTCAGGGCGTTCCGTTTCTGCCGTGCAGTCGATAGCCTTCCCGCTCGCTCAGGCGCGCGTAGTAGTCAGCCACTGCAGGCAGGTGCGGGTGCTCGAACGGTGTCTCGAACCAGCGGTTTACCGACAACCCGATTGGAATGTCTGCCAGGGAGAACGCCTTGCCGGCAACATAGGCGCCAGTCTTTGCCAACTGTTGGTCGAGGATCTGCATATGTCGCGACCATTCGCCGAGGCTGGCATTGAGCGCCTGTTCATCCTGATGCGCAGCTGACTGCCTGACCAGCGCCATGAAGGCGTAGCTCCAGGAGCGATTGAGATCGCTGGCCTGCCAGTCGATCCATTGATCGACAAGCGCTCTGGCCACTGCGTCGGCCGGGTATATCCCTGCCGCTTGCCCATAGCGGTTGGCGAGATAGCGGATGATGGTATTGGACTCCCATAGCGTAAGGCCGCCGTCCTGGATTACCGGGACCATGGCATTGGGGTTCAGGACCAGGAATTCAGCGGTTTGGGTGGGCTGGAAACCTGAACCCCAGTCTTCGCGGTGGAATGGAAGGTCGATTTCGGCGCAAGTCCACAGCACCTTGCGCACGTTGATGGAACTCGCCTTACCCAATATTCGCAGCATGTCATCATCCTTTTTGCTAAGCAGCCGAAACAGCGGTGTGCTGTAGCGTCCAAGCGTATCTGTAAAAGCCCTGCCTGAGGTCATGGAACTGAAACCTTTCTCCCTGCCGATAGTGGTTTTTTGCTAGCATTCGGTTCCTATAGCACAATCGAATAAAAATCTTTTTCGATTGTTGTTAAAGTAATAACGCGTGACGTTCAAACGTATCGAAACTCGGCCCTCGCGTTCAGCGAGAGGCCTATAAGAAAAGCTAGAAAGGAGCACACATGTACAAATGCACACTGCCAGTGGCCGTTGCACTGGCCAGCCTGTCGCTGGGGGCGCAGGCGGCAGGTTTCGTGGAAGACAGCAAGGCTTCGGTCACTGCGCGCAACTTCTACATCAATTCCGACAACCGCAATGGCACTGCCAACCCGTCGAAGCAGGAAGAGTGGGGCCAAGGCTTCATCTTCAACTTCACTTCCGGCTACACCCAGGGCACCGTTGGCTTTGGTGTAGACGCCATCGGCCTGACCGGCTTCCGTCTGGATTCGGGCAAGGGTACCCACTACAACCCGACCAGCACCGCCAAGGGCGGTACTGTGTTCCCGACCGATTCCGATGGCCGCGCCGTTGACGACTTCAGCAGCCTGGGCGTAACCGGCAAGGTCAAGATCTCCAAGACCGAAGCCAAGCTCGGTGTACTGCAGCCCAAGCTGCCAGTAGTCACCTACAACGACGGTCGTCTGTTGCCGCAAACGTTTGAGGGTGGCCAGATCACCTCCAACGAGATCGACAACCTGACCCTGATCGGCGGCAAGCTCGAGCATGCCAAGGGCCGTAACAGTACCAACATGGAGTCGCTGACCATTGCTGGCTCCAACGGCAACCCGGCCACCGCCACCTCCAACCGTCGCAGCAACGCCTTCTACTACGCCGGTGCCGACTACAAGCTGAGCAAGGACCTGCTGCTGCAGTACTACTACGGCAACCTGGACGACTTCTACAAACAGCACTTCCTGGGCCTGACCCACAACCTGGCACTGCCAGTGGGTTCGTTGAAGTCCGACCTGCGTTACTTCTACAGCGATTCCGATGGCAAGAACGCCAGCACCGAAGGCCGCCTGGCTGGCTATCGCGCATCGGGCTACCAGAACAACGGTGAAGTGGACAACCGCACCTGGAGCGCCAAGTTCACCTACTCGCTGGGCAGCCACGCACTGAGCGCCGGTTACCAGCGTGTCAACGGCACCAGCGACTTCCCGTTCCTGAACCAGGGCGACGGTGCAAGTGCCTACCTGATCACCGACGTGCAGATCGGCAAGTTCCTGCGTGCCGGCGAGCGCACCTGGCTGGCGCAGTACGCCTACGACTTCGCCGCTCTCGGCGTACCAGGCCTGACCGCCAACGCCATCTACCTGAAGGGCACCAACGTCAACTCGGCGGGCTCGGACCGTTCGGAGTGGGAGCGTGACTTCAGCCTGGCCTACGTCGTTCAGGAAGGCACCTTCAAGGGCCTGGGCCTGCAGTGGCGTAACGCTGCGCTGCGTACCGACGTATCGGGCCAGCGTGACCAGGACGAAAACCGCCTGATCGTGAGCTACACCTACAACTTCTTCTGACATCAGGTCAGCCCGGCTACGGGTCGTTGTAGTAAAACAAACCCCACCCGGGACCTCCCTGGTGGGGTTTGTTTTTCAAGGTGCGCTGCGATTGAAGCGTCAGGCCTACAGCACCGCGGAAAACACCGAGCCGGTGATCCGCTCGCTGAGCAGCTCCAGTGCCCGCAGCCCCGCCAGCGAGTTACCTGAGGCGTTCAGTGCAGGCGACCACACGCAGATGCTGTAGCGCCCCGGCACTACCGCGACAATGCCGCCGCCCACACCGCTTTTGCCCGGCAGGCCTACGCGATAGGCGAAGTTACCCGCCTCGTCGTACAGCCCACTGGTGGCCATGATCGCATTCACCTGTTGCGCCTGGCGCGGGCTGAGCACGTGCTCGCCGCTGTGTGGGCAGTAGCCGCTGTTGGCCAGGAAGGCAAAGCCACGGGCGACATCGACGCAATTCATCGACAGCGCACAATGATGGAAGTAGCTGCGCAGCACCGCATCGACATCGTTGTGGAAGTTGCCGAACGCCTGCATCAGGTAGGCCATGGCGGCGTTGCGGGCGCGGTGCTGGTACTCGGAGTCGGCTACGACCGGGTCACTGACGATACGTGGGTTGGCTGCCAGGCGACGGACGAAGTCGCGCATCGACAAGGGCGGGGTGGCATAGCGCGACTGGTTGATGTCGCAGATCACCAGCGCACCGGCATTGATGAAAGGATTGCGTGGGCGACCTTTCTCCACCTCCAGCTGAACCAGCGAGTTGAACGCCTGCCCGGAGGGCTCGTAGCCCAGGCGCGTCCAGATATCCTCGCCACTGTGGTTGATCGCCTGGACCAGGCTGAAGACCTTGGAGATGCTCTGGATCGAGAAGGGCGTATGGGCATCGCCTGCGCAATGCAGCTGGCCGTCCAGGCTCTGCACGGCGATGCCGAGTTGTTGCGGGTCGACCTGGGCGAGGGCGGGGATGTACTGGGCGACCTGGCCCTGGCTGAGCAGCGGGCGGACCTGGTCGAGGATTTCTTGCAGTAATGCTTGCATGGGGGCCTGCGCGGAGCGGGTGATGGGGCTCAGGGGTTGTCTGCTGTACAAGACGAGCGTTGACGAGGCGGCGACACACGTCAGGATGTGATCGTCATGTCGCCACTGCCGATCGTCAGGTAGATTTGCCCGAAGGGCGTCGTGTGGATTTGCTTGCACGGGGCGCTGCTTTGCTGCCGGCGGTTTTGCCTTTACCGCTGCTGCGGCGTTTTTTCTTCCAGGGTGCACCTTTGCCGCCGGCAGCGAGGGGCGGGCCGCTGATGGTCAGGCGCATTCCCGCGCAGCGTTGCACCAGCTTGCCCATCCAGGCCGACTGCCGGGTGACGAACTCTTCCAGGCTCATTTCGCCGCTTTGAACCATGTCCAGTGCCTGTTCCCAGATCGCAGTGGTGCCGGGGTCGGCGATGGCCCGTGGCACGGCGTCGATCAGGCTGAAGGCCGCCGGGGTGGCGGACAGCGCCTTGCCGTTCTTGACCAGGTAGCCGCGGTCGAGCAGGCCCTGGATGATGCTGGCCCGGGTCGCTTCGGTGCCGATGCCGGTGGTTTCCTTGAGTTTCTGCTTGAGCTGCGGGTCGTCCACCAGCTTGGCGACGTTCTTCATCGCCTTGATCAGATCGCCCTCGGTGAACGGCTTCGGCGGCTGGGTCCACAGGTCTTTCAGCTGCAGGTCCTGGACCCTGCAGTCGTCGCCTTCGCGCAGTTGCGGCAAGACTTGCGCGGGTGGCGCTTCGCGTCCCTTGGTTGGGGTCAGTGCCTCGGGCAGGGCGCGGCGCCAACCGGGTTCGACGATCTGCTTGCCCACTGCACGCAGGGCGTGTCCGGCACAGTCCAGTTCGGCCTGGGTGCGGTCGTACTCGTGATTGGGCAGGAACTGCGCCAGGTAGCGCGCCCGGATCAGGGTATAGACCGCTTTGTACTTGGGTGGCAGGCGCGCAGGATCGCTGGCGGCGGCGGTGGGGATGATGCCGTGGTGGGCGCTGACCTTGGCGTCGTTCCAGGCGCGAGAGCGGCGGTGTGGCTCCAGATGCGCCTGCAAGGGGGCGAGGCTCGTGTCGGCGCGTTGCAGGGCGGCGAGCACGGCGGGCGCCTCGGCGTGCTGGCTGAGCGGCAGGTAACCACAGTCGCTGCGCGGGTAGGTGATCAGCTTGTGGGTTTCGTAGAGCGCTTGGGCGATGTCGAGGGTTTCCTGGGCGCCAAGGCCGAATTTCTTGGAGCACAGCTCCTGCAGGGTACCGAGGTCGAAAGGCAAGGGTGCGGCCTCGCGCACACGCTCGGTCTGTACCTTGAGCACCTGTGCGCTGCCTGCGGCCTGCATCTGGGTGGCGGCCTGCTGGGCGAGTGCCTGGTTGACGCAGCGGCCCTGGTCGTCGCAGGTGTCTTGTGGTGCACGCCATTGGGCGTTGAAGACCTGGTCCGAATGCGCCAGCTGCACCTCGATCGCCCAGTAGGGAACTGGTACGAAGTCGGCGATGCTGCGGTCGCGGTCGACCACCAGGCGCAGTGTCGGTGTCTGTACCCTTCCTACCGGCAGCACGCCTTGATAACCGGACTGGCGACCAAGCAGGGTGAACAGGCGGCTCATGTTCATGCCGATCAACCAGTCGGCCCGCGAGCGACCAAGGGCCGAGTGATAGAGGCTGAAGGTTTCGCTGCCGGGGAGCAGGCGGGCCAGCGCCTTGCGGATCGAGGCGTCATCGAGCGCGGAGAGCCACAGCCGCTGGATCGGCCCGCGGTAGCGGCAATGCTCGACCAGTTCGCGAGCGATCATCTCGCCTTCACGGTCGGCATCGGTGGCGATCACCAGCTCCCGGGCCTCGCCGAGCAGACGCTTGACCGCCTTGAACTGGCTGGCGGTCTTGGGCTTGACCAGCATTTTCCATTTTTCCGGAATGATCGGCAGATCATCGAGCGACCAGCGCTTGTAGCGTGCGTCATAACTGTCGGGCGGTGCGGTTTCGAGCAGGTGGCCGATACACCAGGTGACGCAGACATCGGTGCCTTGCCAGCAGCCGTCGGCCTTGCGGTTGGCACCCAGTACCTTGGCGATGTCTTTTGCCTGAGAGGGCTTTTCACAGAGAAAAAGGCGCATGGCCGTGAACGCTTCATCGAGGTTGATGGCGACTAGGATGCGCAAGACAGGGCGTGCAGGCAAGATTTATCTGTATGCATGTACAGGTTATTGCCAGGAAATATGTCCGTAGGTTTGGCATGAATGCCCCGGCATCGGGCTTGGATGACCGGCCGGTACCGTGCCAGCGTTGTCGCTCGCCTGCCAGATGTGTCAATGGACGATGTCGCTTGTGGGCCTTCACTCCAATCACAACAAGGAAGTCGGATCATGCCTTTGTTCGATTACCGTCAGCTCGACGGTGCTGCCTCCTACGCGCTCTACAAGGATGCCATGGCCCTGGCGATCTATGCCTATCATGGTATCGACGACGGTTTCTCTGCTGGCTACCAGAAGCACGGCTTCGGCCTCGGGTTGCCGGCAACCCTGGTCAAGGCTCTGATCGGCGGCACCGACAGCCAGGGCGTGATTCCCGGCATCCCCTGGAATCCCGACTCCGAGGCCAAGGCCCTGGCGCAGCTCAAGGCGGCTGGCTGGACGCCAATCAGCGCCGCACAGTTGGGTTACCAAGGCAAGACCGATGCGCGTGGCACCTTCCATGGCGAGGCACCGGGCTACACCTCGGCGCAGGTCGAGGTGCTCGGCCGTTATGCCGGCGATGGCCAGCTCATTGGCCTCGGTATCGCCTTTCGTGGCACCAGCGGCCCGCGGGAGAATCTGCTTGGCGACACCCTCGGCGATGCCATCAACGACCTGCTGGCAGCGCTGGGGCCAGCCGACTACGCACGCAACTACGCCGGCAATGCCTTCGACCGCCTGCTGGGCGATGTCGCGACGTTCGCCAGGGCCCACGGCTTGTCAGGTGCCGATATCACCGTCAGCGGCCACAGCCTTGGCGGGCTGGCTGTCAATAGCCTGGCAGACCTCAGTGCTTCGCGCTGGGGCGGCTTCTACCAGGATGCCCGCTATGTTGCCTTCGCCTCGCCCACGCAGGCTGCCGACCCCGACAAGGTGCTCAATATCGGTTACGAGAACGATCCTGTGTTCCGTGTGCTCGACGGCACGGCGCTGACCTGGGCGACCCTGGGCGTGCACGATGCCGCCAAGCCTTCGACCACTGACAACATCGTCAATTTCAATGACCACTACGCCTCCGACGCGTGGAACCTGCTGCCGTTTTCCATCGGCAATATCGCCACCTGGCTCTCGCACCTGCCGGCAGCCTACGCCGATGGCCTGGGTCGGGTAGTGGATTCGCCGTTCTACCCCTGGACCAGCCGGGACTCGACCGTGGTGGTCAGCAACCTGTCCGACGCCACCCGTGGCTCGACCTGGGTAGAGGACCTCAATCGCAACGCCGAGCCGCACTCTGGCAGTACCTTCATTGTCGGTTCGGCCCAGGACGACCTGATCCGGGGCGGGCGCGGCAACGACTACCTGTATGGCGGCGCAGGCAATGACACCTTCCGCGACGACGGCGGTTTCAACCTGATAGACGGCGGCGCCGGACATGACACCCTGCATCTGGGGGATGCGCTGGCGCGCTTCTCGATAGCCCGGGATGGCGAGGGCACGCTGTATGTGCGTGATGCCGAGGGTGGGATCAGCCAGGTGCGCAATGTCGAGTCGCTGGTGAGCAAGGAAAGCAGCCTGGTGTTCCTCAGCAAGGACGTCAGTCACGCAGTGACCGTCAATGGGCTGCTCAGCAGCGGCAAGCTGGATCCCTACGCCCTGTCGGTCAGCGGCGGACAAGGCAATGATCAGTTGGTGGCCGGCAACCAGGGCCAGTGGCTGTTCGGCCTGGGTGGCGATGATCGTCTGGTGGGTGGGGCAGGCGACGATGTGCTGGTGGGCGGTGCCGGGAATGATGTGCTCAGTGGCGGCGGTGGACGAGACACCTTTCTGTTCAGCGGGCACTTCGGGCAGGACCGGGTGCTGGACTTCACCGGGCAGGACCGGTTGGTGTTCATGGGCGTAGAAGGCGGGACGGCAGCGCCGGATTGGCGTGACCACCTGAGTCGGGTGGGGGATGACCTGGTGCTGTCGTTCGGGCGCGATAGCGTGACGTTGGTGGGGATTGCGGGGCAGGGGCTTGGCGATGGGCAGATCGTGATTGCCTGAGCAACGGAGGGGCCGGCAGCGCCGGCCCCTTCCGATCAGGCGATCTCGCGTGAATCGCGGACCATGTCCACGTGCGGGATGCCGGCCTCGAGGAACTCTTCGCTGACCACCTTGAAACCCAGGCGCTCATAGAAGGGTGTGGCATGTACCTGGGCGCTGAGCATCTGCTGCTTGAGGTCACGGTTCTGCGCTTCGATGATGACCGCATTCATCAACGCGTCACCGACTTTCAGACCACGCCAGTCCTTGAGCACCGATACTCGACCGATGGTGCCGTCTGGCAACAGGCGTGCAGTGCCGATCGGGTAGTCACCTTCCATGGCCAGGAAATGGACCGCGGTCGGATCTTCGGCATCGAACTCCAGCTCTGGCGGCACGTGCTGCTCGGCGACGAATACCGCGCTGCGGATACGATGGATATCGGCGTTGTCTTTATGCCAGTCGGCGAGGCGAACGCGGATCTTATTCATTGGCAAATCCCAGGCTTCCTTGTTGAACCAACTGGCAGACAAGCGTGAGGCCTTCTTCGTCTTCCAGCCACTCTACAAGGTTTTCGCTGTGCAGGGCGTCGGCTGAACAAATCAGTTGCAAAAGAGCACGCAGATGACCGGACAGCAGGCGGCTCTGGCCGCTGGCGAACAGCAGCAGGTTGTCGTCGACTTCCGACCAGGCCAGGCGTGCGCTCGGGTTGCGCACCAGGATCGCGCCCTGTTCGAGATAATTGATCAGCTCTTCTTCGCTCAGCGCCTCGCCTGCCACCTGCTCGGGGTAGCGCGGCTCGGTCATGAACTGGCCGAACCAGGTCAGCAGCAGGCGCTCGTCACCCATGTGCTCGGCCAGCAGGGCCTTGAGGCGGTCGAGGGCGTCGTGCTGGATCTGGTGTGGGTCGCTGACAGGTTGGGCGTCGGCGTCGCTGTAGCGCTCTTCGTCAGGCAGGAACTGGCTGAGGAAGTCGGTGAAGTGGGTCAGCACTTCGGCAGCGCTTGGGGCGCGGAAACCGACCGAGTAGGTCAGGCAGTCGTCCACGGCCACACCGTAGTGGGCCAGGCGCGGCGGCAGGTAGAGCATGTCGCCCGGCTCAAGGGTCCATTCGTCGCTCTGCTCGAAATCGGCGAGGATGCGCAGGTCGGCGTGCTCGATCAGCGGGCTCTCGCTGTTGCACATCTGGCCGATTTTCCAGTTGCGCTTGCCGTGGCCCTGCAGCAGGAATACGTCGTAGTTGTCGAAGTGCGGACCGACGCTGCCACCGGGGGCGGCAAAGCTGATCATCACATCGTCGATACGCCAGCTGGGCAGGAAGCGGAAGTTCTCCAGCAGCTCGGCCACTTCCGGAACGAACTGGTCCACGGCTTGGACCAGCAGGGTCCAGTCACGCTCGGGCAGGGTGGCGAAGGTGTCTTCCTCGAACGGGCCGCGGCGCAGCTCCCAAGGGCGTTCGCCGTGCTCCAGCACCAGGCGCGATTCGACCTCTTCCTCAAGGGCCAGGCCGGCCAGCTCGTCCGGATCGATCGGGCTTTCGAAGTCGGTGAAGGCCTGGCGCACCAGCAGGGGCTTCTTCTGCCAGTAGTCGCGCAGGAATTCACGAGCGGTGAGGCCGCCAAGCAGCTGCAGTGGAGTATCAGGATTCATGTTCAACCTATTGAAAAAACGTAATTTTCGTCCGGGAATAAAAACGCCCGGCTGAGCCGGGCGTTGTACGCAGGGCGCAGGTCAGATGCGTTTGGCCTGGGCGGCCGCGTTGCCGATGTAGGTGGCCGGGGTGAGCAGCTTGAGCTCGGCCTTGGCGTCGGCCGGCATGTCCAGCCCATCGATGAAGGTCTGAAGCGCTTCAGGGGTGATGCCCTTGCCACGGGTCAGCTCCTTGAGCTTCTCGTAGGGGTTCTCGATGTTGAAGCGGCGCATGACGGTCTGGATCGGCTCGGCCAGTACTTCCCAGCAAGCGTCGAGGTCGGCGGCGATGCGCGCTTCGTTGACCTCCAGCTTGCCGATGCCCTTCAGGCTGGCTTCATAGGCGATGACGCTATGGGCAAAGCCCACGCCCAGGTTGCGCAGCACGGTGGAGTCGGTCAGGTCGCGCTGCCAGCGCGAGATCGGCAGCTTGCTGGCCAGGTGCTGGAACAGCGCGTTGGCGATACCGAGGTTGCCTTCGGAGTTTTCGAAGTCGATCGGGTTGACCTTGTGCGGCATGGTCGAGGAGCCGATTTCGCCGGCGACGGTCTTCTGCTTGAAGTAGCCCAGCGAGATGTAGCCCCAGACGTCGCGGTCGAAGTCGATGAGGATGGTGTTGAAGCGAGCGATGGCATCGAACAGCTCGGCGATGTAGTCGTGCGGCTCGATCTGGGTGGTGTACGGGTTGAACTGCAGACCCAGTTCGTCTTCGATGAAGGCGCGGGCGTTCTGCTCCCAGTCGATCTGCGAGTAGGCCGACAGGTGGGCGTTGTAGTTGCCCACGGCGCCGTTGATCTTGCCCAGCAGCGGCACGGCGGCGACCTGGGCGATCTGACGCTCCAGGCGGTAGACGACGTTGGCCAGCTCTTTGCCCAGGGTGGTCGGCGAGGCCGGCTGGCCGTGGGTGCGCGACAGCATCGGCACGTCGGCGTGCTGGTGGGCCAGGGCGCGGATGGCCTCGGCGATCTGGCGCATCAGCGGCAGCAGCACCTCGTCACGACCGGCGCGCAGCATCAGGGCGTGGGACAGGTTGTTGATGTCTTCGCTGGTGCAGGCGAAGTGGATGAACTCGCTGACCTTGGCCAGTTCAGGCAGCTTGGCGGCCTGCTCTTTGAGGAGGTATTCGATCGCCTTGACGTCGTGGTTGGTGGTGCGCTCGATTTCTTTCACACGCTCGGCGTGCTCGAGCTTGAAGTCGGTCGCCAGGCTGTCCAGCAGAGCGTTGGCTTCGGCGGAGAACGCCGGCACTTCGCCGATCTGCGGGTGGGCGGCCAGACGCTGCAGCCAGCGTACTTCGACCAGGGCGCGGAAACGGATCAGGCCGAATTCGCTGAAGATGGGGCGCAAGGCCTGGGTTTTGCCGGCGTAACGGCCGTCTACAGGGGAAACCGCAGTGAGCGAAGAGAGCTGCATGGGGTGTTCTCGGACAGTCAGGCTTTTGGAAGGGCGCATATCATACATGAAAATTGCGCCTGGGTCGGGTGGCTGACCAAAGGTCGGCCGTCGAAACGCGTGTCGCGGTTCCTGTGGGAGCGGGCTTGCCCGCGAATGCGGCGGTAAGTCCGGCATCGCATTCGCGGGTGAACCCGCTCCCACAGGTCAGGAAGGCGCGCGCATCATGTCGTACAGTTCATTGAGCAACTTGCGTCGGCTGAACACCAACTGCCAGCGATGCCCGCCCAGCTGGCGCCACAGGCGTGCGGCGCGGATGCCCGCCAGCAGCAGGGCGCGGATCTTCGAGGCGTTGCTGGCCTGCTGCAGGAAGCGCATGTCGCCGTGCACCTGGATGCGCTGACGCAGGGTGCTCAGGGTGTCCTGATACAAGGCTCCGCTGGAAGCGATGACGTTTTCGTGAACCAGGCCGAAATGATCGGCTTGCGACTGGATCTGCGGCAGACGGTTGCCGATGGTGTCGAGCAGGTCGCCACGCTTGGCCAGTTGGCGCTCAAGGCCCAGCATCGAAAGGGCGTAGCGCAGCGGCTCGCGTTGCAAGCTGCTGGGGTCGCGCTCCAGGGCGCCGACCAGTGCGCGGTAGCCGTCACGCAGGTTCAGGTCGTCTCCGCCGAACACTTCCAGGGTGCTGTTCGGGTCGCGTACCAGCAGGCTGCCGAGCATGCAGCCGATATTGGCTTCGCTGGCCTGCCCGGTGCGGGCGATGCGATCGACCAGCACTGCGGCCTGGAACACGCCGCCAAGGGCGATCAGTTGCTCCTGCAGATTGCTCATGCGCGTGGGCTCCAAGGCTCGGCGCTCTCGATCACGCCGCCGCCCAGGCATACCTCGCCATCATAGAACACCACCGATTGACCTGGCGTCACGGCGCGTTGCGGTTCGTCGAACACCGCGCGGTAGCCGTTTGCGGTGCGTTCCAGGGTGCAGTGCTGGTCGCTCTGGCGGTAGCGCACCTTGGCAGTGAGTCGACGTGGGCTGCTCAGGTCGAGCGGGTTGACCCAGAAGATGTCCGAGGCGAGCAGGGCGCGGGAGAACAGCCACGGGTGTTCGTTGCCCTGGCCCACCACCAGCACGTTGCGCGCCAGGTCTTTTTCCAGCACGTACCAGGGCTCGTCGCCGGCGTCTTTCAGGCCACCAATGCCCAGGCCCTGGCGCTGTCCGATGGTGTGGTACATCAGGCCGTGGTGCTGGCCGATCACTTCGCCGTCGGTGGTCTGGATCTCGCCAGGCTGGGCGGGCAGGTACTGCTTGAGGAAGTCGCTGAAGCGACGCTCGCCGATGAAGCAGATGCCGGTGGAGTCTTTTTTCTTCGCCGTGGCCAGGCCGTGTTTCTCGGCGATGGCACGTACTTCGGGCTTTTCCAGCTCGCCAACGGGGAACAGGGTGCGGGCGATTTCCGCGCCGCCCACGGCATGCAGGAAGTAGCTCTGGTCCTTGTTCGGGTCCAGGCCCTTGAGCAGTTCGGTCAGCTCGCCGGTATCGCGGCGGCGCACGTAGTGGCCGGTGGCAATCAGGTCGGCACCCAGCGACAGGGCGTAGTCGAGGAAGGCCTTGAACTTGATTTCGCGGTTGCAGAGGATGTCCGGGTTGGGTGTACGGCCGGCCTTGTACTCTTCGAGAAAGTGCTCGAACACGTTGTCCCAGTATTCGGCGGCGAAGTTGGCGGTGTGCAGCTTGATGCCGATGCGATCGCACACGGCCTGGGCGTCGGCGAGGTCTTCGCGGGCGGTGCAGTACTCGGTGCCGTCATCCTCCTCCCAGTTTTTCATGAACAGACCTTCCACCTGGTAGCCCTGCTCCATGAGCAGAAGGGCGGAGACGGAAGAGTCCACGCCGCCGGACATGCCGACGATGACGCGGGTCCTGGAAGGGTCTTTGGGTGTTGGGCTGGTCATGGCTACCGATGTGTATCTGGGGGAAAAATTCCGATTCTATCAGGACGGCGCATCCGCGTCAGTCGCGCAGCAGCGAGAGGCTGTGCAGCGGGCCTGCGAGGTAGTCGTCGAGGCAGCGTGGCACCAACTCGCTGCGCCAGCGCTCGGGTTCTGCGAGCAACTGCTCGCGAGTCAGCCACACGGCGCGGACGATGTCGCTGTCCAGGGCGCGCTCTGGGTGGTGGCGCAGCGGACGGGCGGCGAAGCAGATGCGCTGGTAGGTCACGCCGTTACTTGGCGCGGTGTAGAGGTAGATGCCGACCACGCCGGTCAATTCGACCTCCCAGGCGGTTTCCTCGAGGGTTTCACGCAGGGCGGCCTGGGGCAGGGTTTCGTTGGCCTCCAGGTGACCGGCGGGTTGGTTGAAGACGTGCTTGCCAGCCTTGAACTCTTCGACGAAGAGGAATTTGCCCTCGTGTTCGACGATGGTGGCGACGGTGATGTGAGGTTGCCAGGTCATGAACAGCTCCATAAGGGCTGGTACGGACCTTGTAGGAGCGGGTTTATCGAGGCGTCGAACCGCCGCGAATGCGTCAGTGGATCCAGTATCGCATTCGCGGGTAAACCCGCGCCCACAGGGTTCGCGTAGGCCGCTAGACATCTTTTATCCAGAAAGCACAAACCCCGGTGCGTGGCCGGGGTCTGTGCTGTTACTTCAAGCGAACCTTACAGGGCGGCGATGGCGCTGTTCAGGGTCTGGCTTGGACGCATCACCTTGGCGGTCAGCTCGGCATCAGGCGCGTAGTAGCCACCGATGTCGGCCGGCTTGCCCTGGACGGCGTTGAGCTCGGCGACGATGGTCGCTTCGTTCTCGGTCAGGTTCTTGGCCAGTGGGGCGAAGCGTGCCTGCAGGGCAGCGTCGTCGCTCTGGGCAGCCAGGGCCTGGGCCCAGTACAGGGTCAGGTAGAAGTGGCTGCCGCGGTTGTCGATACCGCCGACCTTGCGCGAAGGCGACTTGTTGGTGTCGAGGAACTTGCCGGTGGCCTGGTCCAGGGTGTTGGCCAGTACTTTGGCACGTGGGTTGTCGTAGGTGTTGCCCAGGTGCTCGAGGGAGGCAGCCAGGGCCAGGAATTCACCCAGCGAATCCCAACGCAGGAAGTTCTCTTCGACCAGCTGCTGCACGTGCTTGGGTGCCGAACCGCCGGCGCCGGTCTCGAACAGGCCGCCACCGTTCATCAGCGGCACGATCGACAGCATCTTGGCGCTGGTGCCCAGTTCCATGATCGGGAACAGGTCGGTCAGGTAGTCGCGCAGCACGTTGCCGGTCACCGAGATGGTGTCCTTGCCTTCGCGGATGCGAGCCAGGGAGAACTTGATGGCGTCGACCGGCGCCAGGACGCGGATGTCCAGGCCAGTGGTGTCGTGATCCTTCAGGTACTTCTGTACCTTCTCGATCATCACGCCGTCGTGGGCGCGAGCCGGGTCCAGCCAGAACACCGCCGGGGTGTTGCTCAGGCGGGCGCGGTTGACAGCCAGTTTCACCCAATCCTGGATCGGTGCGTCCTTGGTCTGGCACATGCGGAAGATGTCACCGGCTTCGACGTTCTGCTCCAGAACGACGTTGCCCTTGCCATCGACCACGCGCACGACACCGTCGGTCTTGATCTGGAAGGTCTTGTCGTGGGAACCGTACTCTTCGGCCTTCTGCGCCATCAGGCCAACGTTCGGTACGCTGCCCATGGTAGTCGGATCGAAGGCGCCGTTTTTCTTGCAGTCTTCGATGGTGGCCTGGTAGATGCCGGCGTAGCAGCGGTCCGGAATGATCGCCTTGGCGTCTTGCAGCTCGCCTGCGGCGTTCCACATCTTGCCCGAGTCGCGGATCATCGCTGGCATCGAAGCGTCGACGATGACGTCGCTCGGTACGTGCAGGTTGGTGATGCCCTTGTCGGAGTTGACCATGGCCAGGGCCGGGCGAACGGTGTACAGGGCCTGGATGTCGGCTTCGATCTCGGCCTGCTTGTCGGCTGGCAGGTCCTTGATGCGGGCGTACAGGTCGCCGATGCCGTTGTTGGCGTTGAAGCCTACTTCAGCCAGGGCGGCCGCGTGCTTGGCCAGGACTTCGCCGTAGAACTCCTCGACGATGACGCCGAACATGATCGGGTCGGAGACCTTCATCATGGTGGCTTTCAGGTGCACCGAGAGCAGTACGCCAGAAGCCTTGGCATCGGCGATCTGCTCGGCGATGAAGGCTTTCAGGGCCTTGCGGCTCAGGGTGGCGCAGTCGATGACTTCGGCGGCCTTGACGGCGGTTTTCTCTTTCAGGACGGTGGTGGAACCGTCCTTGCCGACCAGTTCGATGCGCAGGCTGTCGTCAGCCTCGATCAGCGCGGCTTTCTCGCTGCCGTAGAAGTCGCCCTGGGTCATGTGGGCAACGTGCGACTTGGAGTCGGCGGCCCAGGCACCCATCTTGTGCGGGTGCTTGCGGGCGTAGTTCTTGACCGACAGCGGTGCACGACGGTCGGAGTTGCCTTCGCGCAGTACCGGGTTCACGGCGCTGCCCTTGATGCGGTCGTAGCGCGCGCGGGACTCTTTCTCTTCGGCGCTGGCCGGCTCGTCGGCGTAGTCGGGGATGTTGAAGCCCTTGGCCTGAAGTTCCTTGATCGCCGCCTTCAGCTGTGGAACCGAAGCGGAGATGTTCGGCAGCTTGATGATGTTGGCTTCAGGGGTGGTGGCCAGCTGGCCCAGTTCCGCCAGGTGATCGCCTACCTGCTTCTCTGCGCCCAGTTGTTCCGGGAACGCCGCGAGGATACGGCCAGCCAGGGAAATGTCGCGGGTTTCGACGGCGATGTCAGCCGAAGCGGTGAAGGCTTCGATGATCGGCAGCAGCGAGTAGGTGGCGAGGGCGGGGGCTTCGTCGGTGAAGGTGTAGATGATCTTGGAACGGGTGGGCATGCGGGTTAACTCTCTATGTGCTGAGCGTACTCGAGTCTCGAGGTGCGCAGGGTAGGCGCTTCGCCCTGGCGACGCCATGAGCGGATGGTCGAGAGGCTGCGAGCGGTGATGGTGGATGCATCAGTCGAGCGTCAAATGCTGGGATGCGGTAACAGCCCAGGCTTTCTGGCCTTTCCTGGCCGAGGGCGAGCCGCATTTTCCAAGGGTTCGCCCCGATGACCCTGCGGTCAGGGCCGGAGTATATCAAACCCTTTGGCCTAATCAGCAAGGCGAAGTGATATCGACGCCTTTATAAGACCAAAGATGTACGGGCAATGTGGCGTGATGCCGCAGGGTGCCGGGGTTGTCCGGCTTGCAGGTCGGCGGATGTGGTTTAGGCTCATTGGATCGCATGATGTCCAACCACACCCGACAGCGGAGTAGTGCAAGCATGGGATACCAGAAAATCAAGGTTCCGACGGATGGCGCCAAGATCACCGTCAATGCAGACCATTCGCTCAACGTTCCCGACAAACCGATCATCCCCTACATCGAGGGCGATGGCATTGGTGTCGATGTCTCTCCGGTCATGATCAAGGTGGTGGATGCCGCCGTGCAGAAGGCCTATGGCGGCAAGCGCAAGATTGCCTGGATGGAGGTGTACGCCGGCGAGAAGGCCACTCAGGTCTATGATCAGGATACCTGGCTGCCCCAGGAGACCCTCGATGCGGTGCGCGACTACGTGGTGTCGATCAAGGGCCCGCTCACCACGCCGGTGGGGGGCGGTATCCGCTCGCTGAACGTCGCCCTGCGCCAGCAGCTGGACCTGTACGTCTGCCTGCGCCCGGTGTTGTGGTTCCAGGGCGTGCCCAGCCCGGTGAAGAAGCCTGGTGATGTCGACATGGTGATCTTCCGCGAGAACTCCGAGGATATCTACGCCGGTATCGAGTGGAAGGCTGGCTCGCCCGAGGCGAACAAGGTGATCAAGTTCCTGAAGGAGGAAATGGGCGTCACCAAGATCCGGTTCGACCAGGACTGCGGCATCGGGGTCAAGCCGGTCTCGCGCGAGGGCACCAAGCGCCTGGTGCGCAAGGCCCTGCAGTACGTGGTGGACAACGATCGCGAGTCGCTGACCCTGGTGCACAAGGGCAACATCATGAAATTCACCGAGGGTGCTTTCAAGGACTGGGGTTACGAAGTGGCGAAAGACGAATTCGGCGCCGAGCTGCTCGATGGCGGCCCGTGGATGAAATTCCGCAATCCGAAATCGGGCCGCGAAGTCATCGTCAAGGACGCCATTGCCGACGCCATGCTCCAGCAGATCCTGCTGCGTCCGGCCGAGTATGACGTGATTGCCACGCTCAACCTCAATGGTGACTACCTGTCCGACGCGCTGGCGGCGGAGGTGGGCGGTATCGGTATTGCGCCGGGTGCCAACCTTTCCGATACCGTGGCCATGTTCGAGGCGACCCATGGCACTGCGCCCAAGTATGCCGGGCAGGACAAGGTCAATCCGGGGTCGGTGATCCTGTCTGCCGAAATGATGTTGCGGCACATGGGCTGGACCGAAGCGGCCGACCTGATCATCAAGGGTACCAACGGGGCGATTGCCGCCAAGACCGTGACCTACGACTTCGAGCGCCTGATGGACGGCGCCAGGCTGGTGAGCAGCTCGGGCTTCGGCGATGAGATGATCAAGCACATGTGAGGTAACAAAAAAACCGGCCGTCTCTTCATATTAAAGAGGCGGCCGGTTTTTTCGTATAGGACAGGAGTTGGAGTCAGGCCTCGGCAGCCGTGTTCGCTTGCGAGGTGCCTACCGTGGTGCTGGGGCTGGAGATATTGACCGCGTGCAGTCCCTTGGGGCCTTGGACGATGTCGAAGGAGACGGTCTGGCCGGCCTTCAATGTCTTGTAGCCGTCCATCTGGATCGCCGAATAGTGGGCGAACAGGTCGTCTGTCTTGCCCTCTTCGTTGATGAACCCATAGCCCTTGGCATTGTTGAACCACTTGACTTTACCGCTTGCCATCCCTATGTCCCTCTGCAAAGGACTCCATCACTGGAGTATCATCCACTTCATCCGCATACGAACCGTGCGAAAAATCTGGTTGACTGCGCGGATCTTTATAGACCACGGTGGGTTCTTATTGGTTGTAACACCGTTTTGCCGATAGTCAAGGTCATGCGGCGGCCGCTCCTGCGGTGACTGCGCGGTCAATCCATTACCCTAACCTGTCGATATGATGAAATTCTTTCCATGCATGCACTCAGGCAGATTCGACTAACATTCAATCAGGATCATCCGAAGTCCGATGAGGACGACGGTGCAGGTCTGGCAGTGCAGGAAGCCAAGCCGATCCTGCAGGCGCCACCGATGTACAAGGTGGTTTTGTTCAATGATGACTACACGCCGATGGATTTCGTCGTCGAAGTGCTCGAGACGTTCTTCAGTCTGAACCGCGAGCTGGCGACCAAGATCATGCTGACCGTCCATACCGAGGGGCGGGCAGTGTGCGGATTGTTTACCCGCGACATCGCCGAGACCAAGGCCATGCAGGTCAATCAATACGCAAGAGAAAGCCAGCATCCGCTACTCTGTGAAATCGAGAAGGACGGTTAATCGCCGACCACTTGGGTATGAGGTGAAGCTATGTTAAACCGCGAGCTCGAAGTCACCCTCAATCTGGCCTTCAAGGAGGCCCGTTCGAAGCGTCATGAATTCATGACCGTCGAACACCTGTTGCTGGCACTCCTTGACAATGAGGCCGCCGCGACCGTTCTGCGCGCCTGTGGCGCCAATCTCGACAAGCTCAAGCATGACCTGCAGGAGTTCATCGATTCGACCACGCCACTGATTCCCGTCCACGACGAGGACCGCGAAACCCAGCCTACGCTTGGTTTCCAGCGTGTGCTGCAGCGCGCCGTTTTCCACGTGCAAAGCTCTGGCAAGCGTGAAGTGACCGGTGCCAATGTGCTGGTAGCGATCTTCAGCGAACAGGAAAGCCAGGCCGTGTTCCTGCTCAAGCAGCAGAGCGTGGCGCGCATCGATGTGGTCAACTACATCGCCCATGGCATCTCCAAAGTGCCGGGGCACGGTCCGCATGCCGACAGCGACCAGGAAATGCAGGATGAGGAGGGAGGCGAGGCGTCTTCGTCAAGCAACCCGCTGGACGCCTATGCCAGCAACCTCAACGAACTGGCCCGTGCCGGTCGTATCGATCCGCTGGTGGGGCGTGAGCAGGAGGTCGAGCGCGTCGCGCAGATCCTGGCCCGTCGCCGCAAGAACAACCCGCTGCTGGTCGGGGAGGCGGGCGTCGGCAAGACTGCCATCGCCGAAGGCCTGGCCAAGCGCATCGTCGATGGCCAGGTGCCGGACCTGTTGGCGCAGAGCGTGGTCTACTCGCTCGACCTGGGTGCACTGCTGGCCGGCACCAAATACCGCGGCGATTTCGAGAAGCGCTTCAAGGCGCTGCTGGGTGAGCTGCGCAAGCGTCCGCAGGCAATCCTGTTCATCGACGAGATTCACACCATCATTGGTGCCGGTGCGGCATCCGGTGGGGTGATGGATGCGTCCAACCTGCTCAAGCCATTGCTGTCCTCCGGCGATATCCGCTGCATCGGTTCGACCACCTTCCAGGAATTCCGTGGCATCTTCGAGAAGGACCGTGCCCTGGCGCGGCGTTTCCAGAAGGTCGATGTCAGCGAGCCGTCGGTGGAAGATACCGTTGGTATCCTGCGTGGCCTGAAGGGTCGTTTCGAAAGCCACCACAACATCGAGTACAGCGATGAGGCGCTGCGCGCGGCTGCAGAACTGGCTGCTCGCTACATCAATGACCGCCACATGCCGGACAAGGCCATCGACGTGATCGATGAAGCGGGTGCTTACCAGCGCCTGCAGCCGGAAGCCAGCCGGGTCAAGCGCATCGAGGTGCCGCAGGTCGAGGACATCGTCGCCAAGATCGCGCGGATTCCGCCGAAGCACGTCACCAGTTCCGACAAGGAGCTGCTGCGTAACCTGGAGCGTGACCTCAAGCTGACCGTGTTCGGTCAGGATGCGGCGATCGACTCGCTGTCCACCGCCATCAAGCTGTCGCGTGCAGGCCTGAAGGCGCCGGACAAGCCGGTCGGTTCGTTCCTGTTCGCAGGCCCGACCGGTGTCGGCAAGACCGAGGCTGCACGTCAGCTGGCCAAGGCGCTTGGGGTGGAGCTGGTGCGCTTCGACATGTCCGAGTACATGGAGCGGCATACCGTGTCGCGCCTGATCGGTGCGCCGCCCGGCTATGTCGGTTTCGACCAGGGCGGTCTGCTGACCGAGGCGATCACCAAGCAACCGCATTGTGTGCTGCTGCTCGATGAGATCGAGAAGGCCCATCCTGAAGTCTTCAACCTGCTGCTGCAGGTGATGGACCACGGGACGCTGACCGATAACAACGGACGCAAGGCAGACTTCCGCAACGTGATCCTGATCATGACCACCAACGCGGGTGCCGAAACCGCGGCGCGTGCCTCGATCGGCTTCACCCAGCAGGATCACACGTCCGATGCCATGGAAGTCATCCGCAAGAGCTTCACGCCGGAGTTCCGCAACCGCCTGGACACCATCATCCAGTTCGGCCGCCTGAGTCACGAGACGATCAAGAGTATCGTCGACAAGTTCCTCATCGAGCTGCAGGCCCAGTTGGAAGACAAGCGCGTGTTGCTGGAGGTCAGCGACGAGGCGCGCGGCTGGCTGGCAGTCAAGGGCTACGACGTGCAGATGGGCGCACGCCCGATGGCACGACTCATCCAGGACAAGATCAAGCGGCCGCTGGCCGAGGAGATCCTGTTCGGCGAGCTGTCCGAGCACGGTGGCGTGGTGCATGTCGAGTTGCGTGACGGTGAGCTGGTCTTCGATTTCGAGACCACGGCCGAGGTTGCGTAACAGCGGTGTCGCGCTGTGCCTGTGGGAGCGGCTTTGGTCGCGATCACAGGCACGGCCGGTCTACATTCAAGCAGATACAAAAAAGCCCGGCACATAGGCCGGGCTTTGTCATGGCTGGAGCTTAGCGGGCGCGGTAGGTGATGCGGCCCTTGCTCAGGTCGTATGGCGTCAGTTCGACGCGAACCTTGTCGCCAGTGAGAATACGGATGTAGTTCTTGCGCATCTTGCCGGAGATGTGCGCGGTAACGACGTGCCCGTTTTCCAACTCCACGCGGAACATGGTGTTGGGCAGGGTGTCGACGACAGTGCCTTCCATTTCGAAGCTGTCTTCTTTCGACATGCAGTAAAGCCCTCGGTATCCAGTGATGGCCCGACGCACGACTGCACCGGGCAAAAAAAGTGGCGTGGATTATGCCCGAAAACTGTGTTTCAAGCCAATGCTTTCAGTTGAGGCTGACCCAGCGCTGGTTGATCAGCAGTTCGATGGGGCGATACTGGGTCTTGTAGTTCATCTTCTTGCAGTTCTTGATCCAGTAACCCAGGTAGACAGCCTCGAGATTCTGCCGCAGCGCTTCGGTGATCTGCCAGAGAATGGCAAAGCGCCCCAGGCTGCGACGTTCTTCATCAGGCTCGTAGAAGGTGTAGACCGCCGAAAGGCCGTTGGGCAGCAGGTCGCAAACGGCGATCGCCAGCAGGCGGCCTTCGAGGCGGAACTCGTAGAACCAGCAGAACGGCAGGTCGCGTACCAGGAAGGTGGAGAACTGGTCGCGGCTGGGCGGATACATGTCGCCGTCCGAATGGCGCTGTTCGATGTAGCGTCGATACAGGTCGAAGTACTCTTCCTTGAAGGCTGGGCGCGCAGCGGTGACGGTGACGTCGGCGTTGCGTTTGAGGATGCGCCGCTGCTGGCGGTTGGGGATGAAGCGTGCCGCGGGGATGCGTGCCGGCACGCAGGCATTGCAATTCTGGCAGTGCGGGCGATAGAGATGATCGCCGCTGCGACGAAAACCCATTTCAGAAAGGTCGGCGTACACATGGACGTCCATCGGCTGGCTGGGGTCCAGGAACAGCGTGGTCGCCTGCTCCTCCGGCAGATAGCTGCAGGAGTGAGGTTGAGTGGCATAGAACTTCAACCGCGCCAACTCTGTCATGATCGACCCCTCGGCAAGACGTTGTCTTAAGTGTATGCCAGCAATGGGAACTCGCCTAGCGAACCCAGGTTGCCTTGCTGGGCTCGTCGAGGTGGTGCGCGAGATAACCGGCGAACTCGGCGCGGCTGATGGCGCGAGCACCGAGGCTGTGCAAATGATTGGTCGGCATCTGGCAGTCGATCAGGGCAAAGCCGGCCTGGCGCAGGTGCTCGACCAGGGTCGCGAAGCCCACCTTCGAAGCGTTGTCGGCACGGCTGAACATGGACTCTCCGAAGAACAGCTGGCCCATGGCCAAGCCATACAGGCCACCGACCAGCTCGCCATCCTGGCGCACCTCCACCGAATGGGCGATGCCGCGTCGATGCAGTTCACAGTACGCGGCCTGCATGCTGTCGGTGATCCAGGTACCGTCGGCGTAGTCGCGCGGTGCGGCGCAAGCGGCGATGACCCGTTCGAAGTCGCTGTCGAAGCTCACCTGGTAGCGGCCCTGGCGCAGGAGCTTGGCCAGTGAGCGCGAAACGTGCAACTCGTCCGGGAAGAGTACGGTGCGCGGGTCCGGTGACCACCAGAGGATGGGTTGGCCGTCCTGGTACCAGGGAAAGCAGCCATGACGATAGGCCTGGATCAGGCGCTCCGGCGTCAGGTCGCCACCGGCGGCGAGCAGGCCGTTGGGCTCGTTCAGGGCTTTTTCCAGGGGCGGGAAGGTCAGCGAGTCGCGGGTCAGCCAGGTGAGCATGGTCTTTCGGCGGTAGGGGAGGGGAGAGGGCAGCATGGCGGCTGAAAGAAACGTGGTCAACGTCTGGCCTTGTGCTGCCCGAGGGGCTGCCAGCGAATGGGATTGGTTCCTGCCCGCCATTGGTGGTTTTGGCACAGCGTATACGGCGCTTTCCTACGCATTAATGAGCCATCCGGCACCAACCCGGACATTTGCTGTCATACCTGTGCAAAAATACAGCATAAGCCTTTGTCACAGAACAAAATGCATGCTCAAATTGCACCCATGGAAATCGGCCCTCCGTTCATGCGCCATGCGGCGTGCCGCCATGGCGGCAGGCGGGCAGTAATGATAAAAGTAGTGGTTCGTCGGCCAGTCATCGGCTCGATCACTATTTAACGCGCAGCGAGCGCAGGAATAGACGCGTTTTGAAGAAATCCACCGCAACCCCGACCCCTTTGCCCGTGCCATTGTGGCGCCAGCAGTTGCATTATCGCCTGAAGGAAGGCGCGCTGATCGCCGTCGGTGCCCTGTGCCTGTACCTGTGGATGGCGCTGCTGACCTACGACACGTCCGATCCGAGCTTCAGCCACACCAGCAACGTCGACCAGGTGCAGAATGCTGCCGGGCGCGCCGGAGCCTTCTTCGCCGACATCCTGTTCATGGTGCTCGGCTATTTCGCCTACATTTTCCCGTTGCTGCTGGCAATCAAGACCTGGCAGATCTTCCGCGAGCGCCATCAGCCCTGGCAATGGAGCGGCTGGCTATTCTCCTGGCGCTTGATCGGCCTGGTGTTCCTGGTGCTGTCGGGCGCGGCGCTGGCGCATATCCATTTCCACCCCACTGCGAGCATGCCGTTCTCCGCAGGCGGTGCCCTGGGTGAAAGCCTGGGTGACCTGGCGCGCAACCTGCTGAACGTGCAGGGCAGCACGCTGATGTTCATCGCCCTGTTCCTGTTCGGCCTGACCGTGTTCACCGATCTGTCCTGGTTCAAGGTGATGGATGTCACCGGCAAGATCACCCTCGATCTGTTCGAACTGGTGCAGGGCGCAGCCACTCGCTGGTGGGAGGCGCGCAACGAGCGCAAGCGCCTGGTGGCGCAACTGCGCGAGGTAGATGACCAGGTCGATGAGGTGGTTGCTCCTGTGGTCGCGGACAAACGCGAGCAGATCAAGGCCCGCGAGCGCATCATCGAGCGCGACGAGGCACTCACCAAGCACGTGGCCCAGCGCGAGCAACAGCCGGCCCCGGTGATCAACATCCCCGCGCCGCCGCCCAAGGCTGCCGAACCGAGCAAGCGGGTGATGAAGGAGAAGCAGGCGCCGCTGTTCGTCGACAGCGCCGTCGAAGGCACGCTGCCGTCGATCTCCATTCTCGACCCGGCCGAGCAGAAGAAGATCGAGTATTCGCCCGAGTCGCTGGCTGGCGTCGGTCACCTGCTGGAAATCAAGCTGAAGGAATTCGGTGTCGAGGTGTCGGTGGACTCCATCCATCCGGGCCCGGTGATTACCCGTTACGAAATCCAGCCGGCTGCAGGTGTCAAGGTCAGCCGCATCGCCAACCTGGCGAAGGACCTGGCGCGTTCGCTGGCAGTGACCAGCGTGCGGGTGGTCGAGGTGATCCCCGGCAAGACTACCGTGGGTATCGAAATCCCCAACGAGAACCGTCAGATGGTGCGCTTCTCCGAAGTGCTGTCGACCCCGCAGTACGACGAGCAGAAGTCGCCGGTCACCCTCGCGCTGGGGCATGACATCGGCGGCAAGCCAGTGATCACCGACCTTGCCAAGATGCCGCACCTGCTGGTGGCCGGTACCACCGGTTCCGGTAAATCGGTGGGTGTGAACGCGATGATCCTTTCGATCCTGTTCAAGTCCGGCCCTGAAGATGCGCGGCTGATCATGATCGACCCGAAGATGCTCGAACTGTCGATCTACGAAGGCATTCCGCACCTGCTGTGCCCGGTGGTCACCGACATGAAGGACGCCGCCAACGCCCTGCGCTGGAGCGTCGCCGAGATGGAGCGCCGCTACAAGCTGATGGCTGCCATGGGCGTGCGTAACCTGGCGGGCTTCAACCGCAAGATCAAGGACGCCCAGGAAGCGGGTGAGGTCATCCACGATCCGCTGTACCGTCGCGAGAGCATGGAAGACGAGCCGCCGACGCTCAAGACCCTGCCGACCATCGTGGTGGTTGTCGATGAATTCGCCGACATGATGATGATCGTCGGCAAGAAGGTCGAAGAGCTGATCGCGCGGATCGCCCAGAAGGCGCGGGCGGCCGGTATCCACCTGATCCTCGCCACCCAGCGTCCGTCGGTCGATGTCATCACCGGCCTGATCAAGGCCAACATCCCGACCCGCATGGCGTTCCAGGTGTCGAGCAAGATCGACTCGCGGACCATCATCGACCAGGGCGGTGCCGAGCAGCTGCTCGGTCATGGTGACATGCTCTACATGCCGCCGGGTACCAGTCTACCGATCCGTGTTCATGGTGCCTTCGTGTCCGACGATGAAGTGCATCGCGTGGTCGAGGCGTGGAAGCTGCGTGGCGCACCGGACTACAACGACGACATCCTCAACGGTGTCGAAGAGGCCGGCAGCGGCTTCGAAGGTGGCGGCGGTGGTGGCGATGGTGACGATGCGGAAACCGACGCCCTGTACGACGAAGCGGTGCAGTTCGTACTCGAGAGCCGCCGGGCGTCGATCTCCGCGGTACAGCGCAAGCTCAAGATCGGCTACAACCGTGCCGCGCGGATGATCGAGGCGATGGAGATGGCCGGCGTAGTCACCCCGATGAACAGCAACGGCTCGCGGGAAGTGATTGCCCCGGGTGGCCCGCGCGATTGATGATCACTTTGCCGGGCGCCAACGACGGCGTTCGGCCTATTCACTGCTCAATGAGGATTCCCATGCGCGCGATTCGCATGCTGTTGGTTTCTGCCCTGACCCTGGGCTCGGTTACGGCTCATGCCGGTGAGCAAGACGTACAGCGCCTGACCCAATTGCTGGAAAAGTCCCAGACCATCGAGGCCAACTTCTCCCAGCTGACCCTGGATGCCAGCGGCACCAGCTTGCAGGAAACGACCGGCAAGATGACGGTCAAGCGTCCGGGGCTGTTCTACTGGCACACCGATGCTCCGCAGGAGCAGGTGGTGGTGTCCGATGGGCAAAAAGTCACCCTGTGGGACCCGGACCTGGAACAGGCCACGGTCAAGAAGCTTGACGTGCGTTTGAGCCAGACCCCGGCGCTGCTGCTGTCCGGCGATGTCTCCAAAATCAGCCAGAGCTTCGACATCGCGTCGAAGGAGCAGGGCGAGGTCATGGACTTCACCCTCAAGCCCAAGACCAAGGACACGCTGTTCGACTCCCTGCGCATCTCGTTCCGCAAAGGGCTGATCAATGACATGCAACTGATCGACAGCGTCGGTCAGCGCACCAACATCCTGTTCAACGGGGTCAAGGCCAACCAGGCTGTCCCGGCGAGCACGTTCCAGTTCAAGATCCCGGAAGGCGCCGACGTCATCCAGGAGTAACGCGAGGCATCATGGACCTGTTTCGAAGCGAACCCGTTGCCCAGCCCCTGGCTGCTCGCCTGCGTCCGTCCAACCTGGACGAGTACGTGGGCCAGGAGCACCTGCTGGCGCGCGGCAAGCCGCTGCGTGAAGCGCTGGAGCAGGGTGCGCTGCACTCGATGATCTTCTGGGGGCCGCCGGGGGTTGGCAAAACGACGCTGGCCCGGCTGCTTGCGCAGTTTTGCGATGCACATTTCGAGACGGTCTCGGCGGTGCTGGCGGGGGTCAAGGAAATCCGCCAGGCCGTCGAGGTGGCCAAGCAGCAGGCCGGCCAGTATGGTCGGCGTACCATCCTGTTCGTCGATGAAGTGCACCGCTTCAACAAGTCCCAGCAGGATGCCTTTCTACCCTACGTCGAAGACGGCACCTTGCTGTTCATCGGCGCCACCACCGAAAACCCTTCGTTCGAACTGAACAACGCCTTGCTGTCGCGGGCCCGGGTCTATGTGCTCAAGAGCCTGGACGAAGCGGCCCTGCGCAAGTTGGTCAACCGTGCGCTGACCGAAGAACGTGGGCTGGGCAAGCGCAACCTGCGGGTCGGCGATGAGGCGTTCAAAATGCTCATGGCTGCCGCCGATGGCGATGGTCGGCGCATGCTCAACTTCCTCGAGAACGCTTCCGACCTTGCCGAGGATGGCAGCGAAATCGACGTGCAGATGCTGCAAAGCCTGCTTGGCGACAGCCGCCGCCGCTTCGACAAGGGTGGCGAGGCGTTCTATGACCAGATATCAGCGCTGCACAAGTCGGTGCGCGGCTCCAATCCTGACGGTGCGCTGTACTGGTTCGCGCGCATGCTCGATGGCGGTTGCGATCCCTTGTACATCGCCCGTCGCGTGGTGCGCATGGCCAGCGAGGACATCGGTAACGCCGACCCCCGTGCACTGAGCCTGTGCCTGGCAGCCTGGGATGTCCAGGAGCGCCTGGGCAGCCCCGAGGGCGAGCTGGCGGTGGCCCAGGCCATCACTTACCTTGCCTGCGCACCCAAGAGCAACGCCGTCTACATGGGCTTCAAGACCGCCTTGCGCGAGGCTGCCGAGCATGGCTCGCTCGAAGTGCCACTGCACTTGCGCAACGCACCGACCAAGCTGATGAAGCAACTGGGCTATGGCGATGAGTACCGCTACGCCCACGACGAGCCGGATGCCTACGCAGCAGGCGAAGATTACTTCCCCGACGAACTCGAGCCACGCCCCTATTATCAGCCAGTGCCACGTGGCCTGGAGTTGAAGATTGGCGAGAAACTGCGCCACCTTGCCGAACTGGACCGCAACAGCCCCCGTCAACGGAGAAAAACGTGATTGCCCTGATCGCTTCGGTGAGCGCCGCAGGTATTGCTGGCACCTTGCTTCGCTTTGCGGCGGGCAACTGGGTCAATGCCCACTGGCCACGGCACTTCTATCTCGCTACGCTTGCGGTCAATCTGGTGGGCTGCCTGATCATTGGTGTGCTGTACGGCCTGTTTCTCAACAAGCCCGGCGTGCCGATCGAGGTACGTGCGGGGCTGATCGTCGGCTTCGTCGGCGGGTTGACCACCTTTTCATCCTTTTCACTGGATACCGTGCGCCTGCTCGAAAGCGGACAGGCGCCCCTGGCCTTCGGCTATGCCGCCGCCAGCGTGCTGGGCGGGCTGCTCGCCACCTGGGCTGGCCTGGCCCTGACCCGAATCTGAACCAACACCTAAACACAACGAGAGAACGATATGCTCGATTCCAAACTGTTACGCGGCCAACTTCAGGAAGTGGCGGAACGCCTGGCCTCCCGTGGCTTCAGCCTGGATGTCGCGCGCATCGAATCACTGGAAGAGCGCCGCAAGTCGGTGCAGACCCGCACCGAGCAGCTGCAGGCCGAGCGTAATGCCCGTTCCAAATCCATCGGCCAGGCCAAGGCCAAGGGCGAAGACATCGCCCCGCTGATGGCGGACGTCGAGCGCATGGCCAACGAGCTGGCGGCCGGCAAGGCCGAGCTGGACGAGATCCAGGCCGAGCTCGACGGCATCCTGCTGACCATCCCCAACCTGCCGGACGCCAGCGTGCCGGTCGGCGCCAGCGAAGAAGACAATGTCGAAGTGCGCCGCTGGGGCACGCCGCAGGTCTTCGACTTCGAGATCAAGGACCACGTTGCCCTGGGTGAAGTCAGCGGTGGCCTGGACTTCGAGGCCGCGGCCAAGCTGTCCGGCGCGCGCTTTGCCGTGCTGCGTGGGCCGATCGCCCGCCTGCACCGCGCCCTGGCGCAGTTCATGATCAACCTGCACACCGGCGAGCACGGCTACGAGGAGCACTATACCCCGTACCTGGTACAGGCCCCGGCCCTGCAGGGCACCGGCCAGTTGCCGAAGTTCGAGGAAGACCTGTTCAAGATCACCCGCGAAGGCGAGGCCGACTTCTACCTGATCCCGACCGCCGAAGTGTCGCTGACCAACCTGGTGGCGGGCGAGATCCTCGACGCCAAGCAACTGCCGCTGAAACTGGTCGCCCACACCCCGTGCTTCCGCAGCGAAGCCGGTGCATCGGGCCGTGACACTCGCGGCATGATCCGCCAGCACCAGTTCGACAAGGTCGAGATGGTCCAGGTGGTGGAGCCGTCCAAGTCGATGGAAGCCCTGGAAGGCCTGACCGCCAACGCCGAGCGCGTGCTGCAGTTGCTGGAACTCCCATACCGCGTGCTGGCCCTGTGCACCGGCGACATGGGCTTCGGCGCAGTGAAGACCTACGACCTGGAAGTGTGGGTGCCGAGCCAGGGCAAGTTCCGCGAAATCAGCTCCTGCTCCAACTGCGGCGACTTCCAGGCCCGCCGCATGCAGGCGCGCTGGCGCAATCCGGAAACCGGCAAGCCGGAGCTGGTACACACGCTCAACGGCTCGGGCCTGGCCGTGGGCCGTACGCTGGTTGCGGTGCTGGAGAACTACCAGCAGGCCGATGGTTCGATTCGCGTACCTGAGGTGCTCAAGCCTTACATGGGCGGCGTCGAGGTTATCCGCTAAATGAAGTACCTGCCGCTGTTCCATAAGCTGCAGGGCGGCCGGGTTCTGGTCGTCGGCGGCGGTGAGATCGCCCTGCGCAAGGCGCGCCTGCTGGCGGATGCCGGGGGTGTGCTACGGGTGGTCGCGCCGGAAGTCGACGGCCAGTTGGCCGCACTGGCCAGGGAAGGCAGCGGAGAGGTGCTGGTGCGTGGCTATCAGGTCGCTGACCTGGAGGGGTGCCGTCTGGTGATCGCTGCCACCGATGACCCGGCGCTCAACGCGCAGGTGTCGGAAGACGCACAAGCGCGCAGCCTGCCGGTCAACGTGGTGGATGCACCGGCCCTGTGCACGGTGATCTTCCCTGCCATCGTCGATCGCTCGCCCTTGGTGGTGGCGGTATCCAGTGGCGGCGATGCGCCCGTGCTGGCACGCTTGATCCGGGCCAAGCTCGAGGCCTGGATTCCGTCCACCTATGGCGAGCTGGCAGGCCTGGCCGCGCGTTTTCGTGACAAGGTCAAGTCGCTGTACCCGGACGTCAACCAGCGGCGCGGCTTCTGGGAGACAGTGTTCCAGGGGCCGATCGCCGAGCGCCAGTTGGCCGGGCAGGGCGCCGAAGCCGAGCGCCTGTTGCAGGCCATGGTCGATGGCGCGCCTGTGCAACAGGGCGGTGAGGTCTATCTGGTCGGTGCCGGCCCTGGTGATCCCGACTTGTTGACCTTCCGTGCCTTGCGCCTGATGCAGCAGGCTGACGTGGTGCTTTACGACCGTCTGGTGGCTCCGGCCATCATCGAGATGTGCCGGCGTGATGCCGAGCGCATCTATGTCGGCAAGCGTCGCGCTGACCATGCCGTGCCCCAGGACCAGATCAACCGCCTGTTGGTCGATCTGGCCCGCCAAGGGAAGCGTGTGTTGCGCCTGAAGGGCGGCGATCCATTCATCTTCGGCCGTGGCGGCGAGGAGATCGAGGAACTGGCCGATGAGGGCATCCCCTTCCAGGTGGTGCCGGGTATCACGGCGGCCAGCGGCTGTTCGGCCTACGGCGGTATTCCGCTGACTCACCGCGACTACGCCCAGTCGGTGCGCTTCGTCACGGGTCACCTCAAGGACGGCACCAGCAACCTGCCCTGGAATGACCTGGTGGCGCCAGCCCAGACCCTGGTGTTCTACATGGGCCTGGTTGGCTTGCCGACCATCTGCGCCGAGTTGATCCGTCATGGTCGTGCGGCAAGCACGCCGGCAGCGCTGGTGCAGCAGGGCACTACCCGCAATCAGCGCGTGTTCACCGGGACCCTGGCAGACCTGCCGGACCTGGTCGCCCGGCATGAAGTGCATGCGCCGACCCTGGTGATCGTTGGGGAAGTGGTGCAGTTGCGTGACAAGCTGGCCTGGTTCGAAGGGGCGCAGAACAGCTGATCACTGGCACCACTTTGTGATCCATTCGCGGGCAAGCCCGCTCCCACAGGTACGGCGCCGCTTTAAACCTGTGGGAGCGGGCTTGCCCGCGAATGGGCTGCGAAGCAGCCCCAGCGATTTCAACCCTGCCATATTCCCTTGCCCGCCAACCGCTCACGGTCATGGGGCAGCGTGAAGTCCTGCAACGGCCCCTTGGGCACGATGCCGTTCGGGTTGATGGTCTTGTGGCTCATGTAGTAGTGCTTCTGGATATGCTCCATATTCACCGTCTGCGCCACCCCCGGCCACTGATAAAGCTCGCGTAGCCAGTTGGAGAGGTTCGGGTAGTCCGCCAGTCGTCGCAGGTTGCACTTGAAATGCCCGTGATACACAGCATCGAAGCGCACCAGCGTGGTGAACAGCCTTACATCCGCCTCGGTCAGGTATTCGCCGGCCAGGTAGCGCTGGGTGTCGAGCAGCGCCTCCAGGTGATCCAGCTCATTGAACACCTCATCGAACGCTGCCTCGTACGCCTCCTGGGTGGTGGCGAAGCCTGCGCGATAAACGCCGTTGTTCACCGCCGGGTAAATGCGTTCGTTGAGTGCATCGATAGTCGCGCGCAGTGGTTCGGGATAGAGGTCCAGGCGGTTGCCGGTCAACTCATCGAACGCGCTGTTGAGGATGCGGATGATTTCCGCTGATTCGTTGTTGACGATGCGCTTCTCTTGCTTGTCCCACAGCACCGGTACCGTCACCCGGCCAGTGTAGTGCGGATCATCCAAGGTATAGCGTTGATGCAGGTACTGGAGGGCGTCGAGATGATCGCCGGTCGAGCCTTGTGCGGTGTCGAAGGTCCAACCATGCTCGCCCATCAGCCAGCTCACTACAGATACGTCGATCAGTGGCTCCAGGCCCTTGAGTGCGCGGAGGATCAGGGTGCGGTGCGCCCATGGGCAGGCCAGCGAAACATACAGGTGGTAACGGCCTGCTTCGGCCGCAGGTAGCGCATTTCGGCGCTGGGCGTTTTCGCGGCGGAAGGCGCCATCCTTGCTGTTCTGGTACCACTGGTCATGCCAGCGGCCGTCGATCAAAAGGCCCATGTGGAGCTCCAATTACCAAGTCGTTTGTCGTTGGAGCTCAGTCTAGGGCATACCGTTCGAATAAATAGCGCAAATATCGCCAGCCATTGATCGAGTGATTAGATGTTTCGGTTTGACCAGAACGTACGCGCGGTGCTGAACGCCAGTTCGCGATCCTGGCCCAGACCGCGCAGCGCCAGGGCCATGGTCGCGACTACTGCCAGCTCGCCATAGCTGTCCTGCGCCGCGCCGCGCCATACCGCCAACAGATGCTCAGGCTCAAGCGTTGCCGGCTTGACGTGGCGTTGTGCGCTCAGCGCGGGCCATTCTTCGTCCCAGGCCTCGCTGCCGGTAGTGCCGTACAAGTGATTGACGACATCGGGGTTCACCTCGATCTCGCCGCCATCACCTTTGATCACCAGGGCGTGATCGCCGAGCAGGCGGCTGGCTTCGCGGTGCACGGCCTGGTAGCCGGGGTGGAAGATGCTTTGCAGGCCGCAGCGGGCGCCGAGCGGGTTGAGCACGCGGGCCAGGGAGTGGATCGGCGAGCGCAGGCCCAAGGTGTTGCGCAGATCGATCATCCGCTGCAACTGCGGCGCCCAGTCCTGCAACGGGAAGAAGGCCAGTTGCTGCTGATCCAGGCTGCTGGCGACCGCTTGCCAGTCACGGCACAGGGGGATATCCAACAGGGTGAGCAATTGTTCGGTGTACAGGCGCCCGGCCGTGTGGGCGCCGCCGCCATGCATGAGAATGCGCACGCCGTTGCCAGCCAGGCACTTGGCGGCCAGCAGGTACCAGGGCAGGTGGCGCTTCTTGCCGGCATAGCTTGGCCAGTCGATATCCACGGCGATCGATGGTGCTTGCAGGTGGCTGCGCAGGGCTTCGGTGAAACCAGCCAGTTCCTCGGCACTTTCCTCCTTGTGCCGCAGCAGCATCAGGAAGGCGCCCAGTTGGGTGTCTTCGACTTTCCCTTCGAGCAGCAGTGTCATCGCCGCGCGCGCTTCCTCGCGGGTCAAGCCCCGTGCCCCTCGCTTGCCCTTGCCAAGAATGCGCACGAATTCGGCGAAGGGGTGTTCGGCCGGGGTTTCCAGCGTCAGGGGGCTTGGGCTGTCGGTCATTGGCTCGGTCATATGCAGTTGGTCGGCTTGGGCAGGCCCGCCAGCTTGGCGGCCAGTTTGGCGGGGGTGCCGTTGAACAGACGATTCAGGTGCGGGCTGTTGCCCTTGTCCGGGCCCAGCTTCAGGGCGGTGTACTTGATCAGCGGACGAGTCGCTGGCGAAAGTTGATATTCGTCGTAGAACTGACGCAGCAGTTCGAGGACTTCCCAGTGGTCCGGGGTCAAGGCGATCGCTTCACGGGCGGCCAGGGCTTGGGCGACCTCGTGGGACCAGTCCTGCAAGTCGACCAGGAAGCCGTCCTTGTCTAGGGCGATCGAGCGATCGCCGACAGTCAGGTTGCTCATAGCCAGGTGTTGACCTTGTCGTAGTGCAGCGAGAGCTCGACGAAGGCGGGATAGTCCACGGCCTTTGCCAACTCGCTGGGGATTGCGCGGGCCAGTAGGTCTTCTTCGAGGGCGAACAGGCGTTGCTCCAGGCCAGCAGCCTGCAACACCCGGTAAGGTTCGCTGCCAGGCTTGAGGGCGTAGGTTGCATCGCCGCACAGCAGCAGCGCGTCCTGGGTGCCCAGCAAACGCAGGCAACTGGCCAGGCGGTCGTCGCCGAAGGGCGAATGGCTGATTACATGCAGGGTCGTCATCAGAGGGTCACCACCTGGTCGAAACGGGCGATCAGTGCGCGCAGCGCTGCATCGTCGAGAACCTGCACCGGCAGTTCCAGCGTGCTGCTATCCAGCCCGCGTTGCTGGAGGCTATGCGCGCAGGCGAACAGTTCCTCGACCCCGAACATCGGGAGCGCCTGCAGGTTGGCGGCAAGGTTCTTCTGCTGCAGCAGCACCGGTTGCTGGTCGTTGGCGAGCTGGAAGACACCGTCGTCGAGAAACAGCATGCCCAGCGGCAGGTCGAAGGCGCCACCGGCAAGCGCGATATCCAGCGCTTCGCGGGCGGATGGCCCATTCCAAGGCGCCTGACGGCTGATGATCAACAAGGATCTGGCCATTTCAATCGCCTCCGAAGCAGACCAGGCGGTCTGCTGTTTGCGCAGCTTCGTGCAGTTGCCCAAGGCCGGACAGTTCCCAGGGTTTGGGCAGGTTCACGGCAGGGCGCTGGTAACGGTTGGCTTCGGCCTCGTCGAGCACGCCCCGGCGCAATGCTGCGGCGATACAGACCACGGCATCGAGCTGATGGTCGCTGATGAAGCTGCGCCATTGCGCCGCCACATCCTGTTCATCCTGCGGCGCGACGACGTTGGCCGAGGCGCTGTGCACCCCATCCTGATAGAAGAACAGTCGGGTAATCTCGTGTCCGCCGGCCAGGGCCGCCTCGGCGAAGCGCAGCGCGCGGCGCGAGGAGGGCGCATGGGCCGGAGAAAACACCGCGATGGCGAATTTCATGGAAGGCTCGTGCAAAGAAATGCCGTCATGATAAAGCAAAAAGCCCGCACCTGTAGGCGCGGGCTTTTGTCTGCCTGCAACGGTGGTCAGGCGCGTTCCTGGCTCTCTGGCAGGAACCAGTTCAGCACCAGGGCGCAGATGCCGCCGGTGGCAACGCCCGACTCCAGTACGTTACGCAGCGCCGCCGGCATGTGCGCCAGGAACTCCGGCACCTGCGCCACGCCCAGCCCCAGGGCCAGCGACACGGCGATGATCAGCAGCGCCCGACGGTCCAGGCGGGTGCTGGCCAGGATATTGATCCCTGATGCCGCTACCGCACCGAACATCACCATCGCAGCGCCACCCAGTACAGGCTCCGGCACGGCCTGGATCACCCCGGCTACGCTCGGGAAAAGCCCCAGCAGTACCAGCATGAGCGCGATCCAGACACCGATATGACGGCTGGCGATGCCCGTCAGCTGGATCACCCCATTGTTCTGCGCAAAGATCGAGCTGGGGAAGGTGTTGAACAGGCCCGCCAGCAGCGAGTTGGCACCATTGACCAGCACCCCGCCCTTGATCCGTTGCATCCACACTGGCCCCTCGACCGGCTGGCGCGACACTTTGCTGGTGGCTGTCACATCGCCGATGGCTTCCAGCGAGGTCACCAGGTAGATCACCAGCATCGGAATGAACAGCGCCCAGGAGAAGCCCAGGCCGAAGTGCAGCGGGACCGGCACCTGGAACAGCGCGGCCTCGTGCATGCCAGTGAAGTCCAGGCGCCCCAGGTAGCCTGCCAGCGCATAGCCCACCGCCAGCGCGATGACGATGGCGCAACTGCGCATCCAAACCACCGGAATCCGGTTGAGGACCACGATGATCGCCAGCACCACGCCCGACAGCAGCAGGTTCTCGCCATTGGCGAAGGTGCCGTTGCCCATGGCCGCGAAGCCACCGCCCATGCTGATCAGGCCAACCTTGATCAGGGTGAGGCCGATCATCAGCACCACGATGCCTGTCACCAGCGGGGTGATCAGTCGCTTGATGAATGGCAGGATGCGCGAAACGCCCATCTCCACGAACGAGCCGGCGATCACGACCCCGAAGATCGCCGCCATCACGCCTTCGACTGGTGTGCCCTGCTTGACCATCAGCGCGCCACCGGCAATCAGCGGCCCGACGAAGTTGAAGCTGGTGCCCTGGACGATCAGCAATCCCGCGCCGAATGGCCCGAAGCGCTTGCACTGGACGAAGGTGGCGATGCCCGAGATCACCAACGACATCGACACGATCAGGTTGGTGTCCCGCGGCGAAACACCCAGCGCCTGGCAGATCAGCAGGCCAGGCGTGACGATCGGCACGATGATCGCCAACAAGTGCTGCAGTGCCGCCAACAGGCCGATCAGTGGCCGCGGCTTGTCCTCGAGGCCAAGGACCAGTTCGTTGGCAGGCGCCGTCGCGCCCGGCTCGTGTTCGAGTGAACTCATGGGAAACCGCCCCGAAGAAAAAAGGAGCGCATTCTACGGGGCCCGACGGCGAAGGGGTAGAGGTACGTTCTGGCTGGGCTGCTCTTTGTTTCTTTGTGGCCGGGAGGGCGTGCAACCCTAAAAGCATCCGCCCACAAAAAAGCCCGCCGAAGCGGGCTTTCCTGAATCGTCCAATCGCTAGCGATCAGTCGTCACGACCCATGATGCCGAACAGTTGCAGCAGGCTGACGAACAGGTTGTAGATCGAGACATACAGGCTGATGGTCGCCATGATGTAGTTGCGCTCGCCGCCGTGGATGATGGCGCTGGTCTGGAACAGGATGCAGACCGACGAGAACAGCACCAAGCCAGCGCTGATCGCCAGTTGCAGGCCGCTGATCTGGAAGAAGAAGCTCGCGACCACGGCACCCAGCAACACGAAGAAGCCCGCGGTGATGAAGCCGCTGAGGAAGCTCATGTCGCGGCGGGTGATCAGCACGTAGGCCGACAGGCCACCGAATACCAGTGCGGTCATGGCGAAGGCCGAGCTGACCACTTCAGCGCCACCGGCCATGCCGAGGTAGCGGTTGAGGATCGGGCCGAGGATGAAGCCCATGAAGCCGGTGAGGGCGAAGGTAGAAACCAGGCCCCAGACCGAATCACGCAGCTTGGCGGTGAGGAAGAACAGCCCGTAGAAGCCGATCAGCACCACGAAGATGTTCGGGTAACCGACGCGCATCTGTTGAGCGACGAAAGCCATCACGCCGCTGAAGGCAAGCGTGAGCGCCAGCAGGCTGTACGTGTTGCGCAGGACCTTGCTGACCTCCTGCTGCTCGACCTGCTGGCCGTGTTGTACGGCGTAATCCTGTTCGCGCATGGCGACACTCCTGTGGGTTTGAAACGTTCAGATGCAAAGATCATAACAGAGCCTCTGCAACGGGCGACAGAGAGAGTTTGACAGCGTGTTTCATTACGGTATGATTGCCGCCGCAAAACAAGCTGGAAGCGTGGCCGAGTGGTTTAAGGCAACGGTCTTGAAAACCGTCGATGGGCAACTATCCTAGAGTTCGAATCTCTACGCTTCCGCCACTAATTCTCATTAAAGCCCTGATTTTTCGGGGCTTTTTTGTGCCTAAGCGTTTTTGGTCCCCCATCTGGTCCCCATTATTAGCGTCGCTTTCACTGGTTTACTGTGGATTGTGATGGACGTGCTGCCTAATGACTCACGTTAGGAAGGGGCGATCTATCGAAGGCAGCGTAGGTGGGAGATATGCTTGGCTATTGCTAGCAGCTATCGACCTGGCGCCTAAACATTGGGGCCGCTTCGCGTCCCGTCGCCGACAAGCGCGGCCCCAAAAGTTGGTGGCGTAGGTCTGGAGTCTGGTGACATTCCTGAGCATTACGACCCTGAATCCCACCTTTTCCAGACTTTCTCACAGCTTTCACACTGTTGGTGCTGAACACAGCATCAGCGTAGGTGTCGAGCCATTACACTTGCCTCTGAAAAGGTGCATTGGTGGCCTTCCACCCGAGCGCTTCCTGGCTGAACATGTAACGCGGCGCTTGCGCGGGTCAGCTGTCGATCATCTGCGCGGCTTGCTGAGTTGCCTGACTTGTACGGGTTGCGAGTTTGCGCACCTCGTCGGCTACCACCGCAAAACCGCGCCCGGCTTCGCCTGCACGGGCGGCTTCGATGGCGGCGTTCAAGGCCAGCAGGTTGGTCTGGCTGGCGATGCCCTGGATGGTGGCGACGATGTGGGTCAATTTGCCTAAGGTTTCCTGCATCACCTGATGCTGTTGCGCTTGTGCCTCGCGGATGGTGCTTTCCTCATGCCGAGCATGAATATCAGTTATAGCCCCGACTACCCGCAACGGCGCGCCGTCCGCAGCCCTGCGGGTTTGCCCGCGACCGCGGAACCACCGGTAGGCGCCGTTTTGGTGACGAAGCCGGTACTCGACATCGAACGGGGTGTTGCCGCTGCGATCGTCGACATGGGCGACAAACGCCGCGATGGCGCGGGCACTGTCGTCGGGGTGCAGGCGTGAGGTCCAGCTTTCCAGGGTGTTGGGGAATTCTTCGACGGTGGTGCAGCCGAGCAGCCGGCGCATCTGCGACGACCACCAGATGGTGTTGCTCGGGTTAGCCGGGTCCCCGGCGACGACTTCGATGTCCCACAGGCCGTCGTGGAGCATCTCGCGGGAAATGTCAAAACGCTCGGCGGCCAGCTCCAGCTCCTGAATGTGCAGCTGTTGCTCATGGATGTCCCGCAGCGTACCCGCTGTGGCGATGGCAACGCCGTTGCCGTCACGCAGCGAATTGCCGCTGACCCGGCACCAGCGATAATCGCCGCCGGCGGTGAATTTCATGCGCAGGTCCAGCTCAAACCGTGTGCGGCCGCTGCGGTCGGCGAGGTGCCGGGCCAGTGCTTGCTGATGGGCGTGGCGATCAGCCGGATGCAGCTGGTCGTGCCACTGACCCAGCTCGGGCAGATGCGGTGCATGGATCGAGGCGGAGCCCGTCCAGTGCATCGCGCACGTTGGCGCAGGCGTGCCTGTGGCAGTCAGATGCAGTTGCCAGAACAACGCATCCGCACCTTTGGTGACCAGCGTCCAGCGCGCTTGCGACTGCTGCGCACATTCGTCGCGGTCAGCCAGGTGCTGTTGCAGTTGGCTCACCTGCGCGGCGAGTTCGCGAGCTTGCTCTTTGAGCGTGCGCCGCTCCTGCAGCAGCTGCTCGACGCCGGTGAGGATGCGCCGCAGCAGCGGGTTGCGCGACGACAGCGGCGTACTCGGCTGGTCGGGCTGGTCGAGGCGGTCGGCGAGGGGGGTCAGTATCCAGCGACTGGTGCGATTAAAAAACAGCATGGCTACATCTCCAACTAGATAGCGGCAGCAGCCGGTAATACCTGCGCCTGGCTGGTCGACAAGGCGAGGCTGTCAAAGCTGCTCGCCCAAGGCAGTGCTGGCCAGGCCGATGGCCCGGTAGCGATTTCGTCTGCGCTCAACAGGCAGTGATCGAGCTCGCGTTGTAACGTTGCGGTATCTAGGTCCTGGCCAATGAACACCAACTCTTGCCGGCAATCGCCGACGACGCTGTCCCACTTGGCCATGATCCCCTGCAGGCGGTACTTGTCCTGCGGCCACTGCGACGGGTCGATGAAGTGCCACCAATGGCCGACGTAGTCCCACTGGAACTGCTTGCCGCTTTGCACCAGCAGGCCGATTTCACGGTGGCGGCTGGCGAGCCAGAAGTAGCCTTTGCTGCGCAGCAGGCGGCCGTTGCTCCACGGGCGGGAGAGAAATTCGAGCAGGCGTTGCGGGTGAAACGGGGCGCGCTCGCGATAGACCCACGAGGTCACGCCGTAGGTGTCCGACTCGGCGGTCGGAGTGTCGTCGGCGTCCATCTGCTTCATCCAACCGGGCGCGACCGCCAGGCTGGGCAGGTCGAACAGCTGGGTGCCGAGGATGCTTGACAGTTCCACATTGCCAGCCACCACCGGCAGAATCTGTGCCCGGGGATTGAGCCCGGCCAGCACCGCTCGCAGCGTCTGGTATTGCGCGTCCTCTATCAGGTCACACTTGTTCACCAGAATAACGTTGGCGTACTCGACCTGCTCGATCAGCAGGTCAGCCAACGGGCGCCGCGGCGCCGCGGCGTCGGCGCGCTCGACGGTTTCCGGCGAGTCGAGCAACGCCTGAAACTGGCTGGCATCAACCACGGTGACCAAGGTGTCCAGCCGCGCCAGTTCGCTGAGGCTGAAACCTTCGGTGTCGAGAAAGGCAAAGGTCTCGGCCACCGGCATCGGCTCGGAGATCCCGGTGCACTCGATCAGCAGATAATCAAAACGCTGCTGGCGCGCCAGCGCGCTTACCTGCTCGAGCAGGTCGGCGCGCAGGGTGCAGCAGATGCAGCCGTTGCTCATCTCGATCAACTCGTCCTGGCCACGGTGCAGCGTTACATCACGCTGCACCTCGGCGGCGTCGATGTTGACCTCGCTCATGTCGTTGACGATCACCGCCACTTTCAAACCCTGGCGATTGCGCAGGATATGGTTGAGCAGGGTAGTCTTGCCCGCGCCGAGGAAGCCGGAAAGGACCGTCACCGGCAGTCGGCCTGCCTGGGCGCCGGCAGTCATGCGTGCACCGCTTGCGGGCTGTCGACCTTGTCCAGATAGCTCTCGAACAGGTCGACCACCACCAGGCCATCGTCGGCGGCATCGCCCCACAGGTCTTTTACCCGGAACTCGACGTGGTAAGTCGGTTGATGCGCTGCGCTGCGGTCGCCGTGGCCAATCGCATCCGGGAACGGCCACTGCGCAGTGGTGCGGTGCAGCACCACGCCTTGCTTGCCGCGCACATAGGCCGGCATGCGCACATGCCCGGCCACGTATTCATCACGCACGATGACCCGGTCGCCGACTTCAAATGGCGGGCGCCCGGTGATCGCCTCACGACCTTGGGCATGGGCCGGGTTGGCCAGCTTGAAGTGCGAGCCGAGGGCCTCATCCAGTTCGCCCTGGGTGATGACGCCGGTCTCGACCAGCAGGGTGGCGGTCGCGATGACATAGCGCTCGTAATACTCGGTGCCGACATGCTGGCGCACATCGATACGCTCCACGGCATGACGGATTTCGTCGACGCTGAACTTGCCCATGTGGTCGGCGCCAATGAACATCAGGCTATAGGCCAGGTGCTCCCAGTCCTGCTTGAACACCTGCTTGTAGCTGAGGCTGTTGATGCGGTGGGGCACTTTGCCAAAGCCCTGGAAACCGCCGAGATCGTGAAAGCCATCCATTTTGAACACTCCGCAAGGGTAAGGGGTTGGGCGTGTTGCTCAGCCAACACACGGCAGGGCGACGCCGATCAGCACGTCCTTGGTGACCAGTTGGCGTAGCTGCTCTTCGCTCATGTGCTCGGAGCCCGCTGGCCGCAGTGGCAGCACCAGGTAACGGCTTTCAGCGCTGGTGTCCCAGACCTTGATCACCACGTGTTCCGGCAACTCGGTGCCCAGCTCGCGCAATACCGTGCGCCCCTCCCGTACCAGCCGCGCGCGGAATTCGAAGCCCTTGTACCACTCGGGCGGCAGGCCCAGCACCGGCCAGTTGGTGCACGAACACAGGCTGCAGACGATCACGTTTTTCAGCGTTGGGGTGTCTTCCAGGGCAACGATGTATTCGCCCTGCGGCCCAGTGAAACCGAACTGCGCGCAGGCGGCGGTGCCGTCCTTGAGCAGCAGCTCGCGGAAGGCCGGATCGACCCAGGCCTTGGCGACAATGCGCGCGCCGTTGTCCGGGCTCCAGCCGTGTTCCATCAGCTGGGTGAGCTGCTCGATATAGCCTTCGGGGATCAGGTCCTTGTTCTTGAGCACTGCGTACAGTGCCCGCGCCCGCTCACCCGGGGTTGATGTTGCCGTCATGGGATTACTCCTCTCGTTCAGCGCGGTTGTTGAATGATGTTGCTGTTCTAGTTGTTGTGTTGCCGGGGCGTAGCGGCTGGCGCTTGCTTACAGCGTGCGCCAGTCCACCGCACCTTCGAATGCCGCAGCCGCTTGGTAAATGGTGCCCTCGGCGTAATGCTTGCCGACCAGCATCAGCCCAACGGGCAAGCCGTCGACCAAACCGCAGGGGATGGACATGGCCGGGTGGCCGGTGATGTCCTGGGCGGCGGTATTACCTAGCATTTCCAATGCCCGCGAGACGTTATCGGTGATCGAGCAATCTGCCTTCGGCAGCGGCTGGGCGATGATCGGCACGGTCGGCATCACCAGCAGGTCGTATTGCTCCAGCGCCTTGTCGTAACCGGCGCGGGCGAAGCGGGCGATGTTCTGCGCCTTGGCGTAGTAACGGCCGTGGTAGTGGTCGAGGCCAAACTGGCCGACCAGCATGCATAACTTGAGCGAAGGCGAGAGGGCGTCGGCCTGGGTGCGCCAGCTGACTTGTTTGTCGAGCAGGCCGACGTCGTACAGGCCCTTCCAGTTAAAGCCTGCACCGTTGCCGTGCATCATCTGCATGGTCAGGCCTTCGCAGCCGATCGGGCCCCACAACGCGCCGGCCAGGGCGTGCTCGGGCACCGAGACTTCCTCGACCAGCGCACCCAACGCTTCAAACTGAGTGATGGCGCTGCGCACCGACTTGGCAACCCGCGGGTCGAGGTTGGCCAGCTCGAAGCCTTGCTGAAGGATGCCGATACGCAGGCCATCCACGCCACGATCAAGGTAGTGGCTGTAAGCGTCGATTTCAGGCGCGCCCTGGCGTGGATCGAGCCCATCGGCGCCAGCCATCACTTCCAGCATCAGAGCGTTGTCGCGCACGTTGTTGGTCATCGGGCCGAGATGGTCGAAGGTCGCCTCGACCGCCATCACCCCGGTATACGGCACCAGGCCGAAGGTCGGCTTCAGGCCATAAATGCCGCACCACGCCGCAGGAATACGCGCCGAGCCGCCTTGATCGCCGCCCACTGCCAGGTCGACTTCGCCAGCCGCCACCAGCGCCGCACTGCCCGACGACGAGCCACCGGTGCTGAAGCCCGGACGCAGTGGGTTGTGCACCGGGGCCGGGTCTGAAGTATGGCTCGCGCCAGACAGGCAGTAGTGCTCGCAGGTGGCCTTGCCGAGGATGGTCACCCCGGCGTCGAGCAAACGGGTCACCACGGTGGCATCGAACGCTGGCAAATGGCCAGCCAGCGGCGCGGCGCCATTCATCATTGGCACACCGGCCAGGGAGATGTTGTCTTTCAGGGCAACGGTTTTACCGAGCAGCTTCCCAGAGCTGGCGCCCATCACCTCGGTGCGGTAGTACCAGGCGTTCAGAGGGTTTTCGAGGCTGGACGGGCGATAACCGGAGGTGCGCTCGTAGCGCACCAGCGGGGTGAAGTCGGGCAGCTCGTCGACCAGGTCGTAGGCGTCCAGGCTGGGCTGCATAAGCGCCAGGTATTCGCTGGCTTGCTCGGGGGTCAGTTGCAGATGCAGGCGAGTGGCGAGGGCCTGCAGTTGTTCGAGCGTCGGGCGGGTGATGGCCATGGTGTGTCCTGTTTCCGATGCCAGGCCTCAGGGCCTGGCAAATGGCTATGCGAAAGGCCCGCCGTGGCTGGGCTTGCTACTAAGCTAGCGCCAGCATGCGGGCGACACTTGGTTGAGCAGGACAGTCGCTTGGTTGAGAAGGACTACCTTGCGCCAGGTGCTGGGCCCCATCTAAGTGGCCGAGCGGTGTTACGACTCAAGCCTGGGTACCGCTGCCTGTGCTGCCGCTTCATCGCGCGCGGGCCAGACCACGCCAACGCTCTTCATGCCCTTGGCCGGGTCCATTTCAGGGTTGGCCAGCACCACGTCGCGGTAGGACGGGCTGCCGATCACCGCCGGCTTGAACTTGACCAAAAAGTCGTTGACCTCTTTGCGCAGCTCCGGCGCCAGGTTGTAGTCGTTGTAGCATTCCTCCAGGCAGTCCAGCGTGGCTTGCCAGTGCACCTCGGTCAGGCCCATGCCACGGTGGGCGGTGACCATGTCGCGGCCGCGGTACTTGGCGCTGCCGCCCCAGTGCTGGGAGAGGAAGTCGACAAAGTTGATGTGCTCTTTCTGAAAGGTCGACTCGGACATATGCGCCCAGATATGCCCAATCGCCGGGTGGGCCATGGTCTTGCGCAATACCGCACCGGCAAACTGGTAGATCACGTCGTAGCCGCCCAGGCGGGTGTACAGCGAAGGTTGTTGTTCGGTGGATGCGTTTTGGTCAGTCATGTGAATGCTCCATTTCGGCCGAGGTTATGTAGGCGGTTAAAAGACCCGGACATACCTGAGGTTCAGACGGAAGTTCTCTTTCGGTCCATTTTCTACCGCGAGGTCACGCCCCAGTTGCATCTGCAGCTGGTCCTGAGCGGTAAAGAACTTGGTGGCGGTGACGCGGAAGTTGGTGGTCTCGCCGCGGTCATCCTGGGAAATGCCATCAATTTTGTTTTCACCACCCCAGGTGTGGCCAAAACCAAGGGCAAGGGACGTGCCCGGGTCGATGATGTAGCGCCCCATCAACTGCGCTGCGTAGGACATGTCCTGTTCACGGCGAACCGAGTTGGCACCGAAGTCGTCGTTGTCGCCGTACCAGATCGCATCACCGACCACGTCGACCGCCCACTTCTCGTCGAAGTGCTTGATGTACGCTGCCTGCAAGTCGACCTTCCAGCGGTTTTCGCCCAGGTTGAGCGCGTCTTTGCGGTCGTAGTTACCGGTCGGGGCGATCAAATAAACTGTGGCGCCAACGGTGTCGTTGGCCTCATTCAAGCGGTACTTGAGCGGCGCGGTCAGGATGAGGTCGCCGATACCGCTGGTGCTGCCCAGCGCCGAGGCGTCACCGCCGCTGGAAACGTGGCCGAACGGCAGTAAAAACTGCGGCTCGATGGTCAGCCGGTCGGTCAGTTTATAAACGTGGAGCAAACGCAGGATGCCAACGTCGGAGGTCAGGTTGAAGTCCGAACTGGCCTTGTGGCCCTGGGCGTAGGCACTGTCGGTAGTGGAGTGCTGGTAATACACCACTCCGATGGTTTTATCCGCCGGCAGCACTTCGTAATCCCCCGGCGAAACTTCAACTGCCTGCACAGACAGGCACGGCGCGGCCGCTGCGAGCATCAGGTAACGGAGCTGTTTCATGGACCAAGTCCTTATCGTGAGCCCAAACGCGGGCAAAAAGAGCCCCGCTGCCGTAGTAACGGCAGGTGCAGGGCTAAACGTGGAGTCTTTTGTTAGTTGGTGCTTACTTGCGCGTCACGCAACATGCCCGTGTGCGGGTGGCAGTTGATGTACTCGAACACCTGGCTGCTTGCATCGGACACCGACACCTCGTGGTACAGGCGTAACTTCTGCAGCCCCGCCGCCACTCGGAAGAACGTGACGAAGATGCGCAAATGAGTCGGGTGTGATTCCGCCCAGCGTTCGAGTTTTTCCACCGAGCGCCAGTGGCCGATGTTATAACTCATGTCGAGAAAGTTGCCGTCGGCATCGATATTGCGCACGAAGCGATTGCTGTAACAGCCCAACGGCTGGCCGTTGTCGCGCAAGAAGTCCATGCCGTCCTGCAAGGTCGGCAAGATCTCATCCAGGTACAACGAACGCTCCGCCGCCTCCGCCGCGGCCCAATCCTGGCCCGAACGAATCAAGGCGATATTGTCGTGGCCAACCACCACCACCCGGCCGCCCTTGGCCGGGTCGCCAGACACCACCCGCAGTTCGCCGTCAGGGCTCATCCAGTCGGTTTGCGACACCGGAAAACGGTCGCGCATCGAGCCCCAGTAACCGTGCTCTTCGATCTCGCCACTGGTCTTGTCCATGACCGCGCCAACGCCCGGCAAGTCGCTTTGAAACGCATACAACGTCTCGAACTGCTCCGCCCGCGGTGCAGAGATCTCGCGGTAATAACCCAGCCCATCATTCAAACGCTGCGGCGAACTCCACCAGCCCTCCACCCCGGCCGAGCGCACCCAGCGGCAATAGGCGCCGGCGTCCTTCCAGTAGCCGACGATCATCAGGTTGTCGTAGCCGCTGTTGTCGGTGTGGTGGGTCAGGTCGTGAGTCAGCGGGCCGTCGGCCAGGCTGAAGCTGGCAACGATGTCACGCATCGCCTGCAAGGCTTGCTCGCGCTGGCCGTCACCTTTGTATTGCACGCCCAGGTAAGCCATCACCACCTGAGTCAACTGCTCATCAGCACGGCCCACCCACATCGGAAAGGGCGGCTGGTAGTCATCAGGCACCCGGCGCGATAACGTGCGCGGGCACTTGAGGTGTTTGTCGATTGCAGACTCCATCACAGGCTCCTTGTTGTTCTAGGTTCAGGCACACGCTCAGTTTCAAAGCAGGCATTCGCCAGCCGGGCCCGCACTGCACAGGCCCCCCATTCGAGCAGCCACGACAAGAACTCCTCGGGCGCCAGGTCACGCATGTGCAGCCACCTGAACTCATCGGCCACTTGCTGTTGTTTGAATTGCATGGGCTCACCTCATCGGCATGGGTTGCTGAGTTGCCGTAAGGTCAAAGTTAGGCACGACTGACCAGCCCCGCTTTGTTCGCAAGGACAACCGTTTGGTTGGAAAAGACAGCGCCAAAACACCCGTCGGAGCACGAACCAAGAGGGTGCGGCGCACTACGCAAAACCGGACTTTTGCCCTGAAATGGGGAGGGGAGTTGATGCTGTCGACAGCCATACGTTTGCGCAATCCCGCGGTAGACACTTTCGCGCCAACGCCAGCCGCTGGCGTATTTATTGCCTGTATCACCCACGGTAACAATCACCGTTTTCCCCCGTTGTTGCATCAAGGTGAGCGCCATCATGGCTGAGACCAACCATTATTCCACCCTTGCCGTTTCGCCCGCTCGCCGCTTTGATTACTGGCGAGAAGTGGTCTGCCGCCATTGCCTGTCGGCAGACAGTAAACCCTCGTCGCAGAGCGATTTCGAAGGTGTGCTACAGGTCAACGGAATTGGCCCTCTGGACATCACCACCCTGTCGTCGCCGCTGCACCACTGGGTGCGCTCCGAGAAGCATTTGCGCAGCGACCCGGCCGACGATATATGGCTCGGTTTCACCCTCAACGGCCACGGCGAAATTGAACAAGACACCCGCAAAGCTGGCCTCAGCGCTGGCAATTTGTTTCTTTACGACGCAACCCAACCGTTCCGCTTCAGCCTCGGTGGTACCGAAAACCATCTGATCCGCATCCCCCGCTCACTGCTTGCCCAACGCCTGCCCCGCATTGGCGACTTTACCGCGTTGGTGCTGGACGAAGCCCGCCCCGGCGTTATCCCGCTGCGGCAGATGATCGGCCAGGCGGTCAGTTCAGTAGCGCTGTTACAGGATGAAGGGATCTCCCGGCGCTATTGCAACACCATCACTGATCTACTGGTGCTTAGCCTGGAGCTACAGGACCTGAAGACTATTCATCAAGAGCTTGATCTTTATGGGCGGATCATGAATTACATTCAGCGACATTTGACGGAGCCTGAACTGTCGCTTGAGTCGATTGCTGTGGCGCATCACGTGTCGACACGGACGGTGACACGGGCGTTTGCCCGGCACCAGAAGTCACCGGTCGCCGAGATCTGGAAGGAGCGGCTGAACGCTAGCCGGACGGCGATTGAGTGTGGCCAGGTAAGGAGTGTTTCCCAGGCGGCGCTGGAGTTTGGCTTCTCCGATTTTTCACATTTCAGTCATGCGTTCCGGAAGGCATTTGGGGTGGCGCCACATACCTTGTTGCGGGGGAGTGGGGTTTGAGGATTGCAGATGTGAGAGGCGAGACGTCGATGGCTTTTTTTTGTACAGGTCGGGCGCTTCACTCCCTGTGTATTTGCAAGGTTCAGTCGCAGTGCGTATGTAGGCGTCGCTGAGTTTGCGCATGGTTCCCTATAGGTGATCTGTAGCGGTCTACTAACTCCGGTCCCCCAGTTGGTCCCCCACTCGCAGCCTGGAAACAGGCGGAACTGGGCGGAATCTAGAAGACTGTGGCAATATTCAAACTACCCCGAATAGGCTGCTATAAAGCGGCCGGGTGTCGGGTTTTGGATGCCGGTGGTCGGGAGTGGAAATACACTTCTAATGACTACACTTCCGCTATATTCAAAGCCCTGATTATTCAGGGCTTTTTGCGTTTCTGGGGTAGAAAAAACTTTCCGACGCGCTTCCGACACGTTACTTGTTCGGCAGGTTTCACCAAGAGCCCGCTAGGTGGCGCCCCCAGCACGTTATCTGTTCTTTGGTTTGCCCCAGCAGCAGTTGCATGTTCCAGATCGATGGATGTCCGAAGCTGCGGCTGATCAGTAAATTTATACACGTGGCGAAGCTTGGAGTGGCTACGCGAGAGCCGCTGCGCCGGAGCCTCGCGGTCAGTCAGTGCATTTCTACCCTTCAGGCAAGCTCACACCACATATGAAGTCATCCGATCCTAGACGGTGCGCTCCATACTCCACGACGTAGCCATCTCCCCGACGTTGCGCCTCCATCCTGGCGGTATTTCTGTCGGCGAAGACGTCGACAAAGTGCCAGGGATGTCGATCCCTCAGCACTCCCCAGCCAAGCACCCAGCCCTCGTTGTGAGGATCGGGTGGAAGATTTTTTGCCAAGCTGCGTAGGGTCATGACTTCTCCTTGAAGTGGCCGTGTGACAACGCCAAGGCCCTTCGTGAACGCTGCAGTTGATCTTGCCAGTGTAGACGGCTGATGGCCAGGGCCAGGGTCAATAGCCCACCCCCCATCACCCCTCCACAAACCGCCCAACAATCTCATCCAGCCGATCACAGCACCGCTCCAGCTCTCGCCCCGAGCTGGTCGCAATACCAAGCAGAATCCCGCTGCTGGCCCGCGCCTGGTCCAGATACCACGGCGACAATGCCCCAGGCGACATGCCGAACATCGACGCTTCTCTGACAATACTCACATCCGGCGTCTCAGCCGGCAGTCGCAGCAGTACCGCCAGCCCGGCGGTGCAAATGTCGGCGCCCAGTGGCCTTTCTTTCAAGGCGCTGAGCAGTTCGTCACGCTGGCTGCGGTATAGGCGTTTCGCCCGGCGAAGATGGCGCAGGTAATGCCCCTGCTGCATGAATTCCGCGGTGGCCAGTTGCACGGCGGGACCTGGCGCGGGGCTCAGGCAGGCGGCGACTTCGCCGAGCCTGGGGGCCAGTGCCGGTGGGGCGATGAGGAAGCCCAGGCGCAGCGCGGGGCTGATGGTCTTGCTGAAGGAGCCGATGTGCACCACACGGCCATTGCGGTCCAGGGAGGCGAGGGCGGGTGCTGCCCTGGACTCCAGTTGCAGCTCGCTGAGGTAGTCGTCTTCGATGATCCAGGCGTTGTTCTGCGCGGCCCAGTCGAGCAGGTTCAGGCGTCTGGGCAGGGACATCGTGACGCCCAGTGGAGCGTGCTGTCCGGGGGTGACCAGGGCGACGGCGGCATCCGGCGCCAGGCGTCGGCCTTGTTCGACGTCCATCCCCGATGCGTCCACCGGGACGGGAACCGGCACCAGCCCGGCGAGCTCCAGGCCTTTTCGGGAGAACGGAAAGCCGGGGTCTTCGATCCAGGCCTTGCGGCCGCCGATGCCCAGCGTCTGCAGAAGCAGGCCGAGCCCGCCGGCAAAACCACTGGTGATGATCACCTGTGAGGGCAGGCACTCGATGCCTCGGGCGATGGCCACATAGGCGGCCACCACCCGACGCAGTTCCAGTTCGCCCCGCGGGTCGGGGTACTGGATCGAGCCGCGCATCTCCGAGCGCATGGCATGTGAGCGGATTTGGCTGAACAGCCTCGCTGGCGAGCTTTCATGGGCCGGAACACCGAGCTGGAAGATTGCGGGGCCTGCGGTGAACTCGCGGTACAACTCCATGAACGGAGTTTCGCGCGGGGGTGTTTCTTCGCGCGCGGGGAGTGCTGGCCGGTCGCAGACGCGTGTGCCTTCCGCCCGTGAGGCGACCACGAGCTGGGCATCCACGAGCATCTCGTAGGCGGCGCGCACGGTGCCGCGCGATACGCCCAACTGGGCGGCGAGGTCCAGCCAGGAGGGGAGGCGTGCGCCAGGCTTGAGTACGCCGGATTCGATCGCGGCACCGATGCTGGCGCGGATCTGCTCGGTCAAGGGTGTTTTTGCAGCGCGGTCGATGCTGACGTTGAGCGGCATGAGTATTTAGGCCTGGACGCGACGAGGTAGCCGCTTGGTACATATAAAAAAGGTGTTTTTGGTGCTTTTTAATGTACCAGATAGCACCGAGACTGACGTTGTCATTCATTCCACGAGGAACTCTTGATGAAGCGTTTTTCGCTCACGGCTACCCTTTTTGCCGGCGTCCTGTTGGGCGCTTCGCTGACGGCCCAGGCGCATGGTGTCGGCGAGGTAGTGACGCCCAACTTCGAACATGCCATTCCCAACATTCCAGGCAAATCGCTGGTGGCGGTCGAGGTGGACTATGCGCCGGGGGCACAGTCGCCTTCGCATGTGCATGCCCAATCTGCATTCATCTACGCCTATGTCGTATCGGGGGCCATCGAGTCCCAGGTCGATGATGGCCCCAAGCAGGTCTTCAAGGCCGGTGAAAGCTGGTACGAGAATCCCGGCGCGCGTCATACCGTGAGCCGCAACGCCAGCAAGACAGCGCCTGCGAAGTTGCTCGCGGTCTTCATTGTCGATAGCGATGACAAAGCCCTCACCACACCTGTCGCACACGCCGGGGAGAAGTAAGATGACCAACCGACTCGATTACAACCAACTGGCACCCGGTGGGGCAAAGGCCCTGGGAGGGGTCTACGCCTATGTCATGCAGAGCGGCCTCGATGCAACGCTGGTAGAACTGGTCTACCTGCGGGTCTCGCAGATCAACAACTGCGCCTATTGCCTGGACATGCATACCCGCGACCTGATCAAGAAAGGCCAGAAGATCGAGAAGATCGCTCTGGTCCAGGCCTGGGCAGAAGCGGGCGATCTGTTCGATGCGCGCGAGCGGGCGGCACTTGCCTGGGCCGAGCAGGTCACGCGAGTGGCGCAGACCGGTGTGCCGGATGACGCCTATGCGGCAGCCCGCCTGGTGTTTGCCGAGCGCGAGCTGATCGACCTGACGATCGCCATCAGCTTGATGAACGCATACAACCGTATGGCCATCAGTTTCCGCAACACGCCCAAGGCCGTCGGGGAGTTGGCGCGATGAAGGTGCTGATTGCCGGGCGCCAGACTCGGTGCCCCCAGGACAGGCGTTGGCCAGTTTTGGCAGGAGGCGCTGTTCTATCATGCGGCGATCCGGGGGGGCGTCCAATGCCCAGGCCAAAGCACTGCTGGGATTCCGACCTGCAACAGGCCGTTGACCTTTATTGTCCTGATGACCTGTTGTCCTGCGCACAAAGCCCCGGCACGCCAGGGCTTTTGTTTGTGGATGAGCCAGGGCCGGTCAAAGGTGGTCGGCGTCCACCACTGCCTGTGCGAAGGCAGCAGGTGCCTCCTGCGGTGGGTTATGGCCAATCCCGCCGGTCAGCAGGCGATGCTCGTACTTCCCGGTAAAACGTTGCCGATAGGCGTCTGCCGGCGGATGCGGTGCGCCGTTGGCGTCACCTTCGAGGGTGATGGTCGGTACCGTGATTGCGGGGAACCTGGCCAGTTTCGCTTCCAGCGGGTCGTATTGAGTCTCGCCCTGCGCCAGGCCCAGGCGCCAGCGGTAGTTGTTGACTGTGATCGCCACCTGGTCAGGGTTGTCCAGCGCCTTGGCACTGCGATCGAAGGTGGCATCGTCGAATGCCCACTTAGGCGAGGCGAGCTGCCAGATCAGCTTGGCGAAATCATGGCGATTCTTTTCATACCCGGCACGGCCGCGCTCGGTGGCGAAGTAGAACTGGTACCACCATTGCAGCTCGGCACTGGGCGGCAGCGGGGCCTTGGCGGCCTCCTGGCTGCTGATGAGATAGCCGCTGACCGAGACCAGTGCCTTGACCCGTTCGGGCCACAGGGCCGAGACGATGTCGGCGCTGCGCGCACCCCAGTCGAAGCCGGCGAGCACGGCCTTTTGCACGTGCAGGGCGTCCATGAAGGCGATCACATCGCTGGCCAGGGCCGAGGGTTGAGCGTTGCGAGGTGTCTTGTCGGAGAGGAAGCGGGTGTCGCCGTAGCCGCGAACATAGGGCACCAGGACGCGATAACCCTTGGCAGCGAGCAGGGGCGTCACGCTTTCGAAGCTGTGGATGTCATAGGGCCAGCCGTGCAGCAGGATGACTACGGGACCGTCGGCGGGGCCCTGTTCGACGTAGGCGACATCCAGCACGCCGGCCTTGATGTGCTTGAGCGGGCCAAAGGTGTCGTGAGCGGTTTGCGTGCTTGGGGCGGCAGGCATTGGGTCGGCGGCGAAGGCTGCGCCTGTGGCAACGAGGCTCAGCGGCATCAGTACGGCGGCGAGCAGAGCGGGGTATCTGAAACGGTGAGGGCTGGACATGGACATTTCCTTGGCTTGGCCGTGGGGCGGGGGTGGCAACCAGTAAAATGTCGGGGTGTATCAAGGATGTGTCTGATGACGTTGGGTGTGGTTTTCCTACGTATCTGCGCTGGGTTTTGATACGTAAACATACAAAAGCGGGGGGCACAGGTAATGCTCGGTTAAGCAGGGTGTGATGTGTGATCGCGGTGCGAAGCTGAGCCGCTGCGGTTAGGATGTCGTCCTCTGCTTATCGAGACACGGACCTGCCCCATGAATACGCCTGTTTTCCGCCCCGCCACGCCTTCGGATGTGGACCGCTGCTATCACATCGAAACCACCGCCTACGAGGGCGACGAAGCGGCCACGCGGGAGAAGATTGCCACGCGCATCGCCCAGTACCCGGAGGGTTTCCTGGTGCTGGAACAGGACGGTCAAGTGGTGGGTTTCATCAACAGTGGTTGTGCCCACGAGGTGGTGATGTCCGATGAGGCGTTCAAGGAACTGGTGGGGCACGATGCCCAGGCGCCCAATGTGGTGATCATGTCGGTGGTGGTCGATCCGGCGTTTCAGGGGCGCGGTTTCGCCGGGCAACTGATGACGCGCTTCATCACGCAGATGCGTGAACGTGGCAAGGCGACCATTCACCTGATGTGCAAAGACCAGCATGTAGGGTTGTACGAAAAGATGGGATACGAGTACGTGAAACCTTCCAGCTCCGATCACGGTGGCATGGCTTGGCATGAAATGGTCATGAGCCTCTGAGCGACTGCCAGGACTGATTCTTCTATAGCCAGGGAGCGGCATATGAAATACGTGGTGATCGAAAGCCATCGCAGTGAATACCCCCGACCCATCAGCTTCGCCCGAGGGACGTTGTTGCAGATCGGGCAGCGTTACGAGGGCGAGGAAGACTGGCAGGACTGGTACCTGTGCAGTTGTGAGGGGCAAGAGCCAGGCTGGGTACCGGGGCAACTGATCGAGCGGCTCGGTGTTGGCCAGGGGCGGGCACTGGAGTCGTACTCGGCCTATGAGCTGGACGCTGATCCCGGACAGGTGATGGTGGGGCTGCGGCGTTTGAACGGCTGGCTCTGGTGTCGGCACCAGCGCAACGGTGAACTGGGGTGGTTGCCGTTGGAAAAGTTGCGACAGATGGACTGAACGACCAATCTGATATGCTTTTTTTCCAGCAACCTGAATCTGTAACCGTATCAGCCAAGGCCTGACAATGCCCCTCAAGCCCAGCCGTACGAAGCGGTATGCGCTGGGCAAGCGCGGCTGCACCGTATCCCTGGCGGGCAGCTCTGCCGTTCAGTCCCTACTTTGTCGAGGTTCCAATGGGCAAGCTTGCGTTGTTCCTGGGTGGTTTCCTGATGCTGACGATCCTGATCGGCTTGCTGGGTACCATCCCGCCGGGCTGAAATGCCCGTCCAACTTTCCCGAGCCCGTCTACCCGTGAGACGGGCTCGATGCGTTTTACCTCCTGCTACGCCTCTCATCGACTTTCCGTCGGCTTCTTGTTGATATTTATTCTTGTTTGATGACCGCTCGTGTAATCTCCCGCGGCCGTTTTCGGCCCCTGAGCGTGGGGGTGTCTGGAGTTTTGGCTTGACGGCAGCCCACCTGTCTCGGAGTCGTACATGGAAAGCAAGAAGGGCACTGCAGCGATGCTGGAGTGGCGGGAGCGGTTCGTTGGCACAGGTATCGCCAGCGAACGGGATTACGAGCAGGCACTGGTCTGTGCCGAACAACTCGAGCAGGCCGGGGCGATCAACGTTGGCGAGTGGATCGAATTGGTCAAGCTGGCCAATGCTGCACTGGTGCGTGTGCGATAAGTCGTTATCTGGCCTCGGAATTCTGTCCACAAAAAACGTGGGTAGGTCTGTGGATAAAACGCTACAAGCCAGGAGTGAAGCGGCCTTTGTTAAATTGAGCAGAATTTGTACAGCGCCATCTTGGGGTCAGGGACGTGCACGACGCATCGCTTGCAGCAGTTCACGGACCCGAGCCGGTTGTTCGCCTGGCGGATAGAGCGCATGCATCTGTGGATCCTGGCCGCTGCTGGAGGTCAGGTGATACGCCGGACATACCCGCAGCAAGCGCCCGGCCTGCACTTGTGGTTCGCCCAGCCAGTCGGCGAGGCGGGCGATGCCGGCGCCTGCCAGCGCGCTTTGATACACCGCAGTGCCAGCGGACAGGCGCAGGCGCGGACGTGGTCGCAGGCTGGTGATCTGGCCGTCGCGGCAGAAGTGCCAAGCCTTGAGGATGCGTGGAGCGGTGTGCAGGATCAGCGCATGGCCGCTCAACTCCTCTGGCTCCAGTGGCAAACCGTGTTGCTGCAGGTACGCCGGGCTGGCGTACAGGTGGCGGCGGTAGGTCCACAGTGGATAGCCGATCAGTTCGCTTGACTGGGGAAAGGCGCCGCGCACGACGAAATCGAACTTGCCTTGCACCGGGTCCAGGGCCTGGTCGACGAACTGTACGTCCAGGGTTACCTGGGGGTGACGCTGGGAAAAGTCTGCGAGTACCGCTGGCAGTACTTTCTGGCCTAACAGTTCGGGCACTGCGAAGCGGATCCAGCCTTGCGCCGAACCGCTCAGCGCCGCCAACTCATCGGCGGCATCACGTTGCACCTCCAGCAAGCGTTGTGCATGTGGCAGCAGGTGCTCACCGGCTTCGGTCAGGGTCACGGCGTTGGCACTGCGATTGAGCAGGCGGGTGCCAGCGTTGTCCTCCAGTGCTTGCACTGCACGGGTTACGGCGCTGGGTGAGCGCCCCAGCGCGCGGGCAGCGGTAACGAAGCTGCGCTTATGGGCGACGCTGACGAAGGCCTGTATTTCGCGCAGCATGTCCAGTGCCATGGCGAGTTCCTCATTGCGGTTTGTGCAATATGGCATTTCAACACAGGTGCGGCCATTTGATTAGGCTTTGCGCACGCTCTCCCTGCCTGGAACCTTTCAAATGACGGATATCGTCCTGTTGTCCCTGTTCGCCTTCGCTGCCGGATTGATCGATGCTGCGGTCGGCGGCGGCGGGCTGATCCAGATTCCTGCATTGTTCAATGTGTTGCCCGGTGCTCAACCGGCAGCGCTGCTGGGCACCAACAAGTTCGCGTCGGTGTGCGGCACGGCTTTCGCTGCGCGCTCGTTCATTCGCAAGGTCAGCCTCGACTGGGGGCTGATCGTGCCGGCGATGGCCAGTGCCTTCGTGATGTCGTTCGTCGGGGCTGCGACCGTGTCGTTGGTCCCTCCCAGTGTGATGCGCCCAGCGGTGCTGGTGCTGATCGTGTTGATGGCGATCTACACGTTCTGCAAGAAGGACTTCGGTGCCGTGCACACACCGACGCGCATCGGCCGCAGGGAACAGTGCCTGGCGGTACTGATCGGCGGTGCCATCGGTTTCTATGACGGTCTGTTCGGCCCTGGCACGGGCAGCTTCCTGATCTTCCTGTTCATCCGCTTTTTCGCCCTGGATTTTCTCCACGCCTCGGCGTCGGCCAAGCTTGTGAACATCGCCACCAATCTTGCAGCGCTGGTGTTCTTCGTGCCCTCGGGTAACGTGCTGTGGGCCATTGCATTGCCGATGGCGGTGTTCAACATCCTGGGGGCTTTGACGGGTACCTGGTTGGCGGTACGCAAGGGGGCAGGGTTCGTGCGCGGGCTGTTCCTGGTGCTGCTGTGCGTGCTGATCGGCAAGCTTTCGTGGGACTTGATCGGCTGACTCAGACGACCTGGCGCTGGGCCTGCTCGACACGATTGCGGCCATGGGCCTTGGCGCGATACAGCGCCTGGTCGGCGTCGGCCAGCAAGGCATCAAGGTCGGCTATCGGTTGGCTATCGTTGCAGCCACTGACACCGATGCTCACGGTGATACGCAGTGGCACCTCGCCTTGCACCATCTGCAGGTCCTGCACGGCCCGGCGCAGACGCTCGGCAGTGAACGCGGCCTGTTCAGGAGCCAGCCCCGGAATGACGATGACGAACTCCTCGCCACCCAGGCGTGCGAACAGTTCGCCATCGTGCAGTTGGTCCTGCAGTGCCCTGGCGCATTGGCGCAGGACGTAGTCGCCGACGGCGTGGCCATGGCGATCATTGATGGCCTTGAAGTAGTCGATATCGAGCATCATCAAGGTCAGCGGCAGCGTCTGGGCATGCTGCTGCCGGCCTTCGAGCAGGGCGTTGGCCTGGCGAGTGAAGGCGCTGCGGGTCAGGGCGCCGGTCAGGTGATCGATGGTCGCCTGGTGCGCCAGGCGCGACAGCAGGGCGCGGTTGGCGTTACTCACGCAGGCCACCACCAGCGGCCCAAGCACCAGCATGGCGATGCCCAGGCGAGCCGACATCAGCGCAGTGACGCCAGGCTCGCTCTGCGGCACGCTGAAATGCATCAGGTTCTGGGCTACGGCAACGATGAGGGTGCTACCCGCTGTCAGGGTCAGCAACGAAAGCATGAAGGGGGAGTAACTCAGGGCGCACCACAGCAGCGCAGAAATGGGGAAGGCGATTGCGCCAGGGCCGCCGAAAACGATACTGAGCACCAGCGACGCCAGCAGCACCAGCAAGGGTGCCAGTCGCACAGGCAGCCCTCCGCTGCGCACCAGGGCCGGGAGCGACGGCGCAGTGAGCATGATCGGCAGCACGAGTACGCTGGTGGAGAACTGTTCGCTGAACCAGGCCAGCCAGGTGGTGCGCAATGACTGATCGAACCAGGGCGCGGCCATCACGCAGGCGAGGCTCGCAGCCACCACGGCCCCTGCGGCACAGGCAGCGAAGACGCGCAGTACGCCGTGAGGTGTACGCAGGCGCCGGTGGGAGCGGGGCAAGTGCGCCAGCAGACGCCAGAGAGTGACGATCGCACCGACGTTGCACAGGTTGAACCACAGGGCCGGGCGCCACTCGCTGCCACAGATCAGATCAGCACTGACCATCGCCAGGTACATCAGGGCCACGCCCAGGATACTGCCCTGGCGGGGATGGCGCAGCAGAACCCCGGCCAACACCGCATTGACCGGCCAGAACAGCGACAGGGATTCGATCGGCCTGGCCAGGATACCGCCCAGCGTCAGGGCGAAGGTCAGGCCAAACAGGATCAACGGAGGCAGCAGGCGCGACTGGGCTGAAAACACCATGGGCTCGACCGACAAGCGGGAACGTAATCCAGGACGACTACAGCGAACACCTGGGACACATGGCTTGCAGTGTGGTTCATGAAACGAATTGATGTCAATTGGATATTAGTTTGTGCCGATCCTCCCTGATATTTCAGGTTTGGTACAGGTTTTCAGCCGGCTCACTGCAACCCGAAGAACCAGGGCACCATCACCACGGTCACACCCATCACCAGCAGGGTGAAGGGCACACCGATCTTGACGAAGTCGGCGAAGCGGTACTGGCCCGGGCCGAGCACCAGGGTATTGACCGGCGAGGACACCGGCGTCATGAAGGCTGCCGAGGCGGCCAGGGCCACGGTCATGGCGAAGGGGTACGGTGACATCCCCAGCTGTTGCGCCGTGCTGATTGCAACCGGAGCCATGAGCACTGCCGTAGCCGTATTGGAGATGAACAGCCCGATCACTGCGGTGAGGGCGAACAGGCAGGCCAGGATGGCCAGCGGGCCGGCGCCGCCGAGCAGGCCGACCAGCCCGGTGACGGCCAGGTCGATGCCGCCGGTCTTCTGCAGGGCCAGGGCGAAGGGCAGCATGCCGACGATCAGTACCAGGCTTTGCCAATGGATCGCGCGGTAGGCGCTGTTCATGTCGATACAGCGCCCGGCGCCCATCAACAGGCAGCCGATCAGCGCAGCGAGGACATTGGGTACCAGGCCGCTGACCATCAGTCCGACCATCACCGCCAGGCTCAGCAAGGCGTGCGGAGCACGGGCGCGCGCAGGCGCCACCTGATCGACTTCGGCTGGCAGGCTGAGTACCAGGAAGTCGCGCGGCTGACTTTGCAGCTGGCGCACGGCCTTCCAGGGGCCGATGACCAGCAGGGTATCGCCCAGGCGCAGTTTCTCTTCCACCAGTTGCTCATCGACCGCGTTCTGCTCGCGGCGCAAGCCGACCACATTGAGGCCGTAGCGACTGCGAAAGGCCAGCTCCAGGATAGTCTTGCCAATCAGTTGCGAACCGGGCGGCAGCGAGACCTCGGCCATGCCCACTTCCTGCGATTGATCGATGAAGTAGGCGGCCTTGAAGTGCAGGGGTTCCAGTTGCATGGTCTGGCACAGGCTGCGCAGATCGTCGCGATTGGCGAAGAGGTCGAGCAGCAGCACATCGCCCTGTTGCAGCAAGGTGCCGGAGTCGGCGGCGATCACCCGGGTGGTGAATTTGTGCTGGCGCTCGATGCCGACCACATTGGCGCCATGGCGGGTACGTAATTCGAGTTCGCCAAGGGTATGGCCGATCAGCGGCGAATGTGGACGAATGCGCAGCCGCCGCTCGCGGCCGCTGAGTTTGTAGTCCAGCACCAGGTCGAGCAGGGTGCGACGGCTTTCGCTGCGGCCGTCCTTGCGCACCTCGCCGTTGAGCCAGCGGCGGGTCAGCAACATGTAGCCCACGCCCAGCACCAGGATGACCAGGCCGAACGGGGTGAAACTGAAGAAGTTGAAGCCCTCCAGCCCATGGCGTACCAACTCGCTGTGCACCACCACGTTCGGTGGCGTCGCCACCAGGCTGAGCATGCCGCTGATCAGGCCGGCGAAGCTCAGCGGCATCATCAGGCGGCTTGGCGAGCGCTTTTGACGCGCAGCGATGCTCAGCACCACCGGGATGAAGATCGCCACCACCCCGGTCGAACTCATTACCGAGCCAAGCCCGGCGACTGCGACCATCAACAGCACCAGCAAGCGTGCCTCGCTGTTTCCGGCGCGTTCGCTCATCCAGTCGCCGATGCGGTAGGCGATGCCGGTGCGCACCAGGCCTTCGCCGATCACGAACAGCGCGGCGATCAGCACCACGTTGGGATCACTGAAGCCGGCCAGGGCCTGCTCGACGGTGAGGATGCCGGACAGCGGCAGAAACAGGATCACCAACAGGGCAACCACATCCATACGGGGGCGGTTGAGGATGAACAGGGTGACGACGATGGCCAGCAGGCCGAGGACCAGGAGCAGGTCGGAAGACATGGGGCAGGGTGATCCTTCACGGGTTGGGGCTGGGGAGAACAGTAGCAGGCCAGGGAGGCGACGTCGTTGATGTACTGCAGGATTCGGGCGAGGGGCGCAAAGCGTGCTCGGTTGTGGTCACAAGCAACAGAGCGAACCCAAGCCTCAATCCAAGGAGCTCCAATGCCCGCGCACATCGAAGACTATGCCCTGCTTGGCAACTGCCGTAGCGCAGCCCTGGTCAGCCGCGATGGTTCGATCGACTGGCTGTGCCTGCCCCGTTTCGACGCCCCGGCGGTGTTCGCCGCCTTGCTCGGCAATGAAGAAAATGGTCGCTGGCGCCTGGCGCCCAGCGACCCGGTGGAGCAGTGCAGCCGGCAGTACCTGGGCGATACCCTGGTACTGGAAACCACCTGGACCACTGCCAGCGGCCGTGCCCGGGTACTCGACTGCATGCCCCTGGGTGAAGACAACGCCGTGCTACGCATCGTCGAAGGTCTTTCGGGGCAGACCCGATTCGAGCTCGATCTGGTGCTGCGCTTCGACTATGGCCGCAGTGTTCCCTGGGTGGAGCGGCTCGATCCACTGACCCTCAGTGCCGTTGCCGGCCCCGACCGGCTGATCCTGCGTAGCACGGTCGGGTTGCATGCAATGGACCATCACAGCGTCTGCCGCTTTCATGTGGGCGCGGGCGAGCGGCAGGTGTTCGCCTTGCGTCATCAACCCTCGCACCTGCCCGACACGCCGGATTTCGACGCTGATCAGGCGCTCGCACGCACCCTGGAGCTCTGGCAGGACTTCGCTGCCCGCTGCCCTGACATGGGGCCGCACAGCGCTCTGGTGCGTCGCTCGCTGTTGACCCTCAAGGCGCTGACCTATGCGCCCACCGGCGGGATCGTCGCTGCGGCCACCACCTCGCTGCCCGAGCGCATTGGTGGCGAGCGTAACTGGGACTATCGCTATTGCTGGTTACGGGACGCCACCATGACCCTGCTGGCGTTCATGAACCTGGGGTACTTCGATGAAGCGCAGGCCTGGCGCGAATGGCTGCTGCGCTCGGTGGCCGGTAATCCGGAGCAGATGCAGATCATGTATGGCCTGGCAGGCGAGCGCGACCTGGCCGAGTTCACCTTGCCCTGGCTGGCCGGGTATGAACGCTCAAGCCCGGTGCGCATCGGCAACGCAGCCTCCGGGCAGCGCCAGCTGGATATCTATGGTGAGGTGGCCGATGCCATGGCCCAGGCGATCAAGGGCGGGCTGCCCCGCCACCCTCGCAGTGCCGCAATCGCCCGGTTGATCATGCCGTATGTGGAGCGCATCTGGCGCGAGCCCGACGAAGGAATCTGGGAGGTGCGTGGCGGTCGCCAACAGTTCGTGCATTCGAAGGTGATGGCCTGGGTTGCGTTCGACCGTGCGGCGAGTCTGGCTGAAACCACCGAGGAGGATCGCGAACGGGGCAGGCATTATCGTCAGGTAGCCGAGCAGATTCACCGAGAGGTGTGCGAGCTGGGGCTGGACGCTGGTGGGCAGTACTTCGTGCAGGCCTATGGTTCGAGCGAGCTTGATGCCAGCCTGCTGCAGATTGCCCTGACCGGTTTTCTGCCAGCGGAAGATCCGCGTTTCTTGCGGACGCTGGAACAGATCGAGCATCGTCTGCTGAAGAATGGGTTGTTGCTGCGCTACGACAGCGACAGTTGCAGCGACGGCCTTGCGCCTGGGGAGGGGACCTTCCTGGTGTGTTCGTTCTGGTTGGCTGACGTGTATGTGCTGCTGGGGCGTCAGGCCCAGGCGCAGGCCTTGTATGACCGCCTGACCGGGTTGTGCAACGACGTGGGCCTGCTGGCCGAGCAGTACGATCCGCTCGGGCAGCGAATGCTGGGGAATTTTCCCCAGGCGTTCAGTCACATCGGCATTATCAATACCGCATTGAATCTGCACCGAGCTGAATGCCCGGCGCGGGACCGTGCTCGCTGTGGTTGAAGGCGGTGGCCGGTTTTACCGGTGCCAGAAACAAGACACCCCGCCGAGGCGGGGTGTCTTGATACAGCGCAGAACGGATCAGCCCACCAGGTGCAGGCCAGCCTGCTGAACGAGTTCCAGCAACGGCTGCGGGTATACACCCAGCACGAAGGCCAGGATCGCAACGGCCAGCAGCATGACGCCGCCGGTACGCTGTTCCCACTTCAGCGGCGCATCGTGACGACGCAGGTTCGGCTCTACCAGGTACAGGGTCACCATGACCCGCAGGTAGTAGTACACGCCGATGGCGCTGCCGATCACCAGAGCACCGACCAGCCACCACAGGTGCGATTCGACGCCGGTGGCGATGATGTAGAACTTGCCGATGAAGCCTGCAGTCAGCGGGATACCGGCCAGCGACAGCATCATCACGGTCAGTACCGCGGTCAGGTACGGACGGCGCCAGAACAGGCCGCGGTACTCGTACAGCGCGTCGGCGTCACGGCCGGCGTACGGCGAGGACATCAGGGTGATCACGCCGAAGGCGCCCAGGCTGGTGATCACGTAGGTGACCAGGTACACGCCCATGGCCTCCAGTGCCAGGCCCTTGCTCGCCACCAGGGCGATGACCAGGTAACCGAAGTGGGCGATGGACGAGTAACCCAGCAGACGCTTGAGGTTGCTCTGGGTCAGCGCCAGCAGGTTACCGACCAGGATCGAGGCGACGGCGATCACTGCCAGTACGGTGCTCAGCACGCCACTGCTGGCGGCAGGGGAGAGCATGAACAGGCGCACGACCACGGCGAATACCGCAACCTTGCTGGCGGTGGCCAGGAAGGCGGCGACCGGTGCCGGGGCACCTTCGTACACGTCCGGCGTCCACAGGTGGAAAGGCACGAGCGACAGCTTGAAGGCCAGGCCTACCAGCATCATGCCCAGGCCCAGCTGGGCCAGCAGGCTTGGCATGCTGGTGGCGGCCAGGGCCTTGCCCAGCTGGTCGAAGGTCAGGGCGCCGGCATCGGCGTAGAGCAGGGCCATGCCGAACAGCAGGAAGGCCGAACCTGCAGCCGAGAGCACCATGTACTTGATGCCGGCTTCCAGCGAGCGCTTGTTGAAGAACGCATAGGCTACCAGGCCATAGACCGGCACCGACAGCAGCTCCAGGCCGATGAACAGGCCTGCCAGGTGGTTGGCGCTGACCAGCACCAGGCCACCGAGCGCCGACATCAGCAGCAGCAGGTAGAGTTCTTCACGGTTGCCCGGGAAGCCCTTGGAGCCTTCGCCCAGGTAGGCGTGGGCGAGGGTAACGCAGGCCAGGGTGGCCACCAGGATGATCGCCATGTACAGGCAGGCGAACTTGTCGATGGTCACCAGCGAGGTGACCGCCAGCGGTGCGACTTTCAGTGCCGGCAGGATCGACAGCAGGGCCAGGTTCAGGCCCACGGTGGACAGCAGGAAAGTCTGCGAGTGGTTGCGCTTCCAGGCGATCGCCAGCATCACCACCACCGTGGTGATGGTGGTGATCAGCATCGGCGCCAATGCGATGAAGTGTTGAGTGGTGAATTCCATAGCGCTCTTACCGGGCCGAAGCGAGTTGAGTGAAAGCGGAACCGAGCCACTGCTGCACACCGCTCATGGTGGCGGCAGAGGTGTCGAGGAACGGCTGCGGGTAGACGCCCAGCACGATCAGCAGCACCGCCAGGCCCAGCACCATGATCAGCTCGCGTCCGTCCATGCCGGCCAGCACGGTGTCGGCTTTGGCCGGACCGAAGTAGGCGCGGTGGATCATGATCAGCGAGTAGACCGAACCGAACACGAGGCCGGTGGTGGCGATCACGGTGATCCATGGCACGTGGGCGAAGCTGCCGATCAGGATCAGGAACTCGCCGACGAAGTTGCCGGTGCCCGGAAGGCCCAGCGACGCGGCGGCGAAGAACAGGCTGATGGCTGGCAGATACGCGATGCGGTGCCACAGGCCACCCATCTGGCGCATGTCACGGGTGTGCAGGCGCTCGTACAGCTGGCCGGACAGGATGAACAGCGCCGCAGCCGACAGGCCGTGGGCCAGCATCTGGATCACCGCACCCTGCAGGGCTTGCTGGCTGCCGGAGTAGATACCGATCAGCACGAAGCCCATGTGCGAGACGCTGGAGAAGGCGATCAGGCGCTTGATGTCGGTTTGGGCGAAGGCCAGGAAGGCACCGTAGAAGATACCGATCAGGCCCAGGGTCATGGCGATCGGCGCGAACTCGGCCGAGGCGTTCGGGAACAGCGGCAGGGCGAAGCGCAGCAGGCCGTAGGCGGCAGTCTTCAGCAGGATGCCGGCGAGGTCGACGGAGCCTGCAGTCGGCGCCTGGGCGTGGGCGTCAGGCAGCCAGGAGTGGAACGGAACCACTGGCAGCTTGACCGCGAAGGCGATGAAGAAGCCCAGCATCAGCAGGTATTCGACACCTGGCGGCAGCTGTGCCTTGAGCAGGTCGCTGTAGTTGAAGGTGATCACGCCGGTGGCGTTGTAGTTGACCAGCACCAGGCCAAGGATCGCCACCAGCATGATCAGGCCGCTGGCCTGGGTGAAGATGAAGAACTTGGTCGCCGCGTAGATCCGGGTCTTCTTGCCATCTGCCGAGCTGTGACCCCAGAGCGCGATGAGGAAGTACATCGGCACCAGCATCATTTCCCAGAAGAAGAAGAACAGGAACAGGTCCAGCGCCAGGAACACACCGACCACGCCGCCGAGGATCCACATCAGGTTGAGGTGGAAGAAGCCGACGTGGCGCTGGATCTCTTTCCACGAGCACAGCACCGACAGCACACCGAGCAGGCCGGTGAGCAGGATCATCAGCAGCGACAGGCCGTCCAGGGCCAGGTGGATGCTGATGCCGAAGCGCTGGATCCACTGGACTTTGTATTCCACAGCCCAGGCAGGTTCGGCGCCCGGAGCGGGGGCGAGGGTGTAGTCACCGGTGCCCCACAGCCACAGGCCGATACCGAGCAGCAGGGACATGGTCAGCAGCGCGATCCAGCGCGGCAGGGTGGCGCCGAAGCGCTCACCCAGCCAGCACAGGAAGCCGCCGATGAAGGGGATCAGGATCAGCCAAGGCAGAATCATGACGGGTTCGTTTCCTTTCGCAGAGTCGCAAGGTTCGCGAGGTTCGCAATATTCATGGTCATACCGCGGCCACTACCACGGCGCCGAGCACGAGCACGGCACCTACGGCGATAGAGGCGGTGTACCAGCGCAGCTGACCGGTCTCGGTCTTGCTCATGGCGACGTGGCCGCCGCGAGCCATGCGAGGAATCAGGCCGATACCGCGGTCAACCGGGTCCTTGCGCAGGATGTGGCTGATCAGCAGGTAAGGTTTGACGAACAGCTTGTCGTAGATCCAGTCGAAGCCCCAGGCGGCGAACCACCAGGCCGACAGGACGCGACCGATGCTGCTGTTGGCGATCGCGGTGACCAGGCGACGTTTGCCCAGGAACAGCACCGCAGCCAGCAGGATACCGGCGATGGCGATGGCGCCCGAGGCGATCTCCAGCGAGTGCTTGGCTTCGCCACCGGCATGACCGGCGCTCTCAGGCAGCACGCCTGCCAGCGGCGGGTGGATCCAGGCGCCGACGAAGGTCGACAGCACGATCAGCACGCCCAGCGGCAGCCAGTGGCTGATGCCGTGGCCAGCGTGGGCTTCGGTCTTCGCTTCGCCGTGGAAGGCGATGAAGATCAGGCGGAAGGTGTACAGCGAGGTCATGAACGCGCCGACCAGGCCTGCGTACAGCAGGTTGGTGTTGCCGCTGGCGAAGGCTTCCCAGAGGATCTCGTCCTTGGAGTAGAAGCCCACGGTCAGGATCGGCAGGGCGGCCAGGGCAGCACCACCGACCACGAAGCTGGCGTAGGCCAGTGGCAGCTTCTTCCACAGGCCGCCCATCTTGAAGATGTTCTGCTCGTGGTGGCAGGCAACGATCACCGCACCGGAGGCAAGGAACAGCAGGGCCTTGAAGAAGGCGTGGGTCATCAGGTGGAAGATCGCCGCATCCCATGCGCCAACGCCCAGGGCGAGGAACATGTAGCCGATCTGGCTCATGGTGGAGTAGGCGAGGATACGCTTGATGTCGGTCTGCACCAGCGCGGCGAAGCCGGCCAGTACCAGGGTGATGCCACCTACTACGCCAACCAGGTGCAGGATGTCCGGCGCCAGGGTGAACAGGCCGTGGGTACGGGCGATCAGGTAGACGCCTGCGGTGACCATGGTCGCGGCGTGGATCAGTGCCGAAACCGGGGTCGGGCCAGCCATCGCGTCGGCCAGCCAGGTCTGCAGCGGCAGCTGGGCCGATTTACCGACCGCACCACCGAGCAGCATCAGGGTGGCCAGGACCATCCAGGTGTCGCCCGCCTGGAATTTCTGCGGTGCCAGCACCAGCAGTTCCTGGACGTTCAGCGTACCCAGTTGGGCGAACAGGATGAACAGGCCGATGGCCATGAACACGTCGCCGATGCGGGTGACGATGAAGGCCTTCAGTGCCGCGTTACCGTTGTTGCGGTTGCTGTAGTAGAAACCGATCAACAGGTAGGAGCACAGGCCTACACCTTCCCAGCCGAAGTAGATGAACAGCAGGTTATCGCCCAGGATCAGGAACAGCATGCTGGCGATGAACAGGTTGGTGTACGAGAAGAAGCGCGAGTAACCGGCTTCGCCACGCATGTACCAGGAGGCGAACAGGTGGATCAGGAAGCCCACGCCGGTGACCACGCCGAGCATGGTGACCGACAGGCCGTCCAGGTACAGGGTGAAGTTCGGCGCGAAGCCGTCCACCGACATCCACTGCCACAGCAGCTGGCTGTACGCACCGCCCTCAGGCGGCGCGACGTTGAACTGCCAGATCACGTAGGCGGCGGTCGCGGCCGAGAGGCCGACCGAACCGACGCCGATCAGGGCGGACAGGTTCTCCGAGAACCGCCCGCGCGAGAACGACAGCAGCAGGAAGCCGATCAGGGGAAAGACGAAAGTCAGGAAGAGAAGGTTCATCCGCGCATCTCACTGGCAGCATCGATGTCGAGAGTGTGGAAGCGGCGATACAGCTGCAGCAGGATTGCCAGGCCAATGCTGGCCTCGGCGGCTGCCAGGCTGATCACCAGAATGAACATCACCTGACCGTCGGGCTGGACCCAACGGGCACCGGCGACGATGAACGCCAGGGCTGCGGCGTTCATCATGACTTCCAGGCTCATGAGCACGAAGAGGATGTTGCGGCGGACCATCAGGCCGACCAGACCTAAGCAGAACAGGATGCCGGCAACCGCCAGACCATGCTCGAGAGGGATAGCACCCATGATTTACTCCTTCGCCTCGTTGCGGCCCAGGTGGAAGGCGGTGACGGCCGCGGCCAGCAGCAGCATCGAGGCCAGTTCGACTACCAGCAGGTAGGGGCCGAACAGGCTGATGCCGACGGCCTTGGCGTCAACCGTGGTACCGCTGATGGCAGCACCGCTCGGATTGGCGAACAGCACGTACAGCAGCTCCAGCAGCAGCAGGGCGGCGAGGATCACCGGCCCTGCCCAGATGCCCGGCTTGAGCCAGCCACGCTCCTGGGCGACCGACGCCGGCCCCAGGTTGAGCATCATCACCACGAAGACGAACAGCACCATGATGGCGCCAGCGTAGGCGATCACTTCCAGGGCGCCGGCGAACGGCGCACCCAGGGAGAAGAAGATCATCGCCACGGAGATCAGCGAAATGATCAGGTAGAGCAGGGCGTGCACGGGGTTTGTGCCGGTCACCACCCGAAGGGTGGAGACCACGGCGATCCCGGATGCGAAGTAGAAAGCGAATTCCATCTTTCTGTCCTTATGGGAGCAAGCTCTTCACGTTGATCGGCTCGGCTTCGTTCTGCGCAGAGCCTTTCGGCTTGCCAGCGATGGCCATACCCGCAACACGGTAGAAGTTGTAGTCAGGGTTCTTGCCGGGGCCGGAGATCAGCAGATCTTCTTTCTCGTACACCAGGTCCTGACGCTTGAACTCGGCCATTTCGAAATCCGGAGTCAACTGGATCGCGGTGGTCGGGCACGCCTCTTCACACAGGCCGCAGAAGATGCAACGCGAGAAGTTGATGCGGAAGAACTCCGGGTACCAACGGCCGTCCTCGGTCTCGGCTTTCTGCAGCGAGATGCAGCCGACCGGGCAGGCCACCGCGCAAAGGTTGCACGCTACGCAGCGCTCCTCGCCGTCGGGGTCGCGGGTGAGGACGATGCGGCCGCGATAGCGTGGCGGCAGGTACACGGGCTCTTCGGGGTATTGCAGGGTGTCGCGCTTGCGGAACCCGTGGGAGAACACCATCACCAGGCTGCGCAGCTGAGTGCCGGTGCCCTTAACGATGTCGCCGATATATTTGAACATGGGTCAAATCCTCACTGGGCCGCGACGGCTGGCGTGTTGTAGAGCACGATCGCAGCGGTCACCAGCAAATTGATCAGGGTCAGCGGCAGGCAGAACTTCCAGCTGAAGTCCATCACCTGGTCATAGCGCGGGCGCGGGATCGAGGCGCGCAGCAGGATGAACAGCATGATGAAGAACGCGGTCTTCAATGCGAACCACAGGAACGGCAGTTGCGGCAGGATGCCGAACGGGCCGTGCCAGCCGCCGAAGAACAGGGTGACCAGCAGCGCCGAGATGAGGATGATGCCGATGTACTCACCGACGAAGAACATGCCCCATTTCATGCCGGCATACTCGATGTGGTAGCCGTCGGCCAGTTCCTGTTCCGCTTCCGGCTGGTCGAACGGGTGACGGTGAGTCACGGCGACGCCAGCGATGAAGAAGGTGCAGAAGCCGAAGAACTGCGGAATGATGAACCACAGGTTCTGGGCCTGGTATTCAACGATGTCGCGCATGTTGAACGAGCCCACCTGTACCACCACGCCCATCAGCGCCAGGCCCAGGAACACTTCGTACGACACGGTCTGCGCCGAGGCCCGCAAGCTGCCCAGCAGGGCGTACTTGTTGTTCGACGACCAGCCGGCGAACAGCACCGCGTAGACCGACAGGCCGGCCATGGCGAAGAAGAACAGCAGGCCGATGTTCAGGTCGGCAACGCCCCAGCCCGGTGTGATCGGGATGATCGAGAAGCCGATCAGCAGGGCGCTCATGGCCACGACCGGCGCCAGGGTGAAGATCATCTTGTCGACGAAGGGCGGGTTCCAGTCTTCCTTGAAGAACATCTTCAGCATGTCGGCGGCGATCTGGAACATGCCGAACGGGCCGACACGGTTCGGACCGTAGCGGTCTTGCCACCAGCCCAGCAGGCGGCGCTCGACGAAGCTGAGCAGGGCGCCGCAGACCACCACGGCGAGCAGCACCACGATAGCCTTGACGACCTGGATGATCACATCGATCACTTCGGGGGTGAACCAGCTCATTGTGCTGCCTCCTGCAGGCCTTCGACGGATGCACCGAAGATGGCGGGCGGAATGCCGGCCAGGCCTTTGGGCAACGCCACCAGGCCAGCGCCCAGTTCTTCATTGATGCGCAGCGGAAGGCGCAGCGAAACGCCCGCGACGGTCAGGCTCAGCAGTGCGCCGTCGTTGACGCCCAGGCGGTCGGCTTCGGACTTGGCAAGGCCCACGTAGGCCGCCGGGATACGTTCCTGTACCGGTGCAGCACGCGAAGAGTTCTCCTCGCTGCCGAACAGGTGGAAGAACGGCACGGCAGTCCAGGTCCCGCGCGCCGGGTTGAAGGCAGCCGGGATGCTGTTGAACCAGTTCAGGCGATCGCCTTGCGATTCGATCAGGCGCACGCCAGGGTCACCGGCACGCAGGTGGCCACCGACTTCATCCTGGAACTTGTTCCAGGCTTGCGGGGAGTTCCAGCCTGGCGACCAGGCGAATGGCACTTGCTGGCGCGGTTCGGCCGAGCCCGAGTAGCCCTCCATCGAGAAGGCGAACGCGGTGTCCTTGTCCTGCGGTGTGCGCGGCTCGTGAACGCTGATGTTGGCGCGCATGGCGGTGCGGCCCGAGTAGCGCAGCGGCTCACGGGCAAGCTTCATGCCCTTGATGCGGAACGCGGCGCTTGGCGCTGCGTTGACGATGCCAGCCAGTTGCGGTGCGGCGTTGGCGCAGGCGCTGGTGACGTGGTCCAGTTGAGTCCAGTCGACCGGCTTGTTCAGCAGGGTGGCACGCAGGGCGTGCATCCAGCGCCAGCCTTCGTGGATCTGGATGCTGCTGTCCAGGTACTGTGGGTCGAACACCTGGAAGAAGCGCTGGGCGCGGCCTTCCTGGCTGACCAGGGTGCCGTCGCCTTCGGCGAAGGAGGCCGCTGGCAGCACCAGGTCGGCGCGATCGCTGGTGGCGGTCTTGGAATGGTCGGCGACGATCACCACTTTTGCAGCGGCGAGCGCAGCATCGACCTTGGCCGCTGGCACGCGGGTGTACAGGTCGTTCTCCAGCACGACGATGGCGTCGGCCTTGCCGGTGATGACGGCGTCCAGTGCAGCATCGACCGAATCGCCACCCATCATGGCCATGCCGAGGCTGTTGGCCTCAGGCACGACCAGGCTCAGCGAGCCGTTCTTCTCGCGCAGCTTGAGCGCCTTGGCGATGTTGGCCGCGGCTTCGATCAGTGCGGCGTCAGCCAGCGAAGTACCGGCAACCACCAATGGGCGCTTGGCGGCGACCAGGGCGTCGGCGATGCGCTGGGCCAGCGCCTTCGCTTCGGCGTCCAGGCCTTCGACGGCGGGTGCGCTCGGGTCGATGGCGTGGGCCACGGCGAAGCCCAGGCGGGCGAGGTCGGCAGGGGCTGCGTGTACGCATTCCTCGGCGACGTCATCGAGCTTGGTCTCGGCCAGCGAGGCAATGAACAGCGGGTACAGCGCGTGCTGGCCGATGTTCTTCACCGCGGCGTCGAGCCATGGCTGCACCTTCATGCCTTCGGCCATGGCCTCGGCCTTGCCCTTGGTGGCCTGGCGAACAGCCAGGGCGACGCGGGCGGCGGTTTGCGTGAGGTCTTCGCCGAGTACGAACACGGCGTCGTGGTCTTCGATGTCGCGCAGGGTCGGCACCGGCAGCGGGCTGTTGTTCAGCACGTCCAGCACCAGGCGTACGCGGGCCAGCTCACCGGCTTCCATACCCGAGTAGAAGTAGTCGGCGCCGACCAGCTCGCGCAGGCCGTAGTTGCTCTCGAGGCTGGCGCGCGGCGAGCCGATGCCGACGATGGTACGGCCGCGCAGCAGGTCAGCGGCTTTGTCCAGCGCGGCGTCGAGGCCCAGCTTGCTGCCATCGGCCAGCAGCGGCTGGCGTGGACGGTCGCTGCGGTTGACGTAGCCGTAGCCGAAGCGGCCACGGTCGCACAGGAAGTACTGGTTCACCGAGCCGTTGAAGCGGTTCTCGATGCGGCGCAGTTCGCCGTAGCGCTCACCGGGGCTGATGTTGCAGCCGCTGGAGCAGCCGTGGCAGATGCTCGGGGCGAACTGCATGTCCCACTTGCGGTTATAGCGCTCGGAGTGGGTCTTGTCGGTGAACACGCCGGTCGGGCAGACCTCGGTCAGGTTGCCAGAGAACTCGCTCTCCAGCACGCCGTCTTCAACGCGACCGAAGTACACGTTGTCGTGGGCGCCATAGACACCCAGGTCGGTACCGCCTGCGTAGTCCTTGTAGTAGCGCACGCAGCGGTAGCAGGCGATGCAGCGGTTCATCTCGTGGGCGATGAACGGGCCGAGGTCCTGGTTCTGGTGGGTACGCTTGGTGAAACGGTAGCGGCGCGCGTTGTGGCCGGTCATTACCGTCATGTCCTGCAGGTGGCAGTGACCGCCTTCCTCGCACACCGGGCAGTCGTGCGGGTGGTTGGTCATCAGCCACTCGACGACGCTGGCACGGAACGCCTTCGACTCGTCATCGTCGATGGAGATCCAGGTGCCGTCGGAGGCAGGGGTCATGCAGGACATGACGATACGACCACGGGTGTCGTTCTCGTCGGTGTACTGCTTGACCGCACATTGCCGGCAGGCGCCGACGCTACCGAGCGCCGGGTGCCAGCAGAAATAAGGGATGTCGAGGCCGAGCGACAGACAGGCCTGTAACAGGTTGTCTGCACCGTTGACTTCGAGCGCTTTGCCGTCTACGTGGATAGTGGCCATGGTTCAAAGTTCTTCGTTGGCCCGCGTGAGCAGGCGTGGCTAATGGAAATCGGTGAGCTTGCGGCCGGCCACGAATCGTTCGGGCCGGCCTGCAAGCTGGCGGGTGGCACGGACCACCCGCGATTCATCTTGTTATGCGCCGACCACAATCGGCTTGGCCAGGTTCGGGCGCAGGGTGTCGGCAGCGCTAGCGGGCGCGACACCGGCCTCGAACTCGGACCGGAAGTATTTGATGGCACTGCCCAGCGGCTCCACGGCACCCGGTGCGTGAGCGCAGAAGGTGCGGCCTGGGCCGAGGAAGTTGACCAGACCCAGCAGGGTCTCGATGTCTTCGGCGCGGCCTTGGCCTTTCTCCAGGGCGCGCAACATCTTCACGCTCCATGGCAGGCCGTCACGGCATGGTGTGCACCAGCCGCACGACTCGCGGGCGAAGAACTCTTCCATGTTGCGCAGCAGCGAGACCATGTTGACGCTGTCGTCGACCGCCATGGCCAGGCCCGTACCCATGCGGGTGCCGACCTTGGCGATACCACCGGCGTACATCTGTGCATCCAGGTGTTCCGGCAGCAGGAAGCCGGTACCGGCACCGCCTGGCTGCCAGCACTTGAGCTTGAAGCCGTCGCGCATGCCACCGGCGTAGTCTTCGAACAGCTCGCGGGCGGTCACGCCGAATGGCAGTTCCCACAGGCCCGGGTTCTTCACCTTGCCGGAGAAGCCCATCAGTTTTGTGCCGTGGTCTTCGCTGCCTTCGCGGGCCAGCGACTTGTACCAGTCGTTGCCGTTGGCGACGATGGCCGGGACGTTGCACAGGGTTTCGACGTTGTTCACGCAGGTCGGCTTGCCCCACACGCCGACAGCGGCAGGGAAGGGCGGCTTGGAGCGTGGGTTGGCGCGGCGGCCTTCGAGCGAGTTGATCAGTGCGGTTTCTTCACCGCAGATGTAGCGGCCGGCACCGGTGTGCACGAACAGCTCGAAGTCAAAACCGGAGCCCAGGATGTTCTTGCCCAGCAGGCCTGCAGCCTTGGCTTCATCGATGGCACGGTTGAGGTTCTTCGCTGCCGTGGTGTACTCGCCGCGCAGGAAGATGTAGCCACGGTAGGCCTTCAACGCGCGGGCGCTGATCAGCATGCCCTCGACCAGCAGATGGGGCTGTTGCTCCATCAGCATGCGGTCTTTCCAGGTGTTGGGCTCCATTTCGTCCGCGTTGCACAGCAGGTAGCGGATGTTCATGGATTCGTCTTTGGGCATCAGGCCCCACTTCACGCCCGTGGGGAAGCCTGCGCCGCCGCGACCCTTGAGGCCGGAGTCCTTGACGCTTTGCACGATGTCGTCGGCGGACATGTCGGCCAGGGCCTTGCGGGCCGCAGCGTAGCCGTTCTTGGACTCGTACTCGGCCAGCCAGACCGGCTCGCCGTCATCACGCAGGCGCCAGGTCAGCGGGTGGGTTTCAGCCGAGCGCGCGATGCGGTTGGCCGGGCCGAAGGAAGTGATGGTCATACGTAACCCTCCAGCAGTTTGGAGACGCCTGCAGGCTGCACGTCGCCAAAGGTGTCGTCGTCGATCATCAGCGCGGGGGCCTTGTCGCAGTTGCCCAGGCAGCACACCGGCAGCAGGGTGAAGCGGCCATCGGCGGTGGTCTGGCCCAGGCCGATGCCCAGTTCGCTCTGGATCTGGCTGACGACCGATTCGTGGCCGCCGATGTAGCAGACCATGCTGTCGCACACGCGAATGATGTGGCGCCCGACCGGCTGGCGGAAGATCTGGCTGTAGAAGGTGGCCACGCCCTCGACGTCGCTGGCAGGGATGCCCAGCACTTCGCCGATCGCGTAGATGGCGCCGTCCGGCACCCAGCCGCGTTCCTTCTGCACGATTTTCAAGGCTTCGATGGACGCCGCGCGCGGGTCCTCGTAGTGGTGCATCTCGTGCTCGATGGCCGAGCGCTCGGTTTCGCTCAGGGCGAAACGGTCGGTTTGGATAAGCGTGCTGTTCATGCTTAGCGGTCCACGTCAGCCATAACGAAGTCGATACTGCCCAGGTACGCGATCAGGTCCGCGACCATGCTGCCCTTGATCACCGAAGGGATCTGCTGCAGGTGCGGGTAGCTCGGGGTACGGATCCGGGTGCGGTAGCTCATGGTGCCGCCATCGCTCGTCAGGTAGTAACTGTTGATGCCCTTGGTCGCCTCGATCATCTGGAACGACTCGTTGGCCGGCATGACCGGGCCCCACGAGACTTGCAGGAAGTGGGTGATCAGGGTCTCGATGTGCTGCAGGGTGCGCTCTTTCGGTGGCGGCGTGGTCAGCGGGTGATCCGCCTTGTACGGGCCTTCCGGCATGTTGCGCAGGCACTGGTCGATGATGCGGATACTCTGGCGCATCTCCTCGACACGGACCATGCAGCGATCATAGGCATCGCCGTTGTGGGCCAGCGGTACTTCGAACTCGAAGTTCTCGTAGCCGGAGTAGGGACGGGCTTTGCGCAGGTCGAAGTCGCAACCGGTGGCGCGCAGGCCGGCACCGGTGGTACCCCACTCCAGCGCTTCCTTGGTGTTGTATGCGGCAACGCCGATGGTACGGCCCTTGAGGATGCTGTTCTGCAAGGCGGCCTTGGTGTATTCGTCCAGGCGCTTGGGCAGCCATTCGACGAAATCCTTGACCAGTTTGTCCCAGCCGCGCGGCAGGTCGTGGGCAACGCCGCCGATGCGGTACCAGGCCGGGTGCAGACGGAAACCGGTGATCGCCTCGATCACGGTGTAGGCGCGCTGGCGGTCGGTGAAGGTGAAGAACACCGGGGTCATGGCGCCGACGTCCTGGATATAGGTACCCAGGAACAGCAGGTGGCTGGTGATCCGGAAGAACTCGGCGAGCATGATGCGAATCACGTCGACTTTCTGCGGCACCTGGATACCGGCCAGCTTCTCGACCGCGAGGACGTACGGCAGGTTGTTCATTACCCCACCGAGGTAGTCGATACGGTCGGTATAGGGAATGAAGCTGTGCCAGGACTGACGCTCGGCCATCTTCTCGGCACCACGGTGGTGGTAGCCGATGTCCGGGACGCAGTCGACGATCTCTTCGCCGTCCAACTGCAGGACGATACGGAAGGCACCGTGGGCAGAAGGGTGGTTGGGGCCGAGGTTGAGGAACATGTAGTCCTCGTTGGCGCCCTGGCGTTTCATACCCCAGGCCTCGGGGTTGAAGCGCGCCGATTCCTCTTCAAGCTGCTGCTTGGCGAGCGTGAGGCTGTACGGATCGAATTCGGTGGCGCGGGCAGGGTAGTCCTTGCGCAGCGGGTGACCTTCCCAGGTCGGCGGCATCATGATCCGGCTGAGGTGCGGGTGGCCGGCAAAGTCGATGCCGAACATGTCCCAGACTTCGCGTTCGTACCAGTTGGCGTTCGGCCAGATACCGGTCACGGTCGGCAGGTTCAGGTCGCCCTCGCTGAGCGACACCTTGATCATCACGTCGCTGTTACGCTCGACCGACAACAGGTGGTAGAACACGCTGAAGTCGGCGGCAGGCAGGCCGCGGCGTTGGGTGCGCAGGCGCTCGTCGACGCCATGCAGGTCGTACAGCATGCTGTAGGGCTTGGCCACGCCACGCAGGAAGCTGAGCACTTCCTTGAGCTGGGCGCGCTTGACCCACAGTACGGGCATGCCGGTGCGGGTTTCCTGGGCGACGAATGCTTCGGCGCCAAAGCGGTTGTTCAGTTCGACGACCACATCTTGGTCGTCAGCCTTGTAGGGCGGAATGAAAATAGCGGTGTCCGCTGTCATGGTCTCGGTCGCTTTGGGTCAACGTTGAGAATGAAGCCAGGCCGCCGGCTCCTTGGGGAGCGGGCGGCAGGTCGCTGGATCAGACTTCGTCGGGGCTGCGCAGGTTGGTTACCGCAATGCGCTGTTCACGACGCAGGTCTTTCTGGGCAGGCATCTCGGCACGATAAATACCTTGATCACCAACCACCCAGGAGAGCGGGCGTCGTTCTTGGCCGATCGATTCCTGCAACAGCATCAAGCCTTGCAGGAAAGCCTCGGGGCGCGGCGGGCAGCCAGGCACATAGACGTCCACGGGGAGGAACTTGTCGACCCCCTGAACGACCGAGTAGATGTCGTACATGCCACCGGAGTTGGCGCACGAACCCATGGAAATGACCCACTTGGGCTCGAGCATCTGCTCGTAGAGGCGCTGGATGATCGGCGCCATTTTGACGAAGCAGGTACCGGCGATGACCATGAAGTCGGCCTGGCGCGGCGAGGCCCGGATGACTTCGGCGCCGAAGCGGGCGATGTCGTGGGGTGCCGTGAAGGCCGTGGTCATTTCCACGTAGCAGCAGGACAGGCCGAAGTTGTACGGCCAGAGGGAGTTCTTGCGACCCCAGTTGACCGCGCCACGCAGCACATCTTCGAGTTTCCCCATGTAGATGTTCTTGTGGACCTGGTCTTCGAGCAGTTGGTCGGTGACGGTTTCCCGATCACCTACCGGGTACTGCTCGTTGGGCGCATCCGGATCGATTCTGGTGAGATTGTATTGCATTGCCAAAGCCTCATTGTTTCAGCTTCGCTTGCCGCTTGCGGCGACCTTCGGGAGCCCAATCAAGAGCACCGACGCGCCATAGGTAGACAAGACCTGCCAACAGAATTGCTATGAAAACGAGAGCTTCGACGAATCCGGTCCAGCCGCTTTCGCGGACGGACACAGACCATGCAAAGAGAAAGAGGGCTTCGATATCGAAGATCACGAACAGCATCGCGACCAGATAGAATTTGGCGGACAGGCGCAGGCGGGCGCTGCCAACGGGCAGCATGCCGGATTCGAAGGGTTCGTTCTTGGCGCGGCCCCAGGCCTTGCTGCCGAGCAGGCTGGACAGGCCGAGCATGAAGGCACACAGGCCGACGACACCCAGGAGGAAGATGGCAAAGCCCCAGTTGTGGGCGATGAGTCCTGCCGAATCGGACATGCTTGAAATCCTTATACAGAGACCCAGCTCTGCAGTCTGAAATAAGTAGAGCGGCGACGCGGTGTCGCTGATGCAGTGACCAAATGTCGCAGCTGAATCAATCGCGCTGATTTTATGGGTAAACCCACGGCAAGTAAAATTTCCAGTGCAAAATTATTCGTAGGATTAAGAACAAAAATCTTTCGTAAATCGCTGAAAGCCTTGATTTTCGGGCATTCCAATCAGATTTGTTAATTATGTTTCTTGGTTGGCGTAACGAGTCTTCAATTTAATAATGATAATTAATATCATTTGGCTGAGCCGCTGTTTGCCGAGCCATCTGATACCTGTCTAGTTCAATTCGCAATCTTGTCACTTGCAAATGAGAAAAACTCTCGTTCTAGCAGTTGCAGCGTTCTCGTGTACCGCTCTGGGTCAATGTTTCGGCGAATGACGGGGCGACGGGGGGCGGGCGGCAATGGCAAGGAAGCGCAATCGAGCAAGCCGGATACGGGCTGTGCTTCTTTATATAGGGGGCATCCAGGCGTTGGCTTGGACGAGGCATGTGGCAGTCCTTGCTTGCTGTGCTGCCTCAAGCATAGACCTGATCTCGGGGTTTGCCTCGTCGTCAGGACATCAGGCGTCTGCAGGGGGAGGGAGTGGTGGGGGCAGCAAGCAAAAGAAAGCCCGGGGCTTTCTCAAGCCCCGGTCCTCTGTCAGCAATCCACTATCAGTGGAACTGCTCTTCCTCGGTCGAACCGGTCAGTGCCGTCACCGACGAAGCGCCACCCTGGATCACGGTGGTCATGTCGTCGAAATAGCCGGTGCCCACTTCCTGCTGGTGCGCCACGAAGGTGTAGCCCTTGCTGGCGTCGGCGAATTCCTGCTCTTGCAGTTTCACGTAGGCGGTCATGTCGTTGCGGGCGTAGTCGTGCGCCAGGTTGAACATGCCATGCCACATGTTGTGGATGCCAGCCAGGGTGATGAACTGGTGCTTGTAGCCCATCGCCGACAGTTCGCGCTGGAACTTGGCGATGGTGGCATCGTCCAGGTTCTTCTTCCAGTTGAAGGATGGCGAGCAGTTGTACGACAGCAGTTGGTCCGGGTACTCCTTCTTGATCGCTTCGGCGAAGCGACGGGCTTCGTCCAGGTCCGGCTTGGCGGTTTCGCACCAGATCAGGTCGGCGTACGGAGCGTACGCCAGGCCGCGGGCGATGGCCTGGTCGAGGCCGGCACGTACCTTGTAGAAGCCTTCACGGGTACGCTCGCCGATCACGAACGGCTGGTCGTAAGGGTCGCAGTCGCTGGTCAGCAGGTCGGCAGCGTTGGCGTCAGTGCGAGCGAGGATGATGGTCGGTACGCCCGCAACGTCAGCGGCCAGACGCGCGGCCACCAGCTTCTGTACGGCTTCCTGGGTTGGTACCAGTACCTTGCCGCCCATGTGGCCGCATTTTTTCACCGAGGCCAACTGGTCTTCGAAGTGCACGCCGGCGGCGCCTGCCTCGATCATGTTCTTCATCAGCTCGTAGGCGTTCAGCACGCCGCCGAAACCGGCTTCGGCGTCAGCCACGATCGGTGCGAAGTAGTCGATGTAGCCATCGTCGCCCGGGTTCTTGCCGGCTTTCCACTGGATCTGGTCGGCGCGGCGGAAGGCGTTGTTGATGCGCTTGACCACGGTCGGTACCGAGTCGACCGGGTACAGCGACTGGTCAGGGTACATGGACTCGGCCGAGTTGTTGTCGGCGGCTACCTGCCAACCGGACAGGTAGATGGCCTGAATGCCGGCTTTTACCTGCTGCACGGCCTGGCCGCCGGTGAGGGCGCCCATGCAGTTGACGAAATCTTTTTCGGGCCGGAAGGACGGGTGGGCACCTTGGGTGACCAGCTTCCACAGTTTTTCTGCGCCTTGACGAGCAAAGGTGTGCTCTGGCTGCAGGGAGCCACGCAGGCGAACGACATCGGCGGCGGTGTAGGTACGGGTCACGCCTTTCCAGCGCGGGTTTTCGGCCCAGTCTTTCTCGAGGGCTGCAATTTGCTGTTCGCGTGTCAGTGCCATGGAAATAAACCTCGTCGCATCGATCTTGAGTGTAGTTGTGCGGATGCTCAGGGCGCGGAATCAGAGGCCTGGCGGCTGTCCTGTCCGGGGGAGTGCGGCGGCGAACGGGGAAGGCTCGAAGGGGAAGGGGGTGCAGTTCAGGCGAAGGTGTCCCCAGCAGGTCGGCTCGTGGATGCCTTGCTGCGGTGCGACGTCGATTGCCGGTTCTGCGGTGATGCGCTTCCGTCCCTCGGGACAACTTCTTCGTTGCAGTCGCAATCCCGTCGAACCGCCTTGTGGGCCGTATAGACACAGGACGCCTCCAGGGGTGTCGGGAGGGCGTCCCGAAGGCCCTTGCCAGGGCCCCTGATTAGCGGGAGCGAGGCCATCATGCCCTTGGCGAAAAGAGCCTGTCAAATGTTTTGTAGTGCTTTTTTAGGCTTACTACATCTTTGGTCTAATGCGACTCTGCAGTCAGTTTCAAGGCCCTTGGTCGAGGCCTTGTACGGCCTGGGATCAGTCGAGAAGGTCGACTTTGACACGTAGCGTCATGTTTTCACCGCGCTGGGTGCTGTAAGTGAGGGCCGAAGGGCTATTGTCGGCCTGACTCTGCTGGTTGTACCCCGCCAGGGTGATCCACTCGCCGAGCCTGCCAGAGACAGTTGTGTCGGTACTCTGCACCTTCACTACATCCTGGCGTTCCTGGCTCATTCGATCATTATTGGTGCTGATTTGCAGACGAACCGTTTCACCGCTGACGCTCGGCGTGACGTAGAAGCCCTGGGTCACATTGCGGTATTGGGTGTCGCTCTGGATGCGTCCGTAACCATCGGTCGAGGTGCTGGTGATGGGGATGCTCTGGCCGATCTGGATCAGCGCCGGCTGGCCTTCGCTGGCCTGGATCTGCTGCAGGCCGCCTTCTCGGTTGCTGGTGCCGTACTGGATGACCCGGGCGTTGCCGCGTTTGTCCTGGTAGTTGCTGTCGTTGTTGTCGACGCTGATCAGCAGGCGTTTGGGCGCAGTGTCCAACTGCTGTAGCAATGCGCGCAGGTCGTCGATGCGTTCCGGGCTGGCATTGACGATCAATTTGTTCTCGAAGGCGCTGACGGTTCCGTCCTTTCCAAGAAAGGACTGGGCGGTCGGCAGCAGCTCGGCGCTGCTGCGGTGCTGCAGCGGCACGACTTCGGTGGCCGCCTGTGCGGTGAGGCTGGCCGCCAGCAGCAGGGCGGTGACAAGGGGGCGTAGCGGCATGTTCGTGGTCTCCGCAGGTTGAATAGACATGATGGCAAATTTGCCAGCATTGTGCCGTGTCTGGATCACAGGGATTTGAAATTTGCAGCGCAGCTGCGGAGCTTTCGCGGGCTACCGTCAACAGCTGAACCATCGCCTGAGCGCTGGGGTCGCAGCAAAAAGACCATGGCAGACCCTCGGCATGAAGCGCTACCTACCTTTGTTGTTACTTGCTCTTGGACAGAGTGCCATTGCCGAGCCGCGCATCCAGCAGTTGCAGCGCTGCGGCGATTTACTGTCCGAAGCCCCGCAGCACTGGTGCCTGCGCGCGCAAGGTCTGGAGCACCAGGCTCCACAGGTGTGGCTGGGGGACCGGGCCTTGCCGGCCAATGTCGTGCTGCGCGAGGGCGACAGGCTCGAGTTCACGCTCGACCAGCCCGGTCCGAGCGCTCCTTTGTGGCTGCAGGTCGGCGGGCAGAAAAGCAATCCGGTCTGGCTCACTCGCCAGCGCAGCCATGTGGTCGCCGCAGGCCCGCACGAGGTGGCCAGGAACATGGACGGCCTGACCACCTACCTCGACCTGGTCAGCCTGCTGATCGAGGAAAAGCACAACGGGCGCGAGGAGGCGCAACGTATCGCCGACAAATATGGTGCGCAGGTGGTGGGGGCGATCCCGCCGTTGAACGTCTACCAACTGCGGCTGCCGGTACGTGATCTTGTACAGCGCGATGCGATGATCCTGCGCATGGGCAGCGAGCTCAGCGTGGACGCGGTGATCGTCGAGGAGTCGGCGCCGGAGCGAGGTGAGGAAGGCGAGGGCGGCAAGGCTACGGTCATCGACCAGGCCGATGAGTGGGCGGCCAATCGTTTCACGGATGCCCTGTACTACTACCAGCGCCGGGTCCCGGCCTCGAACGTGCCGGTACAGCCGATACGCGTGGGCGTGATCGAGCGCGAGCTGGATTTCGACGCTGCGCCCTTTCAGGCTTATCGCGGCGCCTGCGGGCCAAGACAGACCTGCCTTTACGGCCGCGACGGCGCACGTGCGCAGAGCCACGGCAGCCACGTCGCCGGTATCCTGGCCGGGCGCGGGGAGGGGGTGGCAGGTGGCTTTCTCAGCGGCCTGGGCAAGGCCAGCCCCGGGTTCGAGGTGATCGTCGAGCGCAACTCGGATGCAGGTATCACCGCCAATATTGCCGCGTCGGTCAACCTGGTCGAGGACGGCGTACGGGTGCTCAACTGGAGTTGGGGTATCCACCGCGTCGGCGCCAGAAGCGTGGAGGGCGACGAGGTCGATTCGCTGGTGCGCTCGGGGTTGGCCATGAGTGGCTACGAGGAGTTGCTCGAGGAATTCTTCCTGTGGCTGCGCAGCGAGCACCCGGATGTGGTGGTGGTCAATTCGGCGGGCAATGGCTCGTCATGGTCTGGCACCGATGAATACCGTTTGCCATCGTCGTTCGTGACCGAGCAGTTGCTGGTGGTGGGCGGGCATCAACGCAGCGAGCGCGACACCGCGGTTGACGATCCGCAGCATGTGGTCAAGCGCCGCAGCTCCAACGTCGACATGCGTGTGGATGTCAGTGCAGCAGCCTGCCTGCAACCTGCCGATGCTGGCAAGCCGCACTGCGGTACGTCCTACGCGACGCCGTTGGTGGCTTCGACGGTGGCAGCGATGTTGTCGATCAATCCGCAGCTTACGCCCGAGCAGGTGCGTATGTTGCTGCGCCGCAGTGCCCTGACCATGGGCTCTGAACAGGACTTCGAGGCGATGGATGCCGAGGACCTGACGGCGCCGATCCTGCCGTCGGAGCGCAATGGTCGTCTCAATGACCCTGACCTGGGCCGCTCGGCGCGGCTGGACATGCAGCGTGCGCTGGATCTCGCGGTGCAGAGCCGGGAACGGGTGCGCTGAGCAGAGCGGCGGTGGCCGCTGTCAGACAAATTCCGTAACATCGCGCCCCTCGATTTTGCTTCCGCTCGTGTGATTGGGGTCACCCAGTGCACCCGCGCGCGGTCGCCCAGACTGGACACTTCACAGGATCTACATGAAACCCGCCCGACTTCGCGCCGACGTCCTCGCTGGCCTGACCACCTCCTTCGCCCTGGTGCCCGAGTGCATCGCCTTCGCCTTGGTGGCGCACCTCAATCCGCTGATGGGGCTCTATGGTGCCTTCATCATTTGCACGCTGACCGCGTTGTTTGGCGGTCGCCCAGGTATGATCTCCGGCGCCGCCGGGTCGATGGCGGTGGTGATCGTCGCCCTGGTCGTGCAGCACGGTGCCCAGTATCTGTTGGCCACGGTGCTGCTTGGCGGGATCGTGATGATCCTGTTCGGCGTGCTGCGCCTTGGCAAGCTGGTGCGGCTGGTGCCTTACCCGGTGATGCTTGGCTTCGTCAATGGCCTGGCCATCGTCATCGCCATGGCCCAGCTCGAGCATTTCAAGGACGGCGAGCACTGGCTAGGCGGGAAGCCGCTGCTGCTGATGGTCGGTCTGGTAGCCCTGACGATGCTGGTGGTCTACGTACTGCCGAAGCTGACCCGCGCGGTGCCGCCTGCGCTGGTGGCGATTGTCGGTGTGGGCCTGCTGGTCTACCTGCTCGCGCTGCCGACCCGCACCCTCGGCGACATGGCGCACATCGCCGGCGGCCTGCCGCAACTGGCCTGGCCGGAGGTGCCCTGGAACCTCGAGACGCTCAAGATCATCGCCCCCTATGCGCTGGTGATGGCCATGGTCGGTCTGCTGGAAACTCTGCTGACCCTCAACCTCACCGATGAGATCACCGAGAGTCGCGGTTTCCCTGACCGTGAATGTGTGGCCCTGGGCGCGGCCAACATGGTGTCGGGGCTGTGCGGTGGCATGGGCGGCTGCGCGATGATCGGCCAGACCGTGATCAACCTTAGCTCCAATGGCCGCGGTCGGTTGTCGGGGGTGGTGGCGGGGGTGATGATCCTGCTGTTCGTGTTGTTCCTGTCGCCGCTGATCGAGCGTATTCCGCTGGCGGCACTGGTTGGGGTGATGTTCGTCGTGGCGCAGCAGACCTTTGCCTGGGCGTCGCTGCGAGTACTGCACAAGGTGCCGAAAAGTGATGTGTTGGCGATCATTGCCGTGACGGTGGTCACGGTACTGACGGACCTGGCCGCCGCGGTGCTGTTCGGGATCGTCATCGCTGCCATCAACTTCGCCTGGCAGCATGCTCGTGAGCTGTATGCCGATAGCCACGAGGATGGCCAGGGCGGCAAGATTTACCAGGTTCATGGCACCTTGTTCTTTGCCTCGACCACACCGTTTCTCGAGCAGTTCGATCCGGCGCAGGATCCGCAGAGCGTGACGCTGGACTGCAAGCACCTGAGTTTCGTCGACTACTCGGCGATCGCCGCGTTGAAGACGCTGCGCGAGCGGTATTCCCGTGCGGGCAAGCACCTGCGCGTTGTGCATCTGTCGGAGCGGTGCAAGAAGCTGTTGCGGCGGGCAGGCGAGCAACATTGAGGTTCTGAGTCGGCGAGACCGACGCCATCGCGGGGCAAGTCGGGGCCCCGCGATGAGGTCGCCTGGGCTATTCCCCTCGGTTCTTCTTCACGATGCCATCGGCGATACTCGCCGGCGCCTCTGCATAGCGCGTGAACTCCATAGAGAAGCTGGCCCGGCCTTGTGTCATCGAGCGCATCGAGGTGGCGTAGCCGAACATCTCGCCCAACGGCACCTCGGCGCGAATCACCTTGCCGGCGGGCGTCTCGTCACCATCCTGGATCATCCCGCGGCGACGGCTCAGGTCGCCCAGAATGTCGCCCTGGTACTCTTCGGGCGTTACCACCTCGACCTTCATTACCGGCTCCAGCAACACCGCGCCGCCTTTTTGAGACAGCTGCTTGGTGGCCATGGATGCGGCGATCTTGTAGGCCATTTCGTTGGAGTCGACGTCGTGGTAGGAGCCGTCGAACACTGCGGCCTTGAGGTTGATCAGCGGATACCCGGCGAGCACGCCGTTCTTCATCTGTTCCTCGATGCCTTTCTGGATTGCCGGGATGTACTCGCGCGGCACCACGCCGCCGACGATCTCATTGATGAACTCCAGGCCTTCCTTGCCTTCGTCGCCCGGGGCGAAGCGGATCCAGCAATGGCCATACTGACCGCGTCCGCCAGACTGTCGGACGAAGCGGCCTTCGATCTCGCAGGTGTTGCGGATTTTTTCGCGGTAGGCGACCTGTGGTTTGCCGATGTTGGCTTCGACGTTGAACTCCCGGCGCATGCGGTCGACGATGATGTCCAGGTGCAGCTCGCCCATGCCCGAGATGATGGTCTGCCCGGTCTCTTCGTCGGTGCGCACGCGGAACGAGGGGTCTTCCTGGGCGAGCTTGCCCAGGGCGATCCCCATCTTCTCCTGGTCGGCCTTGGTTTTCGGCTCGACCGCGACCGAGATCACCGGGTCCGGGAAGTCCATGCGCTCGAGGATGATCGGCTTGTCGATGTCGCACAGGGTATCGCCGGTGGTCACGTCCTTCATGCCGATCAGCGCGGCGATGTCGCCCGCGCACACGTCTTTGATTTCGGCGCGCTGGTTGGCGTGCATCTGGACCATGCGGCCGATGCGTTCCTTCTTGCCCTTGACCGAGTTGAGCACCGCATTGCCGGAGCTGAGTACGCCGGAGTAGACACGAGCGAAGGTCAGGGTGCCGACGAAGGGGTCGGTGGCGATCTTGAAGGCGAGTGCGGAGAACGGTTCCTTGTCGTCGGCATGGCGCTCGAGATGCTTTTCCTCGTCGTCCGGGTCGGTGCCCTTGATTGCAGGGATTTCGCTGGGGGCGGGGAGGTAGTCGATCACCGCGTCCAGCATCAGTGGCACGCCCTTGTTCTTGAACGAGGAGCCAAGGATGGTCGGTACGATCTCGTTGGCGATGGTGCGTTGACGCAGGGCGGCCTTGATCTCGTCGATGCTCAGCTCTTCGCCTTCAAGAAACTTAAGGGTCAGTTCGTCATTGGCTTCGGCTGCGGCCTCGACCATGTGCGCGCGCCATTCGTCGGCCAGGGCCTGCAGTTCGGCGGGAATCGGTTCTTCGCGGTAGCTGGTGCCCTGGTCGGCGTCGTTCCAGTAGATGGCCTTCATTTTCACCAGGTCGATCTGGCCGATGAAGTTTTCTTCGCTGCCGATGGCCAGTTGGATGGGCACCGGGTGGTGGCCCAGACGCTGATCGATCTGCTTCACCACGCGCAGGAAGTCTGCCCCCTGGCGATCCATCTTGTTGATGTAGGCCAAGCGTGGCACGTGGTACTTGTTGGCCTGGCGCCACACCGTCTCGGACTGCGGCTCGACCCCGTCGGCGCCGCTGAACACCACCACCGCGCCATCGAGCACGCGCAGCGAGCGCTCCACCTCGATGGTGAAGTCGACGTGGCCGGGCGTATCGATGATGTTGAAACGGTACTTGTCGGCGAACTGCTTGGTCGAGCCTTGCCAGAACGCCGTGGTCGCCGCCGAGGTGATGGTGATGCCGCGCTCCTGCTCCTGGGCCATCCAGTCCATGGTCGCGGCGCCATCGTGGACCTCGCCCATCTTGTGGTTGACCCCGGTGTAGAACAGGATGCGTTCCGTTGTGGTGGTCTTGCCGGCATCGACGTGGGCGACGATGCCGATATTGCGGTACAGCTCGATGGGGGTAGTGCGGGCCATGGCAGGTCACCTGCAGGTGAGGATTCTCCCACGGTAGCAGACCGGGAGAATCCTGCTGCGCCGCCGGGCTGTCAGTCGGCCTGGGCTTGCAGTATCCAAGTGCCATCGACCTCGCGCGCCAGGCCGCTGGCCGGGAGCAGGGCCAGCAGCCGCTCATGCAGGTTCGTTTCGGTGAAGGTGCGCAGGGTGTGCAGATCGAGCTGGCCGAGCAGGGGCAGGTCGTTCTTGGTGTACGACAGCCAGGCTTTCTTCAAGGCTTGCAATACATCGCTGCCTGCGGTGTTGGCGAAGCGCCGATGCATCGGGCGGCCATCGAACTCGAAGGTGTGGCGGTGGCTGTAGCTGCTTTCGTCGCCGTTCAGCTCGACGCAGCGATGACAGCGGCAGGCGCCGTCGCCGAAGGCGTTGCGCAGGTAGGTATTGAAGTCCACGACGGGCTTGAGGGTCAGGCGTTTGTCGACCTCGAACAGGTCGGCGATCAGGGGTTCTTCGGCGCTCACTCTGGGTCCTCGTGTGGTGGGGCATGCCTCGGCGGGCACAATACCAGCCGAGGCATGCAAGGACCAACTTTCAGGCTTACTTGAAGGTGCAGTCGACGGGGTTGGCCGACTTGCAGAAGCCGTCGTTCCAGTTGCCCTTGTCTGGCTGCCTGGATTCGCGCAATGCCATGCGCGCGCCACCCAGTGCGTCCGCCTCGTAGTCACACAGCACCACGTTTTCCTTCAACTTGACGGCGGTGAATTTGAAGCTTTTGAGGTCGTCCTGGTCGGCGAACGGATTGTCGCCGCTCCAGCCGCCGGGGGCTTGATAGGCGTAGCCACCGCCGTCGAGAGGCTTCTGAGTGATTTCGGAGGCTGCAGGGCAGCTCTGTGCTGCCGCGTGGCCGGCAACCATCAGCATGGCCAGCGCCGGGAACAACATCAGGGTCTTGCGCATTGGATAATGCCTTCTTCAGTGTAGGTTGAAGGCGCCATCCTAGAGGTAGGCGATCTACCCCATAATCAGCTTCAAGGCTGTGATTGCGTAGGAGATATCTGTTGTGGGGAGGGCGTCTCAGGGCCCAAGGCGTATTATTCGCTCGCGGTCCTGTTCGTGCTGCCGTACCCTGACGGGCCCTGGCGACAGCTGCCACTCCATCTGATCGAGGTAACCCCGCTTGAGTACCAAGTACCCCTACATCGCCACTGTGACTGTCAGCGCCGAAGACCGTGGCGGGGACGCCGAGGCTTCGGAGAATCCAGGCATGCGCATCGGTCTCGAGGCGGTGACCGAAACGCTGAAGAAGGTGCATTTCGTCGGTACGCTCGCGGCTCCTGAAAAGTCGGCCACGCATATCTGTGTCACGCTTGAGAACGGCCTGACTTACTACGGCCCGATCGTCAACGGCCATGCCGAGCTGGAAGGCGGCTGGATCGCCTTCGAGTCCGACATGCTCACGCCAGAAGAACTGGGGCTCTGAGTCTCAGTCCAGTGCGGCCAGGCACTGTTCGAGAATATCCAGCCCGTCCTCGAGTACTTCGGCTTCGATGGTCAGCGGCGCCAGCAGGCGAATGATGTGGCGGGCCTTGCCACTGGGCATCAGCAGCAACCCCTTGGCTCGTGCAGCGTCCATTACCTTGGCCAGTTGCGCAGGCGCCGGGCTGCCGTCGGGGTTGACGAACTCGATCCCGCGCATTGCGCCAACGCCGGTCAGGCGCCCCAGGTAACGGCACAGGCCACTGGCCTTCCAGTGTTCGAAGCGTCTCACGATGGCCTGCTCCTGGCGCTCGCCCCAGGTGGCAAGGTTCTCGTCGCTCATCTGCGCCAGGCTGGCCAGGGCCGCGGCACAGGCGATGGGGTTGCCTGAATAGGTGCCGCCAAGCCCGCCCTTGGGCAGGGCATCCAGCAGTTCACGTCGGCCGACCACTGCACCCAGCGGCATGCCGCCGGCGATGCTCTTGGCCAGCAACAGAAGATCCGGTTCGATGCCCAGGCGTGGGAAGGCGAAGCGCTGGCCGGTGCGTCCGAAACCGGACTGGATCTCGTCGATGATCATGAGAATGCCATGCTGGTCGCAGAAGCGGCGCAGGGCTTGGGCGAAGGTGGCGTCGAGCGCGAGGAAGCCGCCTTCGCCTTGCACCGGTTCGAGGATGAAGGCTGCGACATCCTCGACCGCGAGCTCGACGCTGAACAGCCGCTCCATGGCCTTGAGTGCCTGTTCGCAGGTCACGCCGGTATCGGCACTGGGGTAGGGCAGGTGATAGACCGGCCCCGGCAGCTCACCCACGCGTTGCTTGTAGGGGGCGACCTTGCCGTTGAGGTTGAGGGTGGCCAGGGTGCGGCCATGGAAGCCGCCGTCGAAGGCGATGACCGCGCGCTTGCCGGTGGCGCCACGGGCCACCTTCAACGCGTTCTCCGCGGCTTCGGCGCCGCTGTTGGTGAGCATGCCGGCGAGCGGGTAGTTCACTGGAACGAACGCTCTCAGTTGCTCCATGAGGGCAAGATAAGGCGCATGGGGAGCCGCGTTGAAGGCGTAGTGGGTTAGGCGGGCGGCCTGGTGCTGAATGGCCTCGACCACTGCCGGGTTGCAGTGTCCCAGGTTGAGCACGCCGATACCGCCGACGAAGTCGATATAGCGCTTGCCGTCGGTATCCCATACTTCGGCGTTGCGGCCATGGGAAAGTGTGATCGGGTGAACGATGGCGATGGACTGGCTGATACTTTCCTGACTCATGGACGCACGGAACCTTGTTCGAATTTCTTATTATCCAAGCGCGATGAATGTGTGTTCGGCAAACGAATTATTCGATTGGGATCATTCCTTGGATTCTCGAAGTTCGACTTTTAACCCTCTTCAGCTGCCCGTTCCAGGATCCACTCCACGAAGGCCTTCACCTTGGGCACCTCGGCCGCATGCTCGGCATGGGCCATGAAGTGCCGGCCATTGCTCGCCACCGGATGATTCCACGGCACCACCAGCTTGCCTTCGCTCAGTTCCTCGGCCACCAGATAACGCGGAATCAGGGCAATTCCGCAGCCTGCGATGGCTGCGCGGATGCACAGGTAGAAGGTGTCGAAGCGTGGTCCGTGGTAGCTGTTCTGGCTGTGCAGCCCCAGCCCAAGGAACCACTCGTGCCAGGCTTCGGGCCTCGATGCGCATTGCAGCAGACGGTGCTCGGTCAGCGACTGGGCACTGCCGAACGCATGTGCCTGCAACAGTTGTGGTGCGCACACCGGCACCACCTCCTCGCTGAACAGCTCCAGGCAGGTGGCGCCGGGCCAGGTGCCCTGGCCAAAGAAGAACGCGATATCGACCTTGGCCTGCACGAGGTCGAATGGCTCCAGTTCGTTACGCACGTCCAGGTGGATGCGCGGATGGCGTTCGCCGAAACCTTTGAGGTGTGGCACCAGCCAGCGCGCGCCGAAGGTGGGTTGGGTGGCGATGCGCAGGACTTCCGTCTCGTCGCCGTAGCTGAGGATGTAGCGGCTGGAGATGTCGATCTGGGTGAGGATCTTGTTCACTTCGGTGAGGTACAGCGCGCCTGCCGGGGTCAGGTGCAGGCGTCGGCGAATACGCTGGAACAGCGGGTGGGACAACATGTCCTCGAGCTGTGCGACCTGTTTGCTCACCGCGCTCTGGGTGAGGTGCAACTCCTGCGCCGCACGGGTAAAGCTCAGGTGGCGGGCGGCTGCCTCGAAGCATTGCAGGGCGGTGGTGGAGGGCATCAGGCGTTTGGACATGACAGGCGTTACCAGGCAGGAAAAATAAGAAATGCATTCCAAAACGGAATCATGTGTTTCTAAAAGGTCGTTTGTTGAGCCACGCCTATAGATTAATACTGACCTGGATCAACGATTACAACCCGATGGAGAGGCAAGAGAAAAAACACCCCTTACTCCAACTTCCTGTCCTGTGCGCAGTGACAGCGAAAACTGCACAACAACAAGAAACAACAGCACAGACCTACAACAAAATCTGCTCAGACTCATCGCCGCCTTTTGCGGCGGCCGACCCATCAGAGGGTTCCCCATGGCATCGTCACAACAAAAGAAACAGCGTTCGCTGCAGCACGGCCTGACTTCGCGCCAGGTGTCCATGATTTCCATCGCAGGCATCATTGGTGCCGGCCTGTTCATCGGCTCCTCCAACGCCATCGCCACGGCAGGCCCGGCGATCCTCATTTCCTATGCCATGACCGGCCTGCTGGTGCTGCTGGTGATGCGCATGCTTGGCGAAATGGCCATCGCCAACCCCAACAGCGGTTCGTTTTCCACCTACGCCACCGAGGCCATCGGACCTTGGGCCGGTTTCACCATCGGCTGGCTGTACTGGTGGTTCTGGGTATTGATCATCCCGGTCGAGGCGATCGCTGGCGCCGATATCCTCCATGCCTATTTTCCCGATGTGCCGTCCTGGCTATTCGCCTTCCTGATCATGGTACTGCTGTCGGGGACCAACCTGGTCAGCGTGAAGAACTTCGGCGCCTTCGAGTACTGGTTCGCGTTGATCAAGGTGGTCGCCATTCTCGCCTTCATTATCATCTGCAGCCTGGCACTGTTCGGCGTCTGGCCGTTGGCCAAGGTCTCCGGCGTCAGCCAGCTGTGGGCCAACGGAGGTTTCATGCCAAATGGCTTCGGCACGGTGCTGGGGGGCGTGCTGATCACTATCTTCTCGTTCTTCGGTGCCGAGATCGTCACCATTGCCGCCGATGAAACCGCCAACCCCAAGGAGAAGATCCGTCGTGCCACCAACCTTGTGGTGTATCGCATCGCTATCTTCTACCTGGCGTCGATCTTCCTGGTGGTGTCGCTGGTAGCTTGGAACGATCCGGAGCTCAAGGCCGTGGGCTCGTTCCAGCGCGTCCTGGAGGTGCTCAATGTGCCGGGCGCCAAGCTGGTGGTCGATCTGGTGGTGTTGGTGGCGGTGACCAGTTGCATGAACTCCGGGCTCTACACGGCCTCGCGGATGCTCTATTCGTTGGGCGCTCGCGGTGAGGCGCCGAGCATGACCCGGCGTATTTCCGGGGCTGGTGTGCCGACCGTAGCAGTGATCCTTTCGACGTTGGCGGGTTTCGCCGGCTGTTTCGTCAACTATGTGTTCCCGGGCAAGGTGTTCGGTTTCCTGTTGTCGACCACGGGGGCCATCGCCCTGCTGGTGTACCTGGTGATTGCTGTTTCGCAACTGCGCATGCGTGCGCGGGCTGAGCGTGAGGGGACGGAGCTTGCATTGAAGATGTGGTTGTTCCCATGGCTCACCTGGCTGGTGATCGGGACTATCGTACTGGTGCTGGGGTACATGCTGTTCAGCGATGCCTATCGCTACGAAACCCTGATGACGGCCGGGGTTACCGCGGTGATCCTGCTGATTTCCGTGACACGGCGGCGAGAGAGGGCTGGTCGGGTGCAAGTCGTTTGAGGCTTGCGCTCATCCTGTGTTGCCGCTGCAGGTGAGTGCACAAGGAAGGGGGGGAGCGCTACCATCCTCCCGCCATCCTTCCCATTCCAACAAGCACAGGAAGCGTATGAACGAGAAAGCACTCTCCCTCCAGCAACTGGCGGCGCCCGAAGGCTCCTGCTATGGCTGCGGTTGTTCCCACCCCAGTGGCCTGCATATCCAGAGCCACTGGGACAGCGACGGCGTGCACCTGCTGTGCCGGCACTCACCTGACAGCGGCTTCATCGGCTGGCCCGGATTGGTCTACGGTGGCCTGCTGGCGATGCTGGTGGACTGCCATTCCAACTGGACCGCAATGGCCTACCATTACCGGGCCGAAGGGCGCGAGCCGGGCAGCTTGCCGCGTATTGACTGTGTCACCGGCACCCTCAGCCTGACCTACCTCAAACCTACGCCCATGGGTGTCGAGTTGCTGCTCAAGGCCAGGGTCGAAGGTGAGGTCGGGCGCAAGAGCCGAGTCATCTGTGAGGTCTGGGCCGGGGACGTGCTGACCGTCCGCGCCGATTCGGTGTTCGTGCGTGTCGACACCGAAAAGCTCAAGCGGCAGGCGCACGAGCGTAGCTGAACCCTAGGGGCGGGTAGCCATCGGCTACCCGATGCAGCTTGCGGGTTGTCGAAAATTACCCGTGGTTGGTTCGGATAGTTCCTATGTGGCGTTCAATATCTGCGGAATAGTCTTGCACGGCTTTTCCAAGAGACTGTCATAGATGTTCTACGTTTCTCACCGATTGCTCCCCTCTCGTGGCGGCTGAACCAGCCCGCACCGCGAACATCGACCGTACCCTCTGGACCTTTCGACCATCACCGCGCGAACACGGCGGGAGCCCTGTGTTCGTGTGTCGTCAACTCACGAGGAGTTGTTCAATGCCTGCCCGATTCAATATCAATTTCCTGCCTGCTGCCGGCCTGCTCCTGGCGCTGGGTGGCTGCGCCAGTTCGCTCATGCCCAGCGAGCAGATCGAGCTGACTCGTAGCGCGGTCAACCGGGCGGTCTCTGCCGACGCCACGCAGTACGCGCCGGCGGAAATGCGTGCCGCCCAGGACAAACTCAACGCCATGGAGCGCGCACTGGGTGAGAAGGATGCCGCTCAGGTGAAGATACTCGCCGAGCAGGCAGAGGCCGATGCCCGGCTGGCCGAGCGCAAGGCTGCTGCTCGCAAGACCCAGGCGCAGCTTGACACTGCGCGCCAAGGCATCGAGGTGCTCAAGCAGGAATTGCTCGACGCCCCCCAAGCCATCGCTACCCCCCGCTGAGGAGAACCATCATGTCGAAATTCCATCTGCTGCCGGGTGTATCGGTTGTGGCTCTGATGCTGGCCGGTTGTGGCACCACCCCGGAAAACCCTGGGTTGCTCGAGGCGCGGGAGGCATATTCGGTGCTCCAGGCAAAGCCTGAGTCGAGTCGTGTTGCTGCGCTGGAAACCCGTGAGGCCTTCAGCGCTCTGGGACGAGCCGAGCAAGCTTCGCTCAAGGACCGCAAGAGCGCCGAGGTGACTCAGCTCGCCTATCTGGCCAACCGCAGGATCGAAACTGCCGAGCAGACCATCTTGCTGCGTCAGGCCGAAACTGGCCTGCAGGGCATCGAAGCTCAGCGCACCCTGGCGCGTCTGGATGTGCGGACCGCACAGCTCAAGGCGTTGCAGCGCCTCAATGCCAAACCCAGCGACCGTGGTACGGTCATCACCTTCGGCGATGTACTGTTCGACACCGGGCGTGCCGAGCTGCGTGGCGGCAGCCATCGTAACATTCAGCAACTCGCGCACTACCTGCAGCAAAATCCAGAGCGCAAGGTGCTGATCGAAGGCTTCACCGACTCGACTGGCAGCGATGCCCTCAACCAGCGACTGTCCGAGCAGCGCGCGGCGGCGGTGGCCAATGCCCTGCGTCGCCAAGGCGTGGCCGGCGATCGTATGGTCACTGCCGGCTACGGCAAGGAGTATCCAGTGGCAGGTAATAACGATGCACAGTCGCGCCAGCTCAACCGGCGCGTCGAAGTGGTCATCTCCAACGACGCCCAGCCTGTTCTGCCACGCTATTGATCCAGCGACAAGTGGCGCACCCGTGTGGGCGTCACTTTCGATCTCTGGAAGGCCATGGTCAAACCTTGACGTTGGTTCTAGAGTGATGATCCCTTCGCATTCGGAATCCACCATGACCGATCTGTCCGCTTTTCCCATCACACAGAAGTGGCCGGCGCAGCACCCCGAGCGCCTGCAACTCTACTCGCTGGCCACACCCAATGGCGTCAAGGTCTCGATCATGCTCGAAGAGATCGGCCTGCCCTATGAGGTACACAAGGTCAGCTTCGAGACCAACGATCAGCTGACGCCCGAGTTCATCTCGCTCAGCGTCAACAACAAGATCCCTGCGATTCTCGATCCCGACGGTCCCGGCGGGCAGGCATTGCCGCTGTTCGAGTCAGGGGCGATCCTCCAGTACCTGGCGGAGAAGACTGGCCAGTTGCTCAGCCAGGACCCCGCGCAGCGCTATCAGACCTTGCAGTGGCTGATGTTCCAGATGGGCGGCATCGGGCCAATGTTCGGCCAGGTGGGGTTCTTCCATTTCTTCGCCGGCAAGGATTACGAGGACAAGCGTCCGCGTGATCGCTACGTCAACGAATCCAAGCGTCTGCTCGGTGTGCTCGATCGTCACCTGAAGGGCCGTGAGTGGATGGTCGATGAGTACAGCATCGCTGACATCGCCATTTTCCCCTGGGTGCGCAATCTGGTGGATCGCTACGACGCCCGTGATCTGGTGGGCTTCGAGGCGTTCAAGGAAGTGCAGCGAGTGCTGGCGAAATTCCTGGAGCGTCCTGCGGTGCAGCGTGGGCTGAAAATTCCGGGCTGACTTGATCGAGGCCGCCCGCGCGGCCTCTTTTCTTGCCCCGGGCGAGGGTTGCGCAGCGGTTGTCTGGTGTTGATCGAGTGGCTGTTGCGTGACCTTGGTCAATGTAAGTCGTAGGCTGAGGGTGAAAATAGCGCCGGAAAATTCGATGATCTGTTGCAAGCGCGTGTATCAATCGGTTTCGCCTGAGGACGGACAGCGCGTGCTGGTCGATCGCTTGTGGCCACGCAATATGCGCAAGGATGCCTTGCACGGGCAGTGGTTGCGCGACGTTGCACCGTCGGATGCGCTGCGCAGGGCGTTTCATGCCGGGGATATGGACTTTGCCGGTTTTTCCGAGCACTACCGTGCCGAACTCGCGGCCCATCCTGAGCATTGGTATCCGCTGTTGGATCTGGCGGCCAAGGGGACTCTGACCCTGTTGTTCGCAGGCAAGGATACTGCGCACAACAATGCCCGGGTGCTCGCCGACTGGCTGGAAGAAGAGCTCGAGCGAAGGGGGCCGGGCAGTTCACCGGTGTGTTATGCCCAGGAGCCAGGCGGATAGAGATGCTATGACTCAAATATCACTTGAACTTGTTCCGGCTACCGCAGGCTGTCGTACCTTCGCCCGCGATCTGACGCGGCGCGCCATGCTCCCGTACTACCGCGAGTTCGACCTGTTATGGATCGAAGAGGCATTCGACGAAGCTTGGAGCTGGCGCGAGCAGTGGCTGGTGAAGGCGGAAGAGCAAGTGCTGGGTTTCTGCAGCCTCAGTCAGGACCGCCAGGCTTTGTTCATTCGCGAACTGCACCTGCTGCCCGAGTACCGCGGGCACGGCGTTGGATCCTGGGTGCTGGGGCAGTTGGCCGGATGGGCAGCGCAACGTCGTTTGCCGTTACTGCGCCTTATGGTGTTCCGCAGTAACCCGGCCAGGCGACTCTACGCACGGTCGGGCTTTGTCGAAATAGGGGAGGACGACTGTTTCGTTCGTATGCAGCGCAATGTCATGGTCACGGGCGCGAGGTCTTGATGTCGGTACAGGTTTAGACAAGCGCCGTAATAGTAGCTTGTGTTGGTTGGATCCAATGTGCATAGTGCCAACTGGATTCGTGGCTATTCGCCTGGGGGCCGGACGCGCCCAGGGCTATCTGATCGAGAGAGGAAGGGAGTCGAATGAAAGGATTCGGTCTGCGTTTGAGGGAAGAGCGCGAGCGGTTGGGATTGACCCAGCGAGTGTTCGGCGACATCGGGGGTGTCGAGCCAAACGCCCAAGGCAAGTACGAAAGTGGGGAGCGCACGCCACGCATCGATTATCTGGCGGCGCTCGCCGCAAAGGGCGTCGATGCTGCGTACGTACTCAGCGGCCTGCGCACGCCAGCGCCATTGGAATGCCTCAGTGGCGATGAGAGCCGCGTGCTGGGTATGTTGCGACGGCTGACTTCAGCCGATCGGGCAGCGATCTGGCACCTGCTCGGGCGTCTGGCGGCAGATAACGAAAGCTACGAAAAGACTCGCCTGCGAAGGGCAGACCGCCAGGCATATGCCAATGACGCTTTGCGCTAGGTTCGTGATGAAATTTTTTGTTAAGGTGGCCGGATCCAATCGCCCCCATGACGAGGTGTCTGCTTGATTAGGGTACTTGTGGTCGATGATCACGATCTGGTGCGTACCGGTATCACGCGCATGCTGGCCGATATCGATGGGCTGCAAGTGGTCGGCGAGGCGGATTCGGGCGAAGCCGCCCTCAAGCTTGCCCGTGAGCTGAAACCTGACGTAGTCCTCATGGACGTCAAGATGCCCGGAATCGGTGGCCTGGAAGCCACGCGCAAATTGCTACGCAGTCACCCGGATACCAAAGTGGTCGCCGTCACCGTATGCGAGGAAGACCCGTTTCCCACGCGCTTGCTGCAGGCAGGCGCCGCGGGATATCTGACCAAGGGCGCGGGCCTCGACGAAATGGTCCAGGCTATCCGTCTGGCCTTCGCGGGGCAGCGCTACATCAGCCCGCAGATCGCCCAGCAGCTGGCGCTCAAATCGTTCCAGCCCCAGGGGTCACCGTTCGATGCGCTGTCGGAGCGGGAAATCCAGATTGCCCTGATGATTGTCGGCTGCCAGAAAGTGCAGATCATCTCAGACAAGTTGTGTCTGTCCCCCAAGACCGTCAATACTTACCGTTATCGGATCTTCGAAAAACTCTCGGTCACCAGCGACGTCGAACTGACATTGCTGGCCGTTCGCCACGGTATGGTTGACGCAAGCCTGTAATCCCCCATGTCCCAACTCTTTGATGCCAGCGCGTTCCTGGCGACCTGCAGCGGTCGCCCAGGCGTGTACCGGATGTTCGATGCCGAGTCCCGGCTGCTTTACGTAGGCAAGGCCAAGAACCTCAAGAAGCGTCTGGCCAGCTACTTCCGCAAGACTGGCCTGGCGCCGAAAACGGCCGCCCTGGTGGGGCGCATCGCTCAGGTCGAAACCACCATTACCGCGAACGAGACCGAGGCGCTGCTGCTCGAGCAGACGCTGATCAAGGAGTGGCGTCCGCCCTACAACATTTTGTTGCGGGACGACAAATCCTACCCTTACGTCTTTCTTTCCGACGGCGATTTCCCACGCCTGGGCATACATCGTGGCGCGAAAAAAGCCAAGGGCCGCTACTTCGGCCCTTATCCCAGCGCCGGGGCGATCCGTGAAAGCCTGAGCCTGCTGCAGAAAGCCTTCTCGGTGCGTCAGTGCGAGGACAGTTATTACGCCAACCGCACCCGGCCGTGCCTGCAATACCAGATCAAGCGCTGCAAGGGACCGTGCGTCGGCCTGGTCACGCCCGAGGAGTATGCCGAAGACGTACGGCATTCGGTGATGTTCCTCGAGGGGCGTAGCCAGCAGTTGGGCAATGAGCTCAACGCCGAGATGGAGCAGGCCGCCATGGCGCTGAATTTCGAGAAGGCCGCCGAGCTGCGCGACCAGATCGCCTTGTTGCGTCGCGTCCAGGACCAGCAGTACATGGAAGGCGGCTCCGGTGACGTCGATGTCATCGCCGCCTTCGTCAACCCGGGCGGGGCCTGTGTGCACCTGATCAGCGTCCGCAGCGGGCGCGTGCTGGGGAGCAAGAACTTCTTCCCGCAGGTGGGCATCGAGGAGGAGGTGTCCGAAGTGATGGCGGCCTTCCTTTCCCAGTACTACCTGGGCAACGCCGAGCGAGAACTGCCAGGAGAGCTGATCGTCAATGTGGTCCACGAGGACTTTCAGGCCATCACTGAAGCAGTACAGACCTTGCGCAGTCGCGACCTGGCCATCAGTCACCGAGTCCGAGGGACTCGGGCGCGCTGGCAGCAACTGGCCGTGACCAACGCCGAGCAGGCGCTCAACGCTCGTCTGGCCAATCGCCAGCACATGGCCGCACGTTTCGAGGCCTTGGCTCAGGTGCTCAACCTGCCGGAGGTTCCGCAGCGCCTGGAGTGCTACGACATCAGTCACTCCAGCGGCGAGGCTACGGTGGCCTCGTGCGTGGTGTTCGGCCCTGAAGGCCCGCTCAAGTCCGACTACCGCCGTTTCAACATCGAAGGTGTCACCGCCGGTGACGACTATGCTGCCATGCACCAGGCCCTGACTCGCCGTTTCGGGCGAATCAAGGACGGCGAGGGCAAGTTGCCCGATGTGTTGTTGGTCGACGGCGGCAAGGGACAGCTGAACATGGCCCGTGAAGTCATGCAGGAGCTGGCGCTGAGTGACCTCACCTTGCTCGGGGTGGCCAAGGGAGTGACCCGCAAGGCCGGCTTCGAGACGTTGTATCTCAACGATGTAGCCCACGAATTCACCCTCAAGGGCGACTCTCCGGCACTGCACCTGATTCAGCAGATTCGTGATGAGGCGCACCGTTTTGCCATCACTGGTCACCGCGCACGTCGCGGCAAGGCGCGCCGTACGTCCAGCCTCGAAGACGTCGCAGGGGTCGGACCGAAGCGCCGTCGAGACTTGCTGAAACATTTCGGCGGCCTGCAGGAGCTCAACCGCGCCAGTGTCGACGAGATTGCAAAGGCACCCGGCATCAGTAAAAAGCTTGCCGAGTCGATTTATGCGAGCCTGCATAGCGAGTAGAATGCCGGGTTCAACTCGCAGCCAGTCGTACCGATGAATATTCCAAATCTGCTCACCGTTCTACGCGTCCTGCTCATCCCGATCTTCATTCTGCTGTTCTACGTGCCTTATCACTGGAGTTACGTAGCCGCCAGCAGCGTGTTCGCCATCGCCGCCGCAACTGACTGGCTCGATGGCTATCTGGCCCGTCGTCTTCAGCAGAGCACGCCGTTCGGGGCGTTTCTGGATCCTGTCGCCGACAAACTGATGGTCGCCGTGGCGCTGGTACTGTTGGTGCAGGTGCACGCCAACTTCTGGCTGACGCTGCCCGCAGCGGTGATCATCGGGCGTGAAATCGTGGTATCGGCTCTGCGCGAGTGGATGGCCGAGCTGGGGGCGAGGGCGCATGTGGCGGTGTCGAACCTGGGCAAGTGGAAGACCGCCGCGCAGATGCTGGCGCTGGTCATTCTGCTGGGCAATCCGCCGGTGCTGACCTTCTGGGTCGCACTCGGTTACGGGCTGTTGCTGGTGGCCGCAGGCCTGACTTTGGTGTCGATGGTGCATTACCTGCTGGCGGCCTGGCCGCACCTGCGCGAAGGCTCCGAGCAGAAGTAAAACTTTTTTTGAATCAAGGGGTTGACCTTCCCTGGCAGTTCGCTAGAATGGCACCCATCACGACGCGGGAATAGCTCAGTTGGTAGAGCACGACCTTGCCAAGGTCGGGGTCGCGAGTTCGAGTCTCGTTTCCCGCTCCAATTTTCACGGTGCTGCCTGAGGCAGGGCTGGGAAATAAATCCAGTGCAAGCCGCAAGGCTTTATAGCTGGTGCGCTGAAAAGCGTTGGGTATGTCCCCTTCGTCTAGTGGCCTAGGACACCGCCCTTTCACGGCGGTAACAGGGGTTCGAGTCCCCTAGGGGACGCCATTTAGCGGGAATAGCTCAGTTGGTAGAGCACGACCTTGCCAAGGTCGGGGTCGCGAGTTCGAGTCTCGTTTCCCGCTCCAAATATCGATCTACAGAGTTCCATGGAAGTCTGTAGATACTTGAAAATAGACGCTTCGGCGTCTTTTTTCGTTTCAGTCAAAGCCACTCCCATCCATGAGCATCCGGACTTATTGAGTCCAGAAATTAGTCCATGAAATTCGGGCTTGCGCGGTCGCGCTCATCTCGCGTGTATGCGGGATGTTCAAACGCACCCGCGATTGGACTTGAGCGCTGCATCACTTTGCGCTGCCGTGCGGTGGAGGAATTCACCCAGCCAGAGCGCTGATGCTGCGTTCTGATAATGCTCTGTAGCAGACACGCTGACGTGAGGCCGCAACAGCGCCAGGCAGCTGTGGGCAACGCCTTCATGCAGAGGCTGTAGCCACCCGTGGCGAAGACCGAGGCGCTGGGCCTGGGCCCAGAGCGAGGGCGCTGTAGCGAACGCCTTGGGCTCCCAGATCAACGGGATGTTTGAGCGCTGCAGGTGATGGGCTCGCAAATCCAGCGCGGCCTGAATAATCGCTTCCGAGCCCGTTACCAGATTGCCTGCGCTGACCGCATGCGTGCAGCTTGCAAAGCTGAAACGGTAGTAGTGAAACCCTAGCTCGCGCACCAGCGCGGGCAACGCTTCGAGTAGCGTCGAGAGGTGGCCCAGACGTTGCCAGTCCTCCGCTGTTCGGTTGAGCATCGAACCTCCTTGTGGTGTCGCTCCTGATTGACGCTACTGCAGGGCGGCGGGTGGAGGCGCTGCCCGAATTCCGAGTAAATTTTTCAACTATAGAGTGGGAAATATATACGACTAAATAAACATAGCGTTTACTTCCATTTTTTCATTTTTTCGGGTAGCACATTCCGTGCATAAACCAACGGCCTTTGTAGAGCCTGAAAGGTGCGCGGATGTAAAACGCTTCGGCGTCTTTTTTCGTTCCGGGCTCAATTCGCTTCCCATTCACCGCACCCGATCTTCCCGCTCGCCAGCACCTCTTTCATCCCGCCCACTGCTCAGAAACAAAAGTTTTGAGGTAATGCTTTTTAAATATTTCTGGTTATAACCAGGGCTCGCTAAAGTAGTGTCACTTTCCGATCGCCACCTACGCTGGAACTCCTTGCCATGAGCGGCCCCCAGGGACATTCGAGCCCGATCCTGACCTTCCCCCAAGGTGAAAAGGATCCCCTGTCGATTCGGGCCAAGGCCCTGGTCTTCGCCGATCCGCGTTCGCGCCAACTGCTGGAGTTTCTGCAAAGGGTCGGGCCCAGTGAAGTGCCCGTGCTGATCAACGGTGAGACCGGCACCGGCAAGGAGCTGGTCGCCCGTTACCTGCATGCGGCCAGCGGCCGTCGTGGCGCCTTCGTGGCGGTCAATTGCGGGGCGATCAGCGAAACTCTCGCCGAAAGCGAGTTCTTCGGCCATGAGGCCGGGGCCTTTTCCGGCGCAGCGGGCCGTCGTCCCGGCTGGTTCGAGGAGGCTGACGGCGGCACCTTGTTTCTCGACGAGATTGGCGATCTGCCGCTCGCGCTGCAGGTCAAGCTGTTGCGTGTGCTGCAGGAGCAGGAGGTGGTGCGGGTCGGCTCGCGCAAGCCCGTGAAGATCGACATCCGCCTGGTAACCGCCACCAACGTCGACCTGGAGCAGGCGGTGGAGGCGGGCAACTTTCGCCTGGACCTCTTCTATCGCATCAACGTCGCCCAGGTCGCCGTGTTGCCACTGCGCGAAAGGCCCCTCGACATCCTGCCGTTGGTGGAACACTTTCGGCGGATCTACAGCGCGCGCTTGAACATCAGTGAACCGATGCTCTCCGAGTCGGCGACCCAGGCACTGCTTGACTACCCCTGGCCGGGCAATATCCGTGAGCTGGAAAACGTTGTGCACCTGGCATTGCTGGTGGCCGGCGACAAGCCGATCCGCCCGGAGCACCTGAAGTTTTCCGCTGGGCTGAGTGTGGCCAGGACCAGTGCGGGCAACGTGCACACGCTGCCCCAGGAGGTGATGCGCGAACAGTTGCTGCGCTTGTTCGAGGTCCCTGGAGAGGCGTTGCTGCACGACATCGAAGACCTGATCGTGCGCGAAGCGTTTGCCTATTGCGGCTTCAACCAGCTGCGCACGGCGGCGTTGCTGGGCATCACCCGCAATGCCATGCGCACCTTGCTGGTCAATCACGGCATGCTCAAGGGCCGCACGCCGGGCTGATCCGCCGCAACAACGGCACCAGCTCGGCCCCCAGGTGAATCGCCTCTTCCAGATGCGGGAAGCCCGACAGCACGAAACACTCCACGCCCAGTTGGCTGTAGGCTTCGATCCGGTCGGCGACCTGCTGGTAGCTGCCCACCAGCGCAGTGCCGGCGCCCCCCCGCACCAGCCCGACCCCGGCCCAGAGGTTGGGTGAAACCTCCAGCTCACGCGCCCGTCGTCCACGTCCCTTGACCAGCCCGGTCTGGCGCGACTGGCCGACCGACTCGTAGGCGGCCATCTGCAGTTGCGCCTGCTCGATGGCTTCCTTGGGGATCTCCTCCAGCAACCGCTCCACATGCGCCCAGGCTTGCTCATCGGTGGGCGCGGCGAACACGTGCAAACGCAAGCCGAAGCGCAAGGTGCGTCCGCGAGTTGCGGCCAGCTCGCGCATGCGCAGGATGCGTTCGGCGATCATCTGCGGCGGTTCGCACCACATCAGGTAGGTCTGCGCATGGGCTGCGCCCACCTGTTCGGCGGCGTTGGATGCGCCGCCGAAATAGATCGCCGGTGCTGCTGCCTGAGGTGCGATCGGGCTGCCGCCCCCGCTGCGGTAGTAGCGTCCGTGATGGGGTTGACCGTGTCCGCTCCAGACGGCCTGGAACACCTGGAGGAACTCGGCAGTGCGTGCATAGCGCTCGTCATGCTCGAGAAAATCCCCCAGCGAGCGTTGCTCGAAGCGGCTCGATCCGCTGACCACATGCAGGTCCAGGCGCCCGTTGCTGAGCAACTGCAGGGTCGCGGCGCGGTGGGCGCTGTAGGCGGGCAGTTCGAGCCCCGGACGCACCGTCAGCAGGAAGCGCAGGCGCTGTACCTCCTGGGCCAGCACGGCCGTGATCAGCCAGGGGTCTTCGAAACCGCTGGCGGTGGGCACCATGATGCCGTCGAAGTTGCCGAGCTCGGCGGCGCGTACCACCTGGCGCAAATAGTCGAGGGTCGGCGCGCGTTCACCCTGCTGGAACAGGCCGACCTTGGGCAGGCCGCTGCTGGTCAGGTGACGGCCGTCGCCATTGGTGGGCAGGAACCAGTCGATCTCGATCGGCCTGTGCGCGGGCTTGTACATCTCAGACGCTCTCCTTGCGGGTCAGCAGGGGCAGGACTTGCTCGCCGAAGCGCAGCACCTCGCTGACCGTCGGCTGGCCCTGGATGACGATATGCTCGATCCCTACGCCGTGCAGCTCTTGCAGGCGGGTGGCGAGTTGCTGCGCGGTGCCCACCAGGTACAGCGGTTGATCGGGGGCCTGCTGCAGCAGGTTGGGGTGCACCTCGAAGCGGCGTAGCGGGTGGCCATCGCGTTGCAACCGCGTCACGCTGTCAGCGCCGTCGGCGGGTGGTGCAGGCAGTTGGCGGGCGGCGGCTTCCCAGGCTTGCGCTTCGGTGTCGGCGAGTATCAGGCCGAGGGTGCAGGCGAACGTCGGTGCCAACGCCGGTTCGGGGCTGGCGTCGCGCTGTCGGGCAATGGCCTGGCGCAGCCAGGCGGGTGGCGCCGGGCGCAGCAGGCAGGCCTGGGCGTGGCTGGCGATCAGCGCAGGGCTTTGGCTGTCGTCGAGGACGATGGGCGGTGCGGGCAGGTCGCGCCAGGCAAAGCCTGCGTTCTCCAGCTGAAAATAGCGACCGTTGTAGGTGAAGCCCGGGTCGCTGCCGCGCAGCAGGCGCCCGAGGATTTCCAGGTATTCGCCAATACGCTCGTTGCGCTGGTCGCGGTTGAGCCAGTCGCCGAACGCCTGGCGCAGGCTGTTCTGTTCGCTGTCTGGCAGGTGCAGGCGCACGCGGTTGGCGCTGATCGACTGCAGGCTCTGCACTGTACTGGCCAGCGCTGCTGGCAGCATCACTTGCGGCGGTATGCTGACGGTCAAGCGCACATGGCGGGTGTGTGCACACAGCGCTGCGGCTATGCCCAGGCTGTCGAGGCACTGCGCGCCACCGGGAATCCACAGGCCATCGAGCCCGGCATATTCGACCGCCTGGGCCAGTTGAATCCAGTGCCCGGGGCCTGTCACGCCGCCGGGCGCCGCAGCCGGGCCGCAGAGCGGCAGTTGCCAGCTGAATTCAAGGGCCATGACCACGCTCCGTCGGGCGGCAGAAAGAGGTCACCATCATCCCACCGTCGCCTGCGGCTGAGTAGCCAGCCCGTGCTTCGCTCGCCAGCCGAGCGCGGGTGCGATGTCTTCGGCGATGATGCGCAGGCGTTCGAGCACCTGGGCCTGGGTCGAGCTTTCGGCCTGGGTGACCACGATCAGGTAGTCGACGTAGCCCAGCAGCGCCGGGTCCTGGCGCAGGCTGTGGACGATGTCGTCGGGGGCGCCGTGGTGCACGTTCATCAGGCGCAGGTGCGCGTCCAGGTCCAGCGCCTCGTCGATCAACCCTTCACGGCGCAGGCGCGGTACATGCCGTTCGATGTCGATGGCCAGTTCCGCCTGGGCACTGCCCCGGTCGTGTGCGGGAAACACTGCACGGACCACGCCGATACGTGGCGCTCGGGTTGTATCGCGCCAGGCATGCAGGTAGGCGTCGGCCAGGGGCTTCTGCACGGTCAGCGGGTCGTGGGTGGCGGTGCCGAGCAGCAGGCCGTTGCCTTGCCGGGCGGCATACGCGGCACCCGCGACACTGCCGTGGGAGTGCCAGAGGCGCTGGCGCAAGCCGCAGGCGGGCGGTTGCAGGCTTAGGTCGGCGTGCAGGGGCGCGCCTTCGAGCAGTTGCTGCAACTGCTGTTGCTGGGCTTCGAAGTGCGCCTGGCGTTGTGCTGGATCCAGCCCGAAGGCGGTGAAGTTGTCGAGGTTGGCGCCGCCGCTGCCCAGCCCCAGTTGCACCCGCTGGCCGCTGAGGCTGTCCAGCACGCTGGCGTCTTCGGCCAGGCGGATCGGGTCTTCGAAGGGCAGCACGATGACGCCGGTGCCCAGCTCGATCTGTCGCGTGCGCTCGGCTACCGCGGCCAGCAACACCAGGGGTGAAGGCAGTTGCCCGAAGCCGCTGCTCAGGTGGTGCTGGGCGATCCAGCCGCCGTCGAAGCCCAGGGCCTCGGCCACTTCGAATTGCTCCAGCAGGTCACGATAGGCCTGCCGTGGGTCCTCGCCGAAGGCGTGGCTGAGAAAGCCCAGCTTGAAGGGTTTTTGCGGGGATAAGGTCATGCTTGCACGGGCTCCTCGAGAGGTCGGTTAATGGCGACGCCAGGGCGCCACCCGAGCGCCGGTGCGATGTGCTGGCGCAGGATTTCCAGGGCCCTGATCGCTTCGCGCAGCGGTGTACTGGTGGTTTGCACCTGCACCACCAGTTGGTCGTGCACACCCAGCTGTGGGCCACGGCGCAGCCCCTCGACGATCTGCGTCGAGCTGCCATGCAGCACGCCGAGGCGTTCGAGCACTGCACCCAGATCGCCGCCCAGGGAGGCGTCGAGCACACCGATGGTTTGCTGGCGGCGCACATAGGCCTGGATGTCCTGGCGCAGCGCGGTGTCGTCGCCACCCTCGGGGAATACCGCTTGCACCCGCACCACGCGCGGGGCCGTGAGGTGATCGCTGCGCCAGCCCTGACGATAGCGCTGCACCAGTTCCACGCCGGCCTCGACCGGCAGGTGCGGGTTGGGCGCCATGATCAGGCCGTTGCCACGTGCGGCCACCTGCTCCACCCGTGAGGTGGCCTCCCACAGGCGTTGGCCAAGCCCGCGAGCCGCAGGGCGCAGTTGCAGCCCTTGGTCGTTGAGCGCGGCGTTGCCGAGGGCATCGTGCAAGCGTTGCAGGTGGTCTTCGTAGCGGCCGTGGCGCTGCTCGGGGTTCAGTTCGAAGGCGCTGAACGTGTCTGGGTCAAAGCCGGCACCCAGGCCCAATTCCACGCGCCCGTCGGCCAGCAGGTCGAGTACGGCGGCATCTTCGGCCAGGCGCAGCGGCGGCTCCTGGGGCAAGACGATGATCGCCGTGCCCAGCCGGATTCTCCGGGTGCGCTGGGCGATGGCCGACAGCAGCACCAGCGGCGAGGGCAGGCGCCCCTGTTCGCTGGCGAAATGGTGCTGGGCCACCCAGCCACTGTCGAAGCCGAGCTCCTCGGCAACGCGAAACAGCTCCAGGGTGTCGCGGTAGACCTTGGCGTCGAACCGCGGCTGGTAGACGCGGGTGAGAAAACCCAGTGAAAAACCACCGCTCATGGTGTCTGTCCTCGTTCGGGGGCGGGCAGGGCGCTGAGCCGTTGCAGGGCGGGTGTGGCGGCAGGTGACTGCAGCAGGCCGCTGAAGGGGCTGATGGTCAGGTAACCTTTGGCCAGCCACACGGCTTCGTCGTCCTGCTCGGTGTCGCTGGCGGGTGCACTGCTGGAAAAGCCGATGCCGGGTTTACCGGAAAGCGCTGCGCCGAAACTGCCCAGGTCGTCGGTGTATCGCGTGTCGAAACCCACGTAGCGGCCGATGCGAGTCAGGCGAATGCCCTTGACCTCGCTGCCGGCGGGTAGATTGATGTTGAGGCCGATGCCAGCGGGCAGCAGCTTGCCGTCGGCCGGGCGCTGTTGCTCCAGCGCCTGCACCAGGCGCAGTACGAAGCGTGCGGTGCGCTGAGGGTCGTGATCCTCGAGGTCGGTACTTACCGCCAGGGTCGGCACGCCGGTCTGCAGCGCCGCACTGGCGGCGTTGAAGGTGCCCGAGGCGAGGTTGATCGCGCCGACATTGTTGCCGGGGTTGGGGCCGACGATCACCAGGTCCGGGTCGGGCATGACCTTCTTCAGGCCCATGAGCACGGCCATCACCGGTGTTGCGCTGATCTCGATGCTGACGCTCTGGCCGGCACAGATCGGGCTGGTGCAGGGGCCTTGCTCGTGGGTGGAGAGAAAGTAGCTGTCGGGGTAGGCGGGGTCGTCGTCGCGCCCGATGCTGACTTCGCGTCCGTAGTAGAAGGCACCGCCGCGCGCACTTTGCTCGCTCTTGGGAGCGGCGATGCGCACGGTGTGTCCGGCGGCCTTGAGGGTGCTGTACAGCGCGCGGATGTTCGGATGCTGATAGCCGTCGTCGTTGCTCAGCAGGATATTCAGGGCCAGGGCAGGCGATGCACTGATCACGCCCGCCGCCAGCACCAGGCCGGCCAGGGCCTTCATGCCGGGGCCCGCGTGCTGAAGCGGTTGGCCGGGCGCGGCAGGCCCAGGTGTTCGCGCAGGGTGCTGCCGGCATAGTCGAGGCGGAACAGTCCACGTTGCTGCAGCACCGGGATCACCTGGTCGACGAAGGTGTCGATGGCGCCGGGAAAGTAGGGGAAGAACACATTGAAACCGTCGCAGGCGCGGGCCTGGAACCACTGCTCGAAGCTGTCGGCGATATCGCTCGGCGTGCCGATCACCGGGTTGCCACCAGCCAGGCGCAGGTACAGCTGGCGGATGCTGAGATTGTCGCGCCGGGCCAGTTGCAGCACCTGGTCTCGGCGGCTGCCGCGCTGGCCGGGCGGGGTGTCGGGCAACGGGCCGTCGAGGTCGTGGCCGGAGAGGTCGATGTCTTCACCCAGGGTGTCGGCCAGCAGGCGCAGGCCCAGCACCGGGTCGATCAGGGCCTGGAACTGTTCGAACAACTGCTGGGCCTGTTCGCGGGTATCGGCGATGAAAGGGGTGACGCCAGGCAGGATCTTGATGTGCTCGGGATCGCGGCCCAGGGCTGCAGCACGCTGCTTGATGTCCTGGTAGAAGGCCTGGGCGGCGGGCAACTCGTGGTGTGCGGCGAAGATCACTTCGGCCACCCGCGCCGCCAGGGCCTTGCCGGCTTCCGAGGCGCCGGCCTGCACCAGCACCGGGTGCCCCTGGGGTGGGCGAGCCACGTTCAGTGGGCCACGCACCGAGAAGTGTGCGCCCTTGTGGTTCAGGGTGTGCAGCTTGTCCGGGTCGAAGTAGCGGCCGCTGGCCTTGTCGCGGACGAAGGCATCGTCGTCCCAACTGTCCCACAGGCCCTTGACCACGTCATGGAACTCTTCGGCGCGCTGGTAGCGGTCAGTGTGGTCGATGTGCTGCTCGCGGCCGAAGTTCCAGGCTTCGTCGGCAACCACCGAAGTCACCAGGTTCCAGGCTGCGCGCCCCTTGGACAGGTGATCGAGGGAGGCGAACTTGCGGGCGATATGGTACGGCTCGTTGTAGCTGGTGGTGGCGGTGGCGATCAGGCCGATGCGCTCGGTGACCGCCGCCAGTGCCGACATCAACGTCAGCGGCTCGAAGTGCTCGGCGCGCGCGGTGCGGCTCAAGGCATCGAGGTGATGGCCCCAGAGCGCCACCACATCGGCAATGAACAGTGCATCGAACTTGCCCCGTTCGGCGCTGCGGGCGATGGCCTTGAAATGTTCGAAGTCCTGGCTGGCGTCGGCCTGGGCCAGGGGGTGGCGCCAGGCGGCCACATGGTGACCGCTGTTGGCGAGAAATGCGCCCAGCTTGAGCTGGTCGGTGCGACGGGTCATGACAGCCTCCGTGCAAGCGTTCGGCAGGGCCCTGCCGCCTGCGGGGCGACAGGGCGGTGGGTCAGAAGTTGTAGGTCAGGCCGGTGTACCAGTAGCCGCCAGTGGTGCCATAAGGCGAGAAGTTGCCATAGGGGAAGGCGCCGGAGCTGCTGGGCAGGTGGGTACGTTCCGGGTAGACGTTGAACAGGTTGTTGGCGCCTGCGGTCAGGGTCAGGCTGGAGGTGAGGTGATAGTCCAGGTTCAGGTCGGTGATCCAGGTCGGCGAGAAGGTGCGGTCGAAGGCTTCGGTAGTCCCGTACTGGGTGTACTCGCCGTAGCGGGTCAGGTTCAAGCCGATCTCGAACTTGTCGATGGTCCAGGTGGCGCCCAGCAGCAGCTTGGATTCGGGCAGGCCGTGCTTGAGGTTGCCCTGACGCTGACGGTCATAGCCACCGGTAGGCCCGAGGGCCTGCTGGGCCACCGGCGAGGCGTGGATATCGTCGATCTCGGTGGTGTTCCAGTTGAAGCCCAGGGTGTAGCGCACACTGCCGTAGGCGCCCAGCGCCTGACGGTAGTCGCCGACCAGGTCGATGCCGCGGGTAGTGGTGTCCAGGGCATTGGTGAAGTAGGTCACCGACTGGTTGGTGGGCAGCCCGGCCGCGGCGAGTATCGCAGTGATCTGCGGGGTGCCGCCAAGGTAGCCGGTCTGGGCGATGCGGTCCTTGATCTTGATCTGGTAGGCATCGAGGGTGATGCTGGTGGCATCGGTCGGCTGCAGGGTCAGGCCCAGGCCGAAGTTGGTGGATTTCTCGGGCTTGAGGGTGCTGGCCCCCAGTGCCTTGGCCACGGCCGAATCGACCGCTACGTTGCGGTAGTCGAACAGGTTGCCGTTGACGTTGCTCTGCGAAGTCGAGCTGTAGATCTGCTGGGCCAGCGACGGCGCGCGGAAACCGGTGCTGAAACTGCCGCGCACAGCGAGAATCGGCGTCAGCTGGTAGCGGGTGGCGAACTTGCCGTTGGTGGTGGTGCCTGAACCGTCGTTGTAGTGCTCGTAGCGCCCCGCCAGATCGACGTGCCATTTGTCGGTCAGGTCCTGGCCGATCTCGCCGTAGCCGGCCAGGCTGGTGCGGCCTTTTTCGGCGGCGTCGGCGGGTGTGGTGCCGGCACCGGAGATGGTGCCCGGTGCGATCGGGTTGCCGCTGGCGCCGGTGGTGAACGGGCCGCTGGCATAGGAGGCGTAGTCGCCCTTGCCGATCTTGTAGTTCTCGTAGCGCTGTTCAAGCCCCCAGGAAATCTGCGTCGGCTTGGCCAGGCCGAGGTCGAAGGCGCGGGTCAGGTCGAGGTTGTTGGTCCACTGGCTGAAGGTCTTCACGCCAGTGTCCACCGAGGTGGGCGAGTCGAGGCCGTAGCTAAGGTTGTAGGTATGGCGCAGGGTCGCTTCGGCGTGGTCCTGGCCGTAGGTGCTCGACAGGTCGTAGTCCCAGCCGGCGACGTTGCCCTTGCCGCCGAAGGCCACCTGGAAGTCGTTTTCGATGAAGCGCAGGGTGTCTTCGATGCCTTCGGGGAAGGGCGTGGCGATACCATCGAAGGTCGATGGCTGGTGGAAGGCCAGGGGCTTTTCCGAGTTGCGTCGGGTGTAGGTGGAGAACGAGTACAGCGTCAGCGCATCGCTCACGGGGAGTTCGGCGTTGTAGCCCAGGCTGAAGTTGCGCGCTTCGGGCAACCCCGTGCCGTAGTAAGTGTGCTGCAGGCTGGTGTTGCCGGCGCTGTCGGTGTAAGGCGCATTGTCGGATCGGTCGGATATCTTCTGGTGCTTGATGTCCACGCCCAGGTTGATGAAGCCGTCGTTGGGCAGGGCCAGGCCGACGTTGCCGGTCTGGCGTACGGTTTCGCCGTCACCGTTCTCGTAGTTCTGACCATAGCTGGTGCTCAGGCTGCCGCCGTGGTCGGTCTGCTTGAGCACGATGTTGACCACGCCACCGATAGCGTCCGACCCGTATTGCGCCGAGGCACCGTCGCGCAGGATTTCGACGTGGTCGACCAGGGCGGTGGGGATCATGTCGAGATCGACCGGCTGCGAGCCAGAGTTGAGGTAGGTCCCGTTATTGAGCAAGGCGCTGTTGTGGCGACGCTTGCCGTTGACCAGCACCAGCACCTGGTCGCCGTTCAGGCCACGCAGGCTGATGGGGCGCACCACCGAGGTGGAGCCGAAGCCGGACGATGCAGGCTGGTTGAGCGAGGGCAGCACGCGGCTCAGGGCGCGGGTCAGGTCAGGCTGCCCGGTGGCCAGCAGTTGCTTGGACGAGATGACATCCACCGGTGCCGGGCTTTCGGCCAGGGTGCGCGCCTGGCCGCGGTTGCCGACCACCACCACGGTGTCCAGCGGGTTGTCGCTCTTGCTCTCGGCGGCCAGCAACGGGCTGCCAGCGCCAGCGGCCTCGCACAGGGCGAGGAACAGCAGGCTGTGGGCGAAGGTCTTGCGCGGCCGGCGCAAACCGGTAAGGCGTGAAGAAGTCATGTACGAAGGCTCCAGTGTGTTCCCCGGTTCGCGCCCTGCTGGGTGGCCAACCTTGTCGAGTAAGGCGACGGCTCTGCGTCGCGAAAAGATCAGAGGCGGCTTGTTGCCGAATGCGCGTGGCTCCGGGCTCAAGCTCTGGTGGCGGAGCCTGGAGCAAGGGCTGTGCCAGGCTGAAAAGGCCTTTCTGGACAAGGGTTTGGGATCAGGGCGAGGCGTGGACTGGTGTTTTTGTAGCAGTGTCTGGCCAAGGTGTTGGTTTTTGCGCAGTGACGTCGTCCTGGCCATGGGATGCCAGGCAGCACCGCCGGCATTGGCACACCACTTGCTCCGGGGCACGAACCCTCTTTCAAGGAATTCATTCGATGCCACGCCCCGGACCGCGCAACTTGCTCACCGACATCCCTGGCCTGCTGGTCGGCCACGCCCTCGATGAGCGTGTCGCCACTGGCGTCACGGTGATCCGTACCGAACGCCCATGGACGGCGAGCGTCGATATTCGGGGTGGCGGCCCGGGTGGGCGTGAAACCGCGGCGCTGGAACCGGAAAACATGGTGGGGCAGTTGCATGCCCTGGTGTTTGCCGGCGGCTCGGTGTTCGGGCTGGGC